>CAYLLD010000151.1:0-7006 GCA_964384315.1 uncultured Rhodobacterales bacterium | reverse complement strand
CTGCGCGAAGACCCGTCACAGGCCAAGACGCGGTCCAAGTCCAGCGCCAAAACCGGTGGTAAATCAGACCTCAAACAAACGCTTTCCGAGGGCGAACTTGCGCTATTCGAGGCCCTGCGCGCGTGGCGGCTAGAGCTGGCCAAAACCAACCGCGTGCCGCCCTATGTGATTTTTCACGACAAGGTTTTGGTTGAGGTGGCGCGGCTGCGGCCCATGGACGCTGCGGCCTTGCGGCAGGTCTCTGGCGTGGGTGAGACCAAGGCCGAAAGCTATGGCGAGGATATCGCACGCGTGATCAGTGCCTTTGACCAAGACCTTTGATCAACGCCAAGGCCTAGGTCACAAAACGGTTCACCCAGTTCTCTAAAATTTCTTGTTTGCCCGAACGTGGCTCTGGGTTGATGCCTTCTGTGCGCACCTTGGTCTCAAGCGCCGCGAGATCACTTTGCAGGTAATCGCTGTTATCCCAACCCGCATAGCGCGCATCCCGCATCGCCTCTAAACCGCCATCCTCCAGCATCGCCGCCGCCGCCTTTAGCCCCGCTGCGCAGATATCCATGCCGCCGATATGGGCGGCGATCAAATCCGCAGGATCGAGGGATTGGCGGCGTAGTTTCGCGTCGAAATTTGTGCCCCCAGTGGTAAATCCGCCCGCCCGCAGGATTTCGTAATAGGCCAGCGCCACTTCGGGCACATTGTTGGGGAATTGATCCGTGTCCCAACCCGATTGGTAATCGTTGCGGTTCATGTCGATTGAGCCAAGGATGCCAAGGCTCGCCGCCAGCGCGATCTCATGCTCGAAACTATGGCCCGCGAGGATCGCGTGGCCCTGCTCGATGTTGACCTTCACCTCACCTTCAAGCCCAAAGTCCTTGAGAAATCCATACACCGTCGCCACGTCATAATCATACTGATGTTTGGTCGGCTCTTGGGGCTTGGGTTCAATCAGGATCGTGCCGTCAAAGCCGATCTTGTGCTTGTAATCCACCACCATGGCCAGCATCCGCCCCGCCTGCGCCCGCTCGCGCGCCAGATCGGTGTTGAGCAAGGTCTCATAGCCTTCGCGCCCGCCCCAAAGTACGTAGTTCTGCCCGCCAAGCCGATGGGTCGCATCCATGCAGGATTTGATCGTGGCCGCCGAAAAGGCAAAGACCTCAGGATCCGGATTGGTGGCGGCCCCCGACATAAACCGGCGATGGGAAAAGAGATTGGCCGTGCCCCACAAAAGCTTAGTGCCGCTGCTTTCCATCTTGGGGCCGAAATAGTCGACAATCTCATCAAGTCGCGCAGCGTTCTGGGCAAAGTCGCTGCCCTCAGGGCGCACATCCGCATCGTGAAAACAAAAATACGGCACGCCCAAAATTGCGAACATCTCGAAGGCTACATCGGCCTTAAGCTTGGCCGCCGCCATCGTGTCTTCGAACCAAGGACGCGCGAAGGTCTGACCACCAAAAGGATCACCGCCGGGCCAAGCAAAGCTGTGCCAATAGGCGACGGCAAAGCGCAGATGCTCGGCCATCGGTTTGCCCATGACCACCTCATCCGCGTCGTAATGGCGAAAGGCAAAAGGATTGGCGCTGTCTTTACCTTCAAATCGCGCTTTCGGGATGTCGGCGAAAAAATCCGTTATGGTCATGTTAATCTCTCCCTAAGAGGTTTTTAGACTATCTGTGCAAAGAAAATGGGGTCGCGCAAGGCACAAGGGCAGCAGTTTACGTCAAGAGAATGGGTAGATTGACCATATTTCCCCCCTATATGGCCTTTCCCCCATGCCGCCTCTCCAGATATTGTGCGGCCGAACGCTGAGTCGCGTAACCAATCGAAAAGGACACCAGGTGCCTATTACCCCAGAGCAGCAAGCCGAGATCACCGAACAGCGTCAAATCAGCGCCAAGACCCTGCGGCCAACCGTCCCCGCCATGGAGGATCGTCTCTTCCATGTCCACGACGTTCTGGATCACGGCTTTGTGCGGGTCATTGATTATATGGGCGACGATAGCGCCATCGTGCAGGCCGCGCGGGTGAGCTATGGGGCGGGCACCAAACACGTTTCGGGCGATGCGGGGCTGATCAATTATCTGATGCGCCACTGGCACTCGACGCCCTTTGAGATGTGCGAGCTGAAGCTGCATGTGAAACTGCCGGTCTTTATCGCGCGCCACTGGCTGCGCCACCGCACGGCGAATGTGAACGAATATTCGGCGCGCTACTCGATCCTCGACCGCGAGTTCTATATCCCCGAGCCGGACGCGCTGGCGGCGCAATCCAAAGTGAATAATCAGGGCCGCGGCGAGGTGTTGAGCGGCGAAGAGGCCGAGCGTGTGATGCGCATCCTCAAGGACGACAGCGCCCAAGCCTACGACAATTACGAGGCGATGCTCAGCCAAGACGGGCAGGCGGGTCTGGCCCGCGAATTGGCGCGGGTGAACCTGCCGATCAACGTCTATACGCAAATGTACTGGAAGGTCGATCTGCACAATCTCTTCCACTTCTTGCGCCTGCGCGGCGACAAACACGCGCAATACGAAATCCGCGTCTATGCGGACCTGATCTGCGAGATCGCCAAGGACTGGGTGCCGCTGGCCTATGCGGCCTTCGAGGACTACCGTTTGGGCGGCGCGGCTCTATCGGGCAAAGCGGTTGACGCGGTGAAGCGGATGCTGGCGGGCGAAGAGATGGACGCCGAAAAGGCCGGTATGAGCGCTGGAGAATGGCGGGAGTTGAAAGCGATTTTGGGGTGAAGTTTCCCCAAAAAAGGAAATTTAATTTAGGTGAGTGTCGACATCTCCTTGTTGAAATAGCGTTTCCAAGTGCAGAGCAGATCGTTTTCGACTCTAACAACAAGATTCATTTAAGAGTTTTGTTGCTGTAAGTTTCTTCGCTTGAGTTTGTGGATTGTGCGCTGCTTTTAATTGAAAACCGCCTTGGTTTTCACGGATATCCACATGTTCGCCAAATCCTTGAAGCTAGTGCGCATATTAGATGCCTTGTCTTAGATCCAGAGCATTTGAAAAATATGGAGCTTCAAGATGTTATCGAACAACGCCAACTGGCCGAAAGCGCGTATCGCGGGAATCGTTTTATTTCTAGTGTTGCCGATTCAGAGAAAGAGCTCGGGGCAGACCTAAAAAAGAAGGAATTAAAATTAAAAGACAGCGGCGCAGTAAATCTCACAATGAAAGAACTCTTTGATCGTGCAAACGCGCGTGACGTATACGAATGCTATTACAAATACTGTTCTTCGCATGCTCACTCTAGTTTCAATGCCCTAGACGCTCGACACTTTGATCGTAGTAAGACGCCAATTAGGTTAAAAGGTATGGATCACGGTTCAGAAACGGAGTTTTTTGAATTGACCACTCTATTGGTGAGTTGCGTTGTTGATGTCTCGCAAATCGTACGCGAATACTTTGGAACTGAACAAGTGGACTTGTTCACTGACTTCATTGCTAGAGAGTGACAAGATCAGTGTACTGGTCGCACGGCGCGGTCTGTCTCGCGGCGATAAAATGACGGCGGAGTTTAGGGGTGACGCGTGGATTGGACCCACAGTCCTTTACCACATCACCCCCAACCTTGATTTTTCACCCATTACAATATACATTCCAATACACATTATAACATACATCCACAAAAGACCGACCCCATGACACGCCTCTTGACCAACCACATCTGCACCATGACCGAGCTGCGCGAGCCTCATAAAGTGCTCGCCCGCGCCAATGGTAATCCCGTCGCGATCATGAAAAACTCGGCCCTTGTGGGCTATCTCGTTCCGGCGGATGGCACCGATGACGAACCGATGTCTGCCAGCAGCCAAGAGGTGCTCGACAGCCTCGCCAAGCGCAAAACCATCAATCAGCCGGTTCTCGATTATCTCAAAGATAAATGACCCTTCGGACCATGTCTGCGGATTTGGTCGTTCTGATCCATGACGCGGTGTTGAACCACGGCGAATTGGCCGGTTTGGCGCGGGACAAATCGCTCGCGGGTGCTTTGGGCCGCGTTGATAACCGCTTGGCCTACGGTATGATCGCGGACCCTTTTGAGCTGGCCACCAGTTACGCCGCGGCCATCGCGCAAGGGCATTGTTTCAATGACGGCAATAAGCGCACCGCGTTTCAGACGATGGATGTCAGTCTTGATCTGCATGGTGTTGAGATCGACTGGAATGTGATGCAGATCGGTCCTCGGATTATCGCGCTCGCCCAAGGGCAGCTTGACCCGCTTGATCTGGCGGACTGGTTACGCGGGCAGGCCCCGCTTACGTCTTAGCTAGGCCGCCAATAAAACCTTATCCAACAATGTCAGCGTCCAATTCGCCGGTGGCAGCATCCGCGCCCGCAGCCGCGTCACGGTCCAACGGGCTTGCGGCACCTCATGCGCTGGGGCCATATGCCAGCGGCTTTCCACCCCCTGCGCCCCGCCTTCGCCCGTGCTTAAAAGCAAGGGCAGCACTTTGGATGTTTCTGCCGCCAAATGCAGCCGCCGCACAGGGGTCAGCCCCGGCGGCTCGGTCATCTCGGCGATCACCACAGGGGCCGCGCCAGAGCGCGTCGCTTCCTCCATGCACCACAAAATATCAGGGGCGCGGATCACATCCGTAAAGACGATGCGTCCAGGGTTCAGATGAGCGGCCATGCCGTCGGCGCAGAGCTTTTCGGGCGTCCAAGCGGGGCGGATCCACAGCACCGGACCTTGGGTTTGCGCCGCGATCATCACCGCAAAGCGCCGCCGCGCTGGGCCGCATAACTCATGCACGCGGCCACGGGCAAAGCCGATCTGCGGCGTTAGCGCCACCTCGGGCAGCGTTTTGGGGGTTTGGCGAGAGAGCGGCGCGATAGACATGTTCTTGTTATGTTCTACGGACGCTTTTGCGTCAAGAGCCAAGGACGCTTTTGCGTCAAGAGCCAAGACCGCCGCAGGCAAAACCCGCGGCGTCCTGGTTTTGGATCACACTGCGGCGGCCATCGCCTCACGCTGTTTGCTGCGTCGTGACAGGGCGGTATTGGTCGGTTGGCCCTGCTCGACAAAGCGCATCAATCCGGCGGCAGTTCGCGAATTTGGCTCAATTCCGGCGTTCATCAACACCTCGCGCCCGTCGCGCGAACCAGCCCAGCGGACAATGTCATCCGCGCCAGTGCCAATTCGACTTTGGTCTTTAATGGCGTCATCGATGACTGCCAAAACTACAGCCGAATACAGTTGTTGAATTCGGCGGGCTTGCTCTGTTGTACTTGGGTTTTGTGTCAGCATTGTCGTCTCTTTATTTGTGGTGCTCGCACTCAGTTACTTGTTAACGCAAATATAAAGATCGCGATTTCGGTTTTGCCCGAGGCTAGCGACGGGTATCTAACGACTGCAAAAAATTTTGCCACTCTTAAGTGCCAAAAACTTAATCGACATTTTAACAAAACCCCGCTACAGAACCCCCATGAAACACGCGATCTACATTTGCGAGATTATTATCACCGGCTGATATAGCAGCGCGGGCGTGTCTCTTTGTTTCCAAAATTGACTGATGATGATAGGCCCGCGCCGACTATTCGCGAGCATAAAGGCGTTTGAAATATGGTTCAGATAAAGCTGTGGAATACGGCGAGCCGCACCAAAGAGCTGTTTGAGCCGCTCGATCCGGCGGATGTGCGCATCTATGCCTGCGGGCCGACGGTCTATGACCGCGCCCATCTGGGCAATGCGCGTCCGGCGGTGGTCTTTGACGTGCTGGCGCGGCTGATGCGGCTGACATATGGGGCGGATCACGTCACATACGTGCGCAATATCACCGATGTGGACGATAAAATTAACGCCCGCGCTGCGCAAACCGGTCGGCCTATCCGTGAGATCACCGAAGAGACCGTCGGCTGGTATCTCGATGACATGGGCGCTTTGGGCGTCATCCCGCCGGATCACCAGCCGCGCGCCACGGAATATATCACCCAGATGATCGCAATGATCGAAGAGCTGATCGCAAAGGATCACGCCTATGCTGCCGAGGGCCATGCGCTGTTTCGGGTGCGCTCTTATGCGGAGTACGGCAAGCTGTCGGGCCGCTCCGTCGATGATATGATCGCCGGTGCGCGGGTAGAGGTTGCGCCTTACAAAGAAGACCCGATGGATTTTGTGCTCTGGAAACCGGCGGGCGACGGGCCGGGTTGGCCGTCACCTTGGGGCGAGGGTCGTCCGGGCTGGCATATCGAATGTTCGGCCATGGCGCGGGAATTGCTGGGCGAGACTTTTGACATTCACGCCGGTGGCATCGATCTGCAATTCCCCCACCACGAGAACGAGATCGCCCAGTCTACCTGTGCCCATGGCGCGCCCATGGCCCGCTATTGGCTGCACAACGAAATGCTGCAGGTCGAGGGCAAAAAGATGTCCAAGTCCTTGGGCAATTTCTTCACCGTGCGCGATTTGCTGGATCAGGGCTATCATGGTGCGGTGATCCGCTTTGTGCTGCTCTCGACGCAGTATTCCAAGCCGATGGATTGGACCGAGAAAAAGGCCGATGAGGCAAAGAAGGCGCTTTTCGATTGGGCGCGTATAATTGACGGCAATATAACCTATGAAGAGTCCGGCCCAGATACGGACGTTTTGAACGCAATTGCCGATGATCTAAATACGCCCTTGGCAATCTCGCGATTGCACGCATTGGCAAAAGCGGCACGTGCAGGCGATGAACATGCCCAAAAAACCTTTTTGCCATCGCTCCTGCTTTTGGGCTTCGAAGATTTGGATCAACTCGTCACGATCAATCAACCTGACGAGAAAGTGTTGCCTGTGTTTAAGGAATTATGCGCTAGACTGACCGACTTAAGAGCGACGGCAATGGAAACAAAAGACTTTTCGAAGCTAGATGAATTGAAGAATAAACTTCTCAATGCAGGTGTCATTGTCAAAATGAGCAAAGAAGGAATCGGACTGGAGCGCGGCCCGGATTTCGATGCCACCAAACTGGAGGGGTTGTGATGAGCACTGCGCCCAAAACCCGCCTGTCGCTCTTCGA
>CAYLLD010000150.1:0-7068 GCA_964384315.1 uncultured Rhodobacterales bacterium | reverse complement strand
GCTCTGGCTCTGGCTCTGGCTCTGGCTCTGGCTCTGGCTCTGGCTCTGGCTCTGAGCCAGTGATTGGCGCGTTTGCACCAATGATGCCGTCTCCGTTCAGATCGTGTTTGAACGTCACTTCAAGAAGGTCGGTGTCATCGCTAGTGAACTCATCCACATAAGTTCCGTCAGCCGCAAAATTATACACGGTCTTGGGCTCGGTGAGCTGCCCATTTTCATCAAAGGTCAAGAAAGCACTTACGGTGTAATCGTATTGCCCTTGAAGCGCCAAAAATCCACCAGTTTGCTCATTATATTCCGCATGCAACAAGGGGCTATCCATGAACTGGGTATCGCCATTACGGGTCAGGGGGATATTCTCATTTTGAGCCGTGCGAACAAAATAGGCATCATCCCAGAAATAACTACTGAAGTCGAAATATCGTCCCAGATCAATACCGCCGATTTTCTCGATTGGAGAGATCCGTGAAGGGTCCCATTCAATCGCAAAGGTTGTGAGTATCTCATCTTTGGACGTCACCGTGAACTCATTCACGTAAGCGCCATTTGCGTCAACTTCGCCGACCAGAAACGTCTCGGTCGCCAAGCCCCCTTCCCACAAGACAAAATAGCCATCATTTGCCGGGTTTGGCTCGGCATGGATCAACGATCCGTCGTCCAAGGTCATGAACCTCTCACCGATCGTCAGGGGAACATGCCGTTCATCATCAAGCTTGATGGCGTAGTAAAGATCTTCCTCAAAGAACTCATTGCCCAATGTGCTGATTTGGACTTCCCCAGAGGTTTCAAGCTCATCAATGGGTGGTTCTTGGGTTAGACCGTCGCCCAAGTTAAACAATTCTACGATCTTTGGCGCTGACGCCTCGATGTAGTCACGAAGAAAATCGCCGTTTTCATCGAATTCCAAAACGCGGAATTGGCCGCTTTTCTCAAATTTATCAAAGACGCTGTAAATTCGGGTTTCTTCGTTGAATTCTGCTTGAAAAAAGCCGTCATCATAATCCGCTTCAATATACTGGCCGTCTATCTTTAAAATAGCGCCCTCGCCGTCAGTTTTGCGCACAAATTGAACGCGGTCTCCCAGAGGTGTGAATACTGTTCCAAGGTCGGTTTCTCCGGCGCTTTCGGTTTCCGAGGCATCCGAAAGGTCAGGGGTCTCAAGGTTAAATAAATCATTGATTGTTTCGCGTGAGGCTACATTAAATTCGCTAAGGTAGATGCCCTCATTCGATACATTTCCGACCAAAAAGGGATCTCCGTTCGCGCGATCCCAAAGCACATAATACCCATCGGTCTCTAAGTTTTTTTCGGCCAGAATAAGCCGACCATCTGCAGATGTAATCGGGTTCCCATCGCGCAAGATTTCAGTGAATGAGATCACTGGCTCAAATGAAGCAAGTGTATACGTGTCGTTTTGGCTATCCCCAATTCCCGCGTTTCCATCCGCGTCGAAAAACCAGCTAATGTATGGATCATTTGTTGGGTCTGTAATTTGCAGATCAGCCCTGAATTCGCGCTCTAACCACGCAGCATTATCCGTTTGAAAGCCCCCGATTAGCGCACCGTCATAAGCGATTTGGCTAACACGATAGATGCCGCTACCATCATCAGCCCAAAGCGCGCTCCATCCAGCCTGCGGCTCGTAAAACCCTCTGTTTAGAAAATCACTTTCAACGTGAATGAGATCAATATCTGCGGCCAACAAAGGTTGACCATCTTGGGTCAAGGTCACGCGCGCGCCATTGTCGTTATGGAGCTGATAGCCACCGGCCTCATTGACGTGAAGTTCGGTGAACCCATCAGCTTCAATGACTTGAATGGGATCAAACTGGGTGAGCTCTTCGCTGCCGTCATCAAATTTTGTCTCGACGGAAATCAGATCGCCAAAGCCATCTGTCACATCACGATTATAGTAGTTCACATTGGCATAAGTCTCGGTGATGGTTTCCCATGTCTCGCTATCGCTGTTATCAGCGCGCGTCACCTCGACAAATCCTTCACCGGACACCAACAAATACTCGATTGTTTCCGTATCGCCGTTGGTATCGGTTCTTACAATTTTGCGCGGTTGGAAACTTGTGTTGTAAAACGTTCTAACATCACTTCCATCGTCGAAAATGTAGTAGTCCTCGCTGGTTGAGCCAAAGTTTACAAACGTATCTACATAAATTGCCCAGTCTTCACTGTCAGAAACATCATGATAGTAAACTTCACCCCTTTCACCGAACTCTGACCTGATAACAAACCGATCCCCGTCTTCATCAATTTTTGCGTTGTGCTCTAAATAGGAAGTGTCAAACTCATAATAGCTCGTGATACTTAATGCGCCATCGCTCGAGAAATCGGTCGATCTAATGAGGGCGATCTCACCGCTATTCGTGTTGGTTTTATAGATTTGTTCCGACTTGGCCTGCTCAGAAATTCTTGTGACGGTAAGCTCAGTGCCATCTTGTGAATACGCGCTAGTGGACACAAAGGTCGGGGCGCCAAGGTTGCTTGAAAATAGCGTCTGCAATAGCGAAACGTCGGTCTCGACATATTCGTCGATATAAGCGCCATCTGCGTCAAGGTTGCCAACAAGATTTGGTCCAGTTTCAGCCCCGGTCTGTTGCCAAAGCACACGATAGCCACCTGTGGTCTCATTGTACTCGGCTTGGACCATTTCCCGATCTGGAAAGGTCGTGTCCGATAGGGGTTGGCCATTTCTGACAAGCTCGATCAAGGTGCCATCGGGCGCATTGACTTGATAGGTGCCATCGGGGGTCAGGCCAAGCGTGGTGGTGCCAAATGCCTCGCGTTTGGTGGCACTGTCATCACCGGGTTGATCATCATCAATGATGGTGATTTCGCCTTTTGCAACCTGCGTATCAACCCAACGCTCTTCAATGCGCGCGCGCTCGTTTAGAACAAAGCTAACAGTTTCATCGGTCTCTGCCTCGTTGTCGCCGATGATCGGGACCAAGAATGTCTTAGAGGTCTCGCCGTCTTCAAATCTGATAGAGTTACTAGTGGGGGAAAACACATCGCCGCTAGCGAAATTGGCGGCCCCTTGATCCTCATCCAAAACCTGCCAGCCGTTCGTAAATTGAACCTCCGTCAAAGCTTCGGGAAGATCGCCGCTGCGTTCAATCGTGATTTGGGCATTCGTAACCCAATTATCGCCCTCGACGATAGAAACGGATGGAATAGAATAAATGGTCGCCATAATTGCCCCCGGAAAACTGTATAAAAAATGTAGTTAAGAAAGTTATAGTCAATTCGCCTCAAAAATAAAGAGGCGAGAAAATTGCAGAGTATCCGCAAGCCTTTTGCTGAGAGTTTCAGTGATTAGGACGTTTATTCGTGTGGAAACTCTATTGCTGTGCGATGGGCCGAACGCGTGGTCCAGTCCCAATACCTGCGTGCAATCCGCTGCGCTGTCGGTCCGGGCGCGCCGTTCCCAAATATCCTGTCGTTCACCTTTGTGATCGGCACCGCGCCGCCGCCAGAGGTAGAGATGAAAACCTCATCGGCGTTTAGGAATTCGTCAACGGGCAGGGCGCGCACCTGAACACTAAGGCCCATTTCAGCGCAAATCTCTAAAATCGTGCGTCTTGTGATGCCTTCCAAGACGCCCAAATCCGGGGTCACCACGCAATCGCCTTTGATCGCAAAGACGTTAAAGCCGGGCCCTTCCGTCACGCATCCGGCGTGATCGCGCAGCAGCACCGTTTCATACCCTTTGTCCTTGGCATCGAACAGACCCGACGTGAAATCGCCCCATTGATAGTTTTTCGCCCGAGGGTTCACGCTATTGGCGGGAATGCGGTGGATCGTCTCGGGGATGCACAGGCTGGCCCCTTTTGCCGCAACCTCCGGCTTGATCACATGGACGTAAGGCACGCACCACGCATAAAAATGGTTCGCACAATCGCGCGGGTCGCGGCTGCCGGGAATAAGTGGCGTCCCGCGCATCGCCACCATTGCGCAATAGGCATCCCGAAGACCACTTGCGGCGACCATATCGTGAAGCGCTTTTGTGATTTGCAGATTGGTCAATCCGATGTCGAACCGGCCTGTATCCATCGACGCCCCAAACCGCTCTAAATATAAGGGCAGACGGAAAAACGCGCCCTCAATCACCGGCACCACATCATAAACCGCATCGGAATGGGTGATCCCCCAATCGGTGACGCCCACCTGTGCCTCAGTGATGGGAATAACCGCCCCGCGCATCCAAGCTGCACCTTTGGAAAAATCACTCATTGCACCCGCCTTTTGCGCATGATCGCGTGGGAAATCTCAAAGACCCTCACGCCCGCTCTTAGTCTGTAGCCCCCAGCGTGCAACGGCAAGCCACAACGATCACCTAGGGGCCATAGTATTGCCAAAAAAATCCGTTAAACTAACCACCATGTTAAAAGAGGTTATCATGCGATCATTTTTCGTTGTCTTGCTGGCGATTACGTTTCTCATCCCCGCATTTGCCCCGACCACCGCCTTAGCCCGTGAAACTTGCGACTTTGATTATAGCGACCAGCCGATCAATTTGTCGCAGCTTTTGCCCCTCGTGGAGGATACACCATATCCGCGCGGGATTTACTGGCAGGTCTCCAAAGGCGAGGCCCGTTCTATTGTCTATGGCACGGTCCATATCGACGATGAGCGGTTGAACATCCCGCAATCGCTTTTTGATGCGGTGGCCAAGGCTGATCGGCTCTATCTTGAGGTTGATGATCCTAGCCAGCAGGATCTCAACGTGATTTTGCGCAACCTTGATGTGTTTTTCCAGATTGATGGGCCGGACCTGCGCCCGATGTTTAGCCCTGATGACTGGGACTTTTTGATGTCTCGGCTCGCCCCGATAAACATCCCCGAGGTCATGGCCAATCGGTTAAAACCTTGG
Source organism: uncultured Rhodobacterales bacterium (assembly GCA_964384315.1). Lineage (GTDB taxonomy): Bacteria > Pseudomonadota > Alphaproteobacteria > Rhodobacterales > Rhodobacteraceae > CAYLLD01. The sequence continues at coordinate 2,183 of CAYLLD010000150.1, read as the reverse complement.
GCCCTTGGCGCCGCCATGTTTTTCGATGCCTGTTTTCTAGAGCAGATGTCCCAAAGCTCTCCGGGGGTTGATGATCAACTGATGCGCTTTGCGCGGCGCAATGACATCGAGATCGGCGCGCTTGAGACCCTCGAAGAGCTTTTGGCCCTCGTGGACAACCGCGATTTCGATGCGGATTTGGCAGGGGTCAAAACCCTCGTGAGCATCGCCCGCTCGGTTGATCTGGATGCGGTTGCCGCCTCGATGAACCCGGATTGGACCATGCAGATGTATTTGATCGAGGAAATCCAGGTGCTTTGGGCAATCACGGAGCGCGAAATGCGCGGTGCCATTGACCATCCTATCGCCGATGATCTGTTAGCTGGGGCCCATGATCTGCTGCTGGTCAAACGCAATACCAGCTGGATGAAAACCCTCATTCCCGCGCTTGAAGAGGGCAATAAGGTCGTTGCCGTGGGCGCGCTGCATTTGCCCGGCGAACACGGGATCTTACGCCTCTTGGAAAAGCAGGGCTTTTTGATTGAGCGGATCGTCGAATAGCCCTTGCCCTTAGGCCGGGTTACCCGCGAAAAGCACCCAAGCGATTCAGGCAACGACCCCGGCGGGAGGCCACCCATGGCACAAATTATCAACGCATTTAGCGATATCTCCGATCAATACGACGCGGTGTTATGCGATGTTTGGGGGGTCTATCACAATGGCCTAGAGGTGTTTGCCGAGGCCGCTGCAGCGCTGGCCGCCTTTCGCGCCAAGGGCGGCACGGTCCTGATGCTCACCAACGCCCCGCGCCCCCAAGACGCCGTCATCGCGCAACTGGCGCGCATGAATGCCCCCAAGGACAGCTTCGATCTGGTGGTCACATCCGGTGACAGCGCCCAAGCGGCCATGGCGCAGCATATGTTCGGCAAAAAGGTCTTTCACCTTGGTCCTGCGGAAAAAGATGGGAATTTCTTTTTGGATGACGCGGGCCAGCCGATTGATGTGACGCGTGTGCCGCTGGCCGAGGCCGAAGGCATCGTTTGCACGGGCCTTTTTGACGACAGCAAAGAAACCCCAGAGGACTATCGCGCCATGATCCTAGAGGGGGTTTACCGCGATCTGCCGTTGCTATGCGCCAATCCTGATATCGTGGTCGATATGGGCGAGAGGCGGCTTTACTGTGCGGGGGCGATTGCGCAGGCCTATACCGAGGCGGGCGGTCGTAGCTTTTACTTCGGCAAGCCGCATCCCCCAATTTACACGCTTGCGCGCCAACGCTTGAACGCGCTGCGCCCTGCAGGTGTGCCCGATGATCGGATTTTATGCATCGGTGATGGGATCAAAACCGACGTGCTAGGGGCATCTGGCGAAGGCTTGGATTGTCTTTTTGTGGCTGGCGGTTTGGCGGCTGAGGAAACGGGTCTCAAAGATGGTACACCTGATCAGGCAATGCTTGATGGGTTTTTGACCGAGGCTCAACTGGCGGCGCGTTTCGCTATTGGGTATCTGCGCTAAGGTGGGAAAAGCCAAGACGCGCAATAAAATTACAACTTTAGATAATCTATTTTAAAATAGTTGCGCAAGATTGTTTCTTTTTCGCTGGATGTATCGTAGGATAATTTCCAGTGAGAGAATGATTCCGGTAGGCAACGCTATGTTTGATCAAATTCAGCACGACATCCCTCAAGGCAGTCCGCAAAAGGGAACCGTCTTTATTGAGGATCTGAAACCGGGCATGGCGCGCGGGGTGACAAAGACCATCACCGACGCGGATATCGAAGCTTTTGCGGCGCTTTCTCTGGACGACAACCCGGTTCACCTCTGCGAAGATTTCGCCAAAACCACCATTTTTGGCGGGCGTGTGGCCCATGGGATGCTCACGGCAGGGCTGTTTTCCGCGATCATCGGTGGGCAACTGCCGGGCCAAGGTGCGATCTATCTGGGCCAGTCGCTCAAATTTCTCGCCCCGGTGCGCCCGGGCGATGAGGTCCGCGCCGAGGTTCGCGTTAGCGCAATCAATCGTGAAAACCGCCGCGTGACCCTTGAATGCACGGCTTGGGTGGGCGAAAAGGCCGTACTCACGGGCGAGGCCGAAGTGCTTGCGCCCAGTCAAACGATCGACTGACCGGGTCCGCCCGGTGACATGCCGGGCCGGATATGCAACACGTCAAAACCCATCAAAATCTGCCCGAGACCGCCCGAGG
>CAYLLD010000149.1:0-7071 GCA_964384315.1 uncultured Rhodobacterales bacterium | reverse complement strand
GAAACTGGCGATACCGAGTTTTGCGAAAAGTCGATGAACCCCGTGCTCGAGGTACTAACGATGGCGACTTCCAAAAGATCGCCTTGACCGATGACGATCGGTGCTGATCGGCCCTTGCCGATGAAGAACCCGACGTCAGAGCCCATGTTCACTTCGCTCAGGCGGTTCGCCAAGGTCAGATCAGGCTCAATCACCACGTAATCGATATCCTCTGTCGACGCACGGGTCACCGCGCTATCGCTCAAGATACGAGAGGTGCTTGGCCCTCCACTTTGACATGCTACGAGCCCCAGCAGGGCCAAGAGTGCAATTAATCTCATGCTAAATTCCCACATAAATTTTGCGGAAAAATCTCATTAATCTTAACCGGGGGCAAGAATTTAGTGAGGCGGTTCCCTAAAATTACCCATGTGTTGCTAACATGTGTGCCCCGTTCGGCTGGTTTTCGCGCATTGGCGCGCGCCTTGATGCCGGTTTATAGATCAGATCATGTGCGGACGCTTTGCCCTGACTTTGCCACCTGACATGGTGAGCCAACTTTTTGATGCGACAATCGTGTCGCCGGACAATGCGCCGCCGCTCTATAACATTTGCCCAACCCAAGATATTCGCGTTGCTATATCGAGCCAAGAGGGGCGGCGTGTGGTGAAAATGCGGTGGGGGTTTATTCCGCATTGGTACAAAACGCCGAATGACGGGCCGCTTTTGATCAATGCCCGCGCCGAGACCATCGCGCAAAAGCCAGCCTTCGCCAAAGCGGCCCGTGAGCGGCGTTGTTTGATCCCGGCAACGGGGTTCTATGAATGGACCAAGGCCGAGGATGGCGGGCGCGATCCGTGGTATATTCACCCGGTGGATCGTGCGAGCTTTGCCTTTGCGGGGATTTGGCGGACTTGGGCTTTGCCTGAGGGCCAGAGGTTAGAGACCGTCGCCATTGTCACCTGCGAGGCGGCCTCTGACATCGCGCATATTCATCACCGCCAGCCGGTTATGATTGAGCCGGACGACCACGCGCTTTGGCTGGGCGAGGCGGGAAAAGGGGCGGCGGTTTTGATGAAACCGGCCAAAATTGGCACCCTTGCCGCCCATAAGGTTGCGCGCAAGGTCAACTCGTCGCGCGCGCCCGATGAGCCGTCGTTGATTGAGCCGCTTTGAGCTTTGCTTGATTTTTGCACAGACCCGCGCCAGACTGTCGCGCATTAAAACATCTATGAATAATTGATCCTAAATTTTTTTTGAACTATTCTAAGTAGCACCTTATCTGACGCATTGCTTGGATTGAGACCAAGGATACTATCTTTATGACTACCCCTAAAAATACGTTTGAAGATCAGTTCACAGCCCAACTCGACGCCTTGCGCGACGAAGGGAATTACCGGGTCTTTGCCGATCTTGAACGTCAGCGCGGGTCATTCCCAAGCGCCGTGAACCACCGGGCCGATGGGCAAACTGGTGACGTGAAGATTTGGTGTTCGAATGATTATTTGGGCATGGGCCAGCATCCAAAAGTGATCGCGGCCATGAAGGACGCGCTTGATCGCAGCGGTGCTGGGGCAGGCGGAACACGCAATATTTCAGGCAATAACCACTATCACGTACTGCTTGAGCGCGAGCTTGCGGATTTGCACGGCAAGGAATCGGCGTTGTTGTTCAATTCCGGCTACATGTCGAATTGGACCACGCTCTCGACCTTGGGCAAGCGTCTGCCAAATGCGGTGATCATTTCCGACAGTCTCAATCACGCATCGATGATCGAGGGCATTCGCCACGCGGGCTGTGCCAAGAAGATCTGGCGTCACAATGATCTGGCCCATCTCGAAGAGATTTTGGCGAGCTGCGATTCGGATGCGTCGAAGATTATCGCCTTTGAGAGCGTCTATTCTATGGACGGGGACATGGCCCCGATCGCTGAAATTTGTGATTTGGCCGATAAATATGGCGCGCTGACTTACCTTGATGAGGTTCATGCCGTGGGCATGTACGGGCCGCGCGGCGGTGGCATTGCCGAGGCGCTGGGTGTTGCGGACCGGGTTACCATCATCGAAGGCACGCTGGGCAAGGCCTTTGGCGTGGTCGGCGGTTACATCGCTGGTTCAACGGCGATGTGCGATTTTGTGCGTTCCTTTGCCAGTGGCTTCATTTTCACCACGGCGCTGCCACCAGCGGTTGCTGCAGGTGCCATGGCCTCGATCCAGCATTTGAAATTGTCGAGCGTCGAGCGAGAAGGTCAACGGGCAAGCGTGGCCAGGCTGCGCGCGGCGCTTGATGCGCGGGGCATTCCGCATCTGGAAAACCCCGGCCACATCATTCCTGTGATGATCAAAGACCCGGTGAAATGTCGCGAGATCGCTGATATTTTGATGGATCAATACGGCATCTACGTGCAGCCGATCAATTATCCGACAGTGCCCAAGGGCACTGAACGGCTGCGCTTTACCCCCGGCCCGCTGCACACCGATGCTGATATTGCGCATCTGGTTCAGGCTTTGTCTGACCTGTGGTCGCAATGTGCCCTGTCGCGGGCTGTTGCCTAAACAAAAAGCGCGCCCGACCTGCAAGCGAAGGCCAGACGCGCCAGTACAATACATGAGCGGCGAAACAACGAAACACGCTGCTCAGTAAGCAAAATTCCAACAGACTTAAAAATACGTTTGGGCGGGCATCACATTCGTCCCAATTATAGTCCCGATGCCCAACCCAAAGCGTGTTGGCCAAGTAACGGCCAACAACTTGATGAGCCGCGCAGGTTCGTCCCTGTGAACCATGCGCGGCATCCATCAAATCCACCCACTCACTACGCTTTGCAACCACCACACTGGTCGCAAACTAGCACCCCCTGCTACGTCTTTGGCCGCCACTCATTCCACCCAGGAACCCGCGGCCAAATTTTCACTCTTTACGCTTACTCAATCGTATCTGATCGTTTGATCAACTGAGGCTTTTATAAAATTTATGGAAAGTCGAAACTATGGGAAAGGTTGCGGCGGTTTCCCCCGTACCTTACGTCAAGGTCGAGTGCCGCTAGGCCTCAAGCTCAATGCTGGGAATCATCGCAAAGAAAACACCCATTGAGGTCACCCCAAACCAAGACGCGCCCTCATGCTCGCGGTGTTCACCTAAATCGACCAGCCGGTAAAAGCTCTTGCGATCGATGCGCGCCTCAAGATTGCTGCGCACCAAAACATAGGGCGAGGGCTCGCCTGTTTTCGGGTCTCGCTCAATGCGCAAAGGATGCGCCGCCCCGGCGGTGGCAAAATCGCCAACATTGGTTTCAAAGCGCAGGGTCTGGGTTGTGCCGCTGCCGCCACCTTCGAAATCAACCGCGATAAAGGGCACGTCCTCAACGATGATTCCAACCTTTTCAACAGGCGTGACCAGAAAATAATCAGCGCCATCTTTGCGGAGAATCGTCGAAAACAGTCGCACCAACGGCGCGCGCCCAATCGGTGTGCCTTGATAAAACCACGTGCCGTCCCGCGCGATGCGCATATCAAGATCGCCACAAAAGGGGGGATTCCATAGATGAACTGGCGGTAAACCGCCCTTTGAGGCCGCTTTTGCCGCCTCCTCAAGTGCTTTTGCGTCCGGCATCACGGGATTCTGACCACTCTGGCTCACGAGGTTTTGCATTCCTTTTGCTTTTGGCCACTTGGCCAGCGTACATTACGAACCACATACTAACGTGATTTACCCCAATTCAAGAGGTTCAATACGATGGCTGATGAAAACGAACTGATCGAAGCGGTCGAGCGGCTGGGCCCAAAGCTTGCCGAAGCCAAGGATATGATCGGTCGCAAGATCATCGGTCAGCAAAGCGTTGTCGATCTGGCGATCATCGCGCTCTTGAGCGGGGGGCACGGGCTTTTGGTCGGTGTGCCGGGGCTGGCTAAGACGCTTTTGGTTGATACGCTCGCCACCGTCATGGGGTTGCAAAGCAACCGTGTGCAATTCACGCCGGATTTGATGCCCTCGGATATTCTGGGGGCCGAGGTGCTCGAAACCGGGCCAGATGGCAGCCGCGCTTTTAAATTCATCGAGGGGCCGATTTTCTGTCAGCTATTGATGGCCGATGAGATCAACCGCGCCAGCCCGCGCACGCAATCCGCGCTCTTGCAGGCCATGCAGGAAAAGATCGTGACCATCGCAGGCGAAGAGCGCCCGCTGGCCGCGCCCTTCCACGTGCTGGCTACGCAAAACCCGATTGAGCAAGAGGGGACCTATCCGCTGCCAGAGGCGCAGCTTGATCGGTTCTTGTTGCAGATCGACGTCGAATATCCGGACCGCGAGACCGAGCGGAATATCATGCTCGCCACGACGGGCGCCGAAAACGCGCAGATCACGCCGGTCTTCACGACCCAAGAGCTGCTTGACGCCCAAACACTGATCCGCCGCGTGCCTGTGGGCGAGGCGGTGGTTGAGCGCATCCTCGATTTGGTCCGTGCGGCCCGCCCCGATAGTGCCGAGGCGACCGCCGAGGTGAAATCCTCGATTTCTTGGGGGCCGGGACCGCGCGCGGCCCAAGCGCTGATGTTCGCCGTGCGCGCCCGTGCGCTGATGGAGGGCCGTTTCGCGCCCACCGAGGCCGATCTGCTCGCGCTTGCCCAGCCAGTGCTCAAACACCGCATGGCGTTGTCATATGCAGCCCGCGCCGAGGGCAAAACCCTCACCGGCGTGATCGATGATCTGGTGCGGCAAGCTGGTTTGGCGGCGGCCGCCTGAGCGTGGATCAACCCGACACATATGCGCGCCCCGACAAGTTACGCGCGGGTGCCGAAGGGTTAAGCGCCGCATTGCCGCCCTTGATGGCCGAAGCCGAACGGCTGGCGGCCAATGTCGTTCTGGGCGATCACGGGCGGCGGCAGCACGGCGCTGGCGAGAGCTTTTGGCAGTACCGCCGCGCCGAGGCTGGGGATGATTTTGCGGCCATCGACTGGCGCCGCTCTGCGCGCTCGGACCGGCTTTATATCCGCCAAACCGAATGGGAGGTCGCGCAGGCCGTCTCGCTTTGGGTTGATCCCTCAAAGGCCATGAGTTTCCGCTCGCAGCAGGCCCCGCAAAGCAAGGCGGACCGCGCGCGGCTCTTGACCCTTGCCCTCGCCATCGCGCTCAATCGTGGCGGCGAGCGCTTTGCCCTTATGGGCTCTGATGCGGCCCATCCCCGCCGTGGCCGTCCGCAGCTTGAGAGCATTGCAAATGCGCTCTTCACCCCAGATGAGACCGAATATGGCGCGGTGCCTCTGACGCGGCTGGCCAGCGGTGCGCGCGCTGTGCTGATGAGCGATTTCATGGGGCCGCGCGAGGCCCTGATCGAGCAGGTCGCGCAGGCAGCGGATGCTGGGGTCAAAGGCGTGATTTATCAGGTGCTCGACCCCGCCGAAGAGGCCTTTCCCTTTGATGGCCGCACGATTTTTCGATCCATGGGCGGCGGGCTGGAATATGAAACCGACCGCGCGCGCAACCTGCGTGACGCCTATCTTGACCGCCTCGCCGCGCTCAAGGACGAGCTGCGCACCATCGCGCGGCGCACCGGCTGGCTCTACGCGGATCACCGCACCACCGAGACCCCGCGTTCCGCCCTCGTTTGGCTTTTCGCCGCCCTCGAAGGATTTCGCCTATGATGGGGCTTGAAACGATCTCGTTCACCTCGCCTTGGCTCCTGCTTGGGCTGTTTGTGCTGGCGATCCTGTGGTGGCTTCTGCGCGCCACGCCCCCTGCGGCCAAGATCGAGACCTTTCCGGGTGTGCAAATTCTGCTGGGCCTCGACGATAAGGAAAAGACGCCGGATAAGACGCCGTGGTGGCTGCTGCTCTTGCGGATGCTGGCGGTTGCGGCGGCGGTGATTGCCTTTGCGGCCCCAGTCATCAACCCTTTGGTGCGCAGCATTTTGGGCGGTCCGCTCTTGGTGGTCATGGACGGTGGCTGGGCTTCGGCGAAGGATTGGCAGGCGCGGCAAAACTGGGCCGAGAGCGTTCTCAAGGACGCCGGTCGCGGTGGTCGTCCGGTGGCTTTTCAGTCCTTGGGCGCACTGCAAACCGGGCAGATCGGCTTTGCTGATGCCACAGATGGTTTGGCCCGTCTGCCTGCGTTGGCCCCAGCCCCCTACAGCCCTGATCGGGCGGGGCTTTTGGCCGGATTGCCCGAGGGTGATTTTGAGACGATTTGGCTGCATGATGGTGTTGCCCAAGAGATCGACCCCGCGCTCATCGATACCCTGAAAGACCGCGGCCCCGTCACTATGATCGCCCGCCAAACTGGCCGGACGGCTTTGACCAATGCGCGGCTCGAAGAGGGCGAGATCATCGTGGATGTCGCCCGCATCGGCGTGGCGGCGGATGAGGTCATCGTCCATGCGGTCGGGCCTGATCCCAGCGGTATTGATAGGCGGCTGGCGCGCGGCGAGGGCCGGTTCGAAGAGACCGATACCCAAGCCGAGATCATCATCGATGTGCCACTGGAGCTGCGCAACCGCATCACCCGTTTCGAGTTGGAGGGTGCCCGCAGCGCCGCCGCCGTTCACCTCGCCAGCAATGATCTGCGCCGCCGCAAAGTGGCGCTTTTGGCCTCGGGCGGTGATGACGAAGGCCAGCAGCTCGTCCAGCCCATGCACTATCTGCGCAAGGCCCTCGCCCCCACGGCGGAACTGGTCGAAGCGCCCTTTGCCGATCTGATGCTCACCGCGCCGGACATGGTGATCATGGCCGATGTGGGCACGCTCTCGCCGGACGAAGAGGCGCAGCTCACCGATTGGGTGCTCGAAGGCGGGCTTTTGCTGCGGTTTGCGGGCCCGCGTCTGGCGCAAGCGACCTCGACCCGTGCGCGGCCTGATCCGCTTTTGCCTGTGAACCTGCGTGCTGGCGGGCGGTCTGTGGGCGGCACAATGAGCTGGGGCGCGCCCAAACGCCTGCGCGATTTTGACCCTGAGAGCCTGTTTTTTGGCCTGAGCCTGCCCGATGAGGTCGATGTGACCACGCAGGTGATGGCGCAGCCCGATCCTGATCTGCCCAACCGCGTGATCGCCGCCCTTGAGGACGGCACGCCGCTGGTGACGGGCCGCGACTTTGGCGAGGGACG
>CAYLLD010000148.1:0-7073 GCA_964384315.1 uncultured Rhodobacterales bacterium | reverse complement strand
ATCATCGTCGCGCCATTAGGGGTAGAAGACCCCCCAAAGACGGCCAGAGCATCGCCCAAAACATCAGCCCAACACCCCTATTTCGTCCAACTCGGCACCATCGAGCCGCGCAAGAACCACGCGCTGACCTTGGGCATCTGGCAAAATTTCTGGGACGAACAGGGCAGAGCCGCCCCGCATCTGCACATCATCGGGCGGCGCGGCTGGAAGAACGAGGCGGTGTTCAACACCCTCGATCACGCGCCTTTTATGGGCCAAATTGTCTTCGAACACCAAAACCTCTCTGACACGGCGACCCAAAACCTACTCGCTGGGGCGCAGGCTTTGCTTTTCCCGACATGGGCCGAAGGCTTTGGCTACCCTCTGTTCGAAGCCCGCCAGTTAGGCATCCCGATCATTGCCAGCTCTTTGTCCGTCCTGAAAGAGTTTAGCGATAAACAAACAAGATATATTGACCCCAACAGTAATAAAGAGTGGGAGTTTGCAATTACAAATAGTACTAAACCAGACACAACTTTAGGGTCATCAACCAAATATTCAACTATTGCCGGTAGTAGTATAACTCTAGTTCCGAGATGGGCTGCACATTTCAATATTGTGTCGCAGGCTATTCAATCCGCGCGAACGAAATCTGCTTAAGCAAAATATTAAGCAGAACGGTTTTGAATAGGGCGTAGCAGCGGGGCCAAAATAGGGCCCATGAATTGCTGTTTCGCGAACAATGGGTGATGGCAGTATGGGTCTAATCAGATCCTATCGACTACGAAATGAGCGGCAGCGGCGGCGGCTGCGCGCATGGCGTAAGTCCCGTGAACTCACCACGGTCCGCGATCAAACCGGCGATATCCAACCCGGTGATATTCTGCTAATCTGTGTGGTGCGCAACGAGGTGCTGCGCCTGCCATATTTCCTAAAGTACTACCGACGCCTCGGCATCAACCAATTCCTATTTGTCGATAACGGGTCGACCGATGGCACCGCCGAGCTGTTAAAATCCCAACCCGACACCTCAATCTGGCACACAGAGGCCAGCTATAAACGCGCCAATTTCGGCGTTGATTGGGTCAACGGTCTGCTCAACAAACACGCTCACGATCATTGGGTCGTCACCGTCGATGCGGATGAATTTTTGGTCTACCCCCATGTGGGTATGCGTGGCTTAGCCGCTCTCACCGATTGGCTCGATGCTTCGTCGATCAAAACGCTGGGGGCAATGCTGCTCGACATGTACTCAGAGCGGCCCCTTGAAAAAACGCCCTATCGCAGCGGCACAAACCCGATCAAGAAACTACCGTTTTTCGATCCGGGTAACTACATCATCCAGCGCAACAACAAATACCAAAACCTATGGATTCAAGGCGGCCCACGCCAGCGCCTGTTCTTCGCTGACATGCCCCAACGGGCCCCAGCACTGAACAAAATCCCGCTGGTGCGCTGGCGGCGCGGCTACGTTTACGTATCCTCAACCCATGCGCTGCTACCCCGTGGTCTTAATCAAGTATACGACGAGTGGGGCGGCGAAAAACTCACGGGCTGCCTGCTTCATGCAAAGTTTATCAGTATCCTCAAAGATAAAGTGATCGAAGAGCTGGACCGCAAGCAACACTACGCCTCGGGCATCGAATATCACGCTTACCATGCACATATTGGTAAGGGGACTAGGTTATGGACAGATAAATCGGCGCGCTACCAAGGGTGGAAGCAGCTAGAAGAGCTTGGCTTAATGTCGTCGGGCAGTTGGGTTTAAGGGAATTAGTGGGTTGGCAATCGGCGTAGTCATATTGGCGCACACGCAGCTGCATCGCACCCGGCAGGTCGCACGACTGCTGGCGTCGCAGGGGTGCAAAATTGCGATTCACGTCGATGCGAATACTGATAATGGCGCCTATAATGCGCTCTATAAATCTCTGTGCAAAAACCCCGCGATCACGTTTACACCACGCATCCGCTGCGACTGGGGCCGCTTTTCTTTGGTCAAGGCGGGGCTAGACGCGGCATCACATCTAATCGCCCGCTGGCCCGCCCTAACCCATGTGACGCAAATAAGTGGCTCATGCATTCCACTTAAAGAGGTGGCTGTGCTTGAGGATTTCCTCGCCGCCCACCCAGACACAGATTTTGTCGAGGCTGTGCCTGCAGCAAACCAAGACTGGGTCAAAGGCGGCCTACAAAACGAACGCTTCTCGCTCTATTTCCCCTTCTCGTGGAAAAAGCAGCGCTGGGCCTTTGATCTGGCCGTATCACTCCAACGCAAGCTCGGGATCAAACGGACACCCCCCTGTGATCTGGTCCCTCATCTGGGCTCGCAATGGTGGTGCCTAACCCAAAAGACGCTTTTTGCGATCCTCAACGACCCGGACCGCGCCACGATTGACCGCTATTTTCGCGCCTGCTGGATCCCGGATGAGAGTTATGTGCCGACCATGGTGCAACGCCACGCCACCAAAATCAGCGCCCGCCCCCTGACCCTCGCGCGGTTCGACGAACAGGGTAAACCCCATGTGTTTTACGACGACCACTTAGCGGCGCTGGCCGCCTCTGATTATTTTTTCGCCCGTAAAATCTGGCACGGCGCCGGACGGCTCTATCGGGTCTTTTGCGGCAAAAACAAAACCAATGTCGACATGAGCGATCAAATCGATACCCTTGAAACACGGCTGGATGCCGCCTTCGCGCGCCGCACAAAAGGCCGCGACGGACGTCTAAACGTGGGCCGCTTTCCCAAGCGCGCACACCACAGCCAACCCGCGACCAGTTGCCCCTATAGCGTCTTTATGGGCATGACCCATATTTGCGACGGGTTCGAAAATTGGCTCACCCGCACCACCGGCCACCGCACCCACGGGCGGGTTTTCAAGTTCAACGAGGTAGAGTTCGCCAAAGGTGCAGGTCTTGATGAGGGCGCGGTTCCCGCCAACCCAAAAATCCGCGATCTGAACCCTGAACAGTTCTTGTGCAATATGATGTGGAACGGGCGGCAAACGCCATCGGCTTTGATCTATGACATCGCCGACGACCAGCGCATGGCGCAGTTCTTCGCCAACGACAAAAATGCCGCAATTTATGTGCTGCGCGGCGGTTGGGTGCTCGACCTGCTATCGCGCAATTTCGATGACGAGGCCCGCCTGCTGCGCGAAGCCCAGCGCCTCTTCAACAACGAACAGGCCTTCGTGGCCGCGCTCGCCAAGGCAGATCATAAAAACGTGGTGTGGATCACCCTAGGCGACATGATCAGCGAATTCGCGACCACCTGCAAAATGATGCAAGATGCGCTGACCCCCGGCGTCGATCTGCGACCCCGCGGGCTGCCGGGCTACCGCGACCTATCCGGCTTGCGCGCGCTGATTGGTTTGCTGGAACGCAACGATATTGACCCCTCGTCGCTTGGCGTTTTGCCCGACGCACTTCCGGGTGAGGAAAACTGGCGTCCAGCAACCCGCGTCACTGCGGTGTCATGACCGCCCAAAAATTCCGTTACTTCGTCATTTTCGGGGCCATGCGCACCGGCTCAAACCTCTTGGAACGCACAATTGGGCAAGTGGACGGCATCCGCACCTACGGCGAATTGTTCAACCCCGCCTTCATCGGCGGACCAAACAACAAGGCCCTCCCAAGCTGGAGCGTTTCACAACGCGATGCCGCCCCGCTAGACCTGCGCGATGCAATGATCGCCGATGCCGCGCCGCACCTGCCGGGCTTTCGCTACTTCCCCGATCACGACCCGCGCGTTTTGGCACCCATCATCCAGGACGAAAGCGCGGCCAAGATTATCCTGCGCCGCGCGCCCATCGACAGCTATGTCTCATGGAAAATCGCGCTCGCAACGGGGCAGTGGGTGCTGGGCGGCATCGCTCATCGCAAGAGCGCAAAGGCGCATTTCGATGCCAACGAGTTCGAGACCTTCACATCAGCCCGCACCAGCTTTTACCATGACATTCACAAGCGCCTCGCCGCGGTGGGCCAGACCGCGTTCGAGCTGCAGTACCGCGACCTAAAGTCCCTGCCGATCATTAATGGCCTCGCCAAATATCTGGGCCGCCCCGACGGGCTTGCCGAATTCGAGGAACCGCTTAAGCGGCAAAACCCCGAACCGCTCCACGAGAAAATCGAGAATTACGCCGAATTTGAGCGTTACGCGGCGGCGCAGGCCATAGCCGGTCAGGGGGCAAATGCCGCGCCACACCTTGAGCTTTCATCGGAGCCCGCCCCGGACACCCAAGGTTTGATCGGTTTTGCCAGCGCGGCGCACAATCTCATTTACCTCCCCATACCTGGCGCAATGGATGATGCGCTATTGGCTGGCCTGCGCGCGCAAGCTCCGCTCAAGCGGCTAAAGGGTCTGCCCCAAATCGAAGCTTGGCTTGCGGAAAATCCAAGCGCCGAACGGGTGTCTTTGGTCACAAATCCCGCGACCCGCGCGCTGGGCACCTTTCGCAGGCATATTCTGCCCGGCCCCACCTGTTTCGAGAATATCCGTAAGCGTTTGATTGCGAATTTCGACTTGCCGCCGGACATAAACCCGGATGATTCGACCGATGTGGCGCAAGGTTTCGAGAGTTTTCTGAAGTTCTTAGAGCCCAATCTCGCGGGCCAAACCGCAATTCGCACCGCCGATGTTTGGACCCCGCAAACCACGCATCTAAGCAAACTAAACAGCCATCTGCCCGTATCGCAGCTTTGGCGCGCCGAGAATCTGCCGCAAGAGTTTTCCCAAGCCGCAGCACCCGCGCCCCAAATTGAACCCGAGGCGCTGACCAAGGCCCGCCGCATCTCCCGCCGCATCTACGGGCGCGATTATCTACTTTTGGGATATTGAGGCGGGATCAACTCGCAAAGAGCCGCCCCGCACTCAGAATTTAGGCCGCTTTTGAAGCCGCCGGTTCGGTCAGAATTGCATAAAGCGCCGATGGATCTTCGGTTGAACGCAGCTTGCGGCAAATCTCTGGATCACGCAGGGTCCGAGACACCCGCGCCAAGGCCTTAAGATGTTCCGCACCCGCATCATGGGGTGCCAAAAGGCCAAAGATCAGATCAACCGGCTGGCCATCAACCGACGCAAAATCAATCGCTTGCTCGAGACGGAAGAAATAGCCCAACACTTGCGTGGTGTCATCAAGACGCGCATGAGGCACGGCAACGCCATAGCCCATACCGGTCGTGCCAAGCGCTTCGCGATCGCTCAACGCATCAAGCACAACCTGAGACTTGAGGCCGTGCAAATCCGACGCCACGTCCGACATATAAGACAACAAACGCTTTTTGCTGCTGATGCCATTGGGGCACCGCACCGCATTTGCCACGAGTATTTCAGCCAAATCCATCTCACTCAATTCCAATCAGTGGTCTGCCATTTCGCCCGACAGACGTGGGTCAACCCAACCTACATTTCCATCATCACGCCGGTACACAACATTCACACCACCATGGGACTGGTTTTTGAAAACCAGCACATGGGTGTCATTCAGTTCCATCTGCATAACCGCTTCACCAACGGACAACGATTGAACATTGGTGGCCATCTCTGCAACGATTACTGGTTGCAGCGACTCCGGCTCATCCACCCCAGCCGAGTCGGTTACGCTGGCGAGGATGTACGCGGGCGCGTCAAAACTCTCAACAGGATTCTTTCGTTCTTTGTGATGATCTTTCAATCTGCGCTTGTATCGGCGCAGCTGAGTCTCCATCCGCGAGAGCGCTTTATCAAAGGCATCATAGGCCTCCGAGGTCTTCGCTTGCGACTTAGTCGTCAGTCCTGTGGACAAATGCACTGTCAAATCCGCGACATACTCGTAACGGTCTTTAGAAAACGTTACCGCCGCCTCAACTGGACGCTCGGCGTATTTAAAAACGATATCATTCAGCCGATCTTCGCAATGGCTGGTTAGGGCTGCGCCCACGTCGATCTGTTTTCCGTTAACTTTTATATGCATGATGGTCCTGTCGTTTTAAATGTCGTCTTATCCCATGCACAGCGCAGCAAGCGGAGCTCATCGGCATCCAATCCGCTGGCACAGGAATGACCCTCGCAAAACGACTATAATCTGTTTTCAGCAAAATTGCACATCCATCACACGTCCCGGTTCAGATAGGACGGCTTTGGGGCAGGAATTGGACCGATCAAGCCCAAGGGCGGTGTTTTTTAACCCAAGGTTTCCCAAAGATTAACTTTGCAGACCCCCCAGCCGATCAGCGCGCTTTCGCCGCTCTCAGCCGCCGCCGCACGGTAGAAGAGGGGATCGAGATCGCTTCGCGGTATTTCGCGACCGTCCGCCGCGCCACATCAATCCCATCCCGGCGCAAGCGCTGCGCGATTTTCTCATCCGAGAGAATTTTCCCAGCACCTTCATCGGCAATCATCCGGCGAATTTTCTCCTGCACCCCGGTCGACGCAATCGCAGGGGCACCAGCCAAACCGGGCCGCGACGAGGCAAAAAAGTACTTCACCTCAAATGTCCCGAACTTGCACATCAGATATTTCCCGCTCGCCACGCGGCTGACGGTGCTTTCATGCATCTCGATTTTTTGCGCCACCTCAGCCATGGTCATGCCACGCAAATGCTCGGCCCCGGCCTCGAAAAACGCGTGCTGACGCCGCACAATTTCCTGCGCCACCTTCAAAATCGTCCTGGCCCGCTGGTCGAGCGCCCGTTGCAACCAATTCGCCCGGCTCAGGCATTGGGTCACAAAATCCGCCGTCTCGCCATCACGATCAACCGACCCGTCGCTACCAACCGTTGTCCGATAGTCGTTTGAAACCAAAACCCGTGGCAGGGCGTCGGGATTAATCTCAATGGAAAACTCGCCATTTGGCTGGCGCGTGACCAGCACATCCGGGGTCACATAGGACACATCCGATAGGGTAAACCGATCGCCCGGCGCATGATCGAGCCGCCGCAGCCGGTCAATCAGCGTCGAGACCACCGCCCCATCCAGCCCTGATTTTTCCGTAAGCTCGTCCAAATCAAGCTGCGGCATCGCGTTGATACTGGTCAAAAGCGCAGTCATTTGAGCGTCGAGCGCATCGGTCTCAGCAAGCTGCAAGCGGTAGCACTCAACCAAATTCCGCGCGCCAA
>CAYLLD010000147.1:0-7274 GCA_964384315.1 uncultured Rhodobacterales bacterium | reverse complement strand
CCGGCCTGCCCATGGTGTTTCGCGAGACCGGCATGACCGCTTGGCTCAAGGACGTCGGCTGGTTCGGGCAATTGCGCGAATGGGGGCTGGCGAACCCGCGGGACGTGAAGTTCAAAACCTCCGTTGTGGCCACGCTTTTGACCATGTCCTACCTCGTGTGGCCCTATGCGGTGATCCTGCTCTACCCCGCGCTCTCGCGCCTCGATCAATCCACCGTGGAGGCGGCGCGCACTATGGGCGCTGGCCCGTGGACCGTGGTGCGCACCATCGTTTTGCCCACGGTGCGGATGCCGCTCATTGGCACGCTCTTTTTGCTCTTTGTCTTCCTCTTGGGCACCTATGTCTCGATCACGGTCTTTGCGGATCCGGCCAAACAAACCCTCGCGATT
This sequence comes from uncultured Rhodobacterales bacterium, assembly GCA_964384315.1. Classification (GTDB taxonomy): domain Bacteria; phylum Pseudomonadota; class Alphaproteobacteria; order Rhodobacterales; family Rhodobacteraceae; genus CAYLLD01. The sequence continues at coordinate 6,885 of CAYLLD010000147.1, read as the reverse complement.
TCCGTCTATGAGGCCGTGCGCGGCTCGACCCTGAACGCCCCCTTTGGCGCGGCGCAGGCGGTGATCCTGCTGGTCACGGGCGGGCTGTGTTTATGGCTGGGCCAAGTGCTGGTGAACAAAACCGGAGCGCGGGCATGAAGGCGCTGGGCACAGGGTTCATGGCGCTGGCCGCCTTTGTGGTGCTTTTGCCGATCATCGTGGTCAGCGCGGCGGCGCTCAACGGCGGGCGTTCGATGCTTTTCCCGCCCAAAGACCCGACCATGAGCCGATTTTACGAGTTCTTTGTGACCGAGCCTGTGTGGCGCACGGCCATGCTCAACTCGGTGATTATCGCCGTGGGCAGCGCGGCGCTGGCGGTGCTGATTGCATGGCCCATCGCTTATGGGCTGTGGAAAAAGGGCAGCAAGGGCGCCAAATTGCTCGCAGGGCTGGGGGCCATGCCCTTCGCCTTGCCGCCCATCGTCTTTGGGGTCGGTCTTGGGTTCTTTTGGGGGTTTTCTTCGGGCCTCGGCGAGATTTGGGCGGGCATTGTCAGCCACGCCATCCTGTTTCTGGCACTGCCTTTGGTGACGATCTCTATCGGGCTGCAATCCATCGACGAGGCCCATCTGGACGCCGCCGCCACCATGGGTGCCACGGACCGTGTGGTCTTTCGCACGATCATCCTGCCGCAAATGCTGCCCTATACCGCCTCGGGGTTTTTCTTTGCCCTCGTGCTCAGCTTCAACGAGTTCATCGTGATGTTTTTCGTCTCTTCCTCGGGCTATGCTACGGTGACTTTGCAAATCTTCAACTCGCTGCGAAACGGTTTCACCCCCACCATGGCCGTGGCCGCGATCACCTTTATTTTTGTCTCTGTTGTTGTGTTTTCACTGGTCGCCCGCTTTGGCGATCTGCCGCGCCTGATGGGGGCGGATCAATCGAAATCCTAAAGAAAAGGACCTGCCATGCCTCGCCAACCCACCCTCGTTGGGAACACCGTTCTTCTTGTGATCGACATTCAAGCCTCGGCCTTTACCTACCGTGCCACAGGGAATGACAGCGGGGATGAGACCAAGAACGGGGGCATTCCGCATATGGCGGATTACACGGATCGGATGCGCCGCGCCCTTGAGGTGATCCAAGCGGCGCGGGACGTGGATATGCCGACGGTCTATATCCAAGAAATCCACCGCAAGAATAACATCGATTATGGCCGCGAGCTTGATGGGGCCGAGAGCATCCATTGCCGCGAGGATCACGCGGGCACCGCCATGCCCAAAGCGATCACCGGCCAGCGCGACGAGGATTACTTTATCCCCAAGCGGCGCTACTCGGCGTTTTTCGGCACTGATCTGGAAATCCTGCTCAAGGGGCTGAAGGCGCAGACGCTGATCATGATCGGCGGGATGACCGATGTCTGCGTGCATTACACTTTCGTGGATGGGCATCAGCATGATTACTATTGCCGCGTGGTCGCCGATAGCGTGGGCGGCACCTCGGATGAGGCGCATCAAGCCGCGCTCAATGCGATGGAATATCTGCAAGAGGGCGCGGTGATGAGCAACGAAGACATCATCGCGGCCATCGAAGGCACCGCGCAAGCTGCCGCATGATCACCGGGGGCGATTTGCAGGGCCATTGGCGGCGCGATTGGATCAAAGCGCCGGGCTTTGAGGACAACACGACGCGGGTGCATTGGATGCAGGCGGGTGAGATTTTTGTCGATCTGCGGGTGCCGCTAGAGCGCCCTGATCTTGCAGGCGCGACTGCTCTTGCTGATCTTGGCCCCTCCACACTCTTGGCGCTGACCAAGGCCGAGGGCTTTGCAGGGCGGATCGAGGTGGTGGATAGCAACTGCACATGGCACCGGGCGATCAACTGGCATGGGGTGCCTGAGGCGGATGACATTGGCCTGATGTCGATGGATGGCAATGGGCTGATTGAGGACGGGGTTCTGGCGGATTACCGCGAGCGCTGGCTCAAGGTTCCGGCGGCACCACTGCGGGGGCATCGATTTGATTTGGACGGTCAAACCGCCTTTGTGATCGAGGGCGAGGCGGGTTTTATGTTCGGCATCGGACCAAAGCCTCAGGGCACCTCAAAGCCGCTCTTGGCCGATTTGGCGAAGGGGCACATGGCACCCGAGGTTGCGGCCCAATTCGCCTCACTTTATGCCATCGGCAAATGGTCGGGGGCGGATGGCATCCCCAGCCATGCAACCAACCCGTTTTGTGAGGGCCAGCCTGTGTTGCGGCGCTCTGGGGATGGGTTTGCCTTGCGTTTGCCCGGTTTCGACGGGACCTGGGATGAGGTTTCTCTGACGCCTTAGTCCAAAGGCGAGGTAAAAGGCGCATCCACACCCGCATAGCTTGGCCCAAAGGTCGCAAGGCCTCGCTCTGAGCGAAAGGCATCAGGCGCAGGCAGGATCACCACCGCGACGGATTGGCCGGACTGATAGTCTGGGTTCGTGATCGGCTGGCCAGTTTTTGTGTCGATCAGACAGATCAGGTCAGGCACCGTGGCATGAACCTCGCCATTGCGCCACGCGGCCATGTTTTCGTTTTTCAGGGTGATCTTGTAATCGACGCCCGCATCCGCGCCGCGCCCGCTCATTAAGATAGAGCCAAGGGTAAACCCCGCCTCCGTGCGCCAGTCGCAATCTGTGATCTGGCCGCGAAACACGACACGGCCCTCGCCGGTGCGCGCAATCGCCTCTGATGCATCCGCGCCGTTCTCAAGAGCCTGCCGATGGGCGCGGCCCAGCTTAAGGGCTTTGGTGATCGTGCCGGGGATGATGGTCCCGCGCAGCTGTGCCGCGGGCAGCGCGTGATCTATGGCGGCGATGTCGTTGCGGCTGACCACGCTGAGCGCGCGCACGATGGTTTCGGCCCGCAGATCATCGGCGATGTGATCAAGCCGCATGACCTCGCCAAACTCATTGGCCAGCATAATCGGCGCGGCGGGCAGATCATTGAGATAATAGGTCGAGTGGGTGATCTCGGGCACCGCGCGCCCCGCCGGATCCGCGTCGATGATTTTATGGCCGGACATGGCCGCCGCAAAAAAGGCTATGGCGGTGTTCGAGCCGCCCATCTCGCAAGGCACCGCGCCGTAAAACTCCACCCCCAGCGCCTCTTGCATCCGCCCGTAGGCCAGCAGGATTGGTTCCTCGTCGATGCGGGGCAGCCGCGCATAGGCCGCCTCTTGCTCGGGGGGCAGGGCCGAGATCGCGCCCAGCATGTAAGGCGTGCAGATCACGGCCTCGTCGGGCACATCCGCCAGCGCCACCAGATCAAAGCGCTTGCCCAAGGACAGCGCCTTGTCGATCAGCGAGATGCCCTCGCTTAAATCCCCGCCGCCGCCGGTGCCAAGGATCGTGCAACCGGCGAGGATATCCATCAGGTCTTGGCGCGAGAGGCTTGTCATTGTGACCTAGGCCCCCTTAAAGTTCACCGCAGTCGCTCTCACCGCAGTCGCTCTCACCGCAGTCGCTCTCACCGCAGTCGCTCTCACCGTTGCGCGCGGCTGTGATCGGCGCTTTTACGGGCGGCCAAAAATGTCCGCAAATCCCGCTCTTCGCGCCGTTTGCTTGAGACATAGACAAAGGCCATGTTCGTCCGTTCGGTGATCATATCGCCGGGAAAGGCCAAATAGCTCAGCTCGGCAGAACCAAAGGACGGCGAGGCGGTGCCCACCTGCCATTCGGTCTTGAGCGACACGTCGACAAGCTTCAGCGCAGGCCCGCCCTGATCGCAGGTGATCTCTAGGGGCACATGGGCGATGCTCAGGTAAGCGGCTTTGTCTGTGGCCTCCTTAAACCCCTCAATGAACTGCGCGCAGAGCACCTGCACATCTGCCGCCTCATCCTCGGGCTTTAGATGCGAATGCAGGTGGTCGTGGGCGTGGTTGTGGCCGATGTGGCCGCCGATGATGTCATGGGGCATGGATCAGGCCCCCTTAAACGGCGTGGACCAGCGCTTGCCGTCGCGCGCCTCGTCATAATCGCCCATAGGCAGGCTGACCGGCTTGTCGATCATGCCTTTATGAGCGCCCATTTTGCCCGAAGCCACAAGGCTGCCCAGCACATCGACGATCACCCGTGTGCCCAAAAGCGCAGTGATCTCGGATTGGTCATAGGGCGGCGAGACCTCGACCAGTTCCATCCCGCAGATGCCCTCGGCGGCGACCTTAGAGGCCAGCGCCAGCGCCTCGCGCGGTAGGAACCCGCCCGGCTCGGGCCAGCCCGTACCCGGCACAAAGCCGCAATCGATACTGTCGATGTCAAAGGACATATAGACCATATCCACCCCGTCCCACGCCATCTCCAGCGCCATTTCCGCCGTCTTATCGACGCCCATACGCTCCATGTCGGCCATGGTGATGATGTTGGTCTCACGCTCGCGGGCGACTTTCACAGCCTCGCGCGGGACCTGCCAACCGCCAATGCCCACCTGCACGAGGTTCTTGGCCGGCACATTGGGCAGATTGGTCGAGTGGAACCACGGCGTCGTATGCATCCGCTCGTCGAGGTCTTTTTCCTGAATATCCGCGTGGCGGTCAAAATGGACGATGCCGATTTTCTTCGAGGTACATTCCGCGATCCCGCGCACACAGGGAAAGCCGATAGAGTGATCGCCGCCGATGATGATGGGCAGGGAGCCGGACGAGAACACATGGCTCACCGCGCGGCTGATCTGGTCGAAGGTCTTTTCGATATTGCCAGGAATGGTGAAAATATCCCCCGCATCGCAAAGGCTCATCTGCTCGCGCAAATCGATGCCCATCTCATAGTTGTAGGGCGTATAAAGCGCCGAGATTTTGCGCACGCCTTGGGGGCCGAACCGCGTGCCAGGCCGGTAGGTCGTGCCGCCGTCAAAGGGCGCGCCCAGCACACAGGCGTCGTAATTGCCAACCTCGGTCACATCTTCGGTATAGGGCGCTTTCAAAAACGTGTTGATGCCCGCGTAATGGGGCAGCTCGCCGCGCGCAAAGGTCGGGATCGAGCGGTCCTCGATGCTGTCAGCACCTGTTAGCCCCATGCGCAGCGCCCACGCCTTTTCCTTGTCCCACTCACCCTCGGGAATGTCTTCCTCGGCCTGCATCGCCTTCCAACCGCCAAGCTTGGTCAGATCGGGGTGGTGATAGCGCCGGTCAGGTAGGCGTTGGTCGCTCGGGTGATGGGATCGGCTGTGATCGCGGGTCTTCGAGAACATGGGTTTCCTCCTGAAGGGTTTGATAGGGCACGCCGCCATCGCGGGCGTCAAAATCATAGGTGATGGTCGCGCCATAGGCGTCTGGGAATTGCGGGTCGTGGCGGGTTTTGTCAAACGCCAAAACCCTATCGCCCAGTTTAAAGGCCTCGGAAAGATCATGGGTGACCATGAAAACCGTCATATTGGTTTGCGCCCGCAGGTCCTGCAAAAACTCATGCATTCGCTCGCGGGTGCCCGGATCAAGGGCGCCGAAAGGCTCATCCAGCAAGAGGACACGGGGCTTGGCCGCCAGCGCCTGCGCAATCGCCAGCCGTTGCTGCATCCCCCCCGATAACGTGGCGGGGTATTGATCGGCCACATGGGCCAGCCCGATCCGCTCAAGGGCCTCCGTGGCGCGGGTGCGGGCCTCGGCTTTGGCGCTGCCACGAATAAAGCCGAAAATATTCGCCCCCAGCCCTTGCGCGGCCACCAAATTGTCGCGCACGGTCATATGGGGAAAGGTTGAATAGCGCTGAAACACCACGCCGCGGCTGCGGTTCGGCTCACCTTGCAGCGGCTCACCATCCACAAAGATCTCGCCGCTTTTGGGGCGCTCTTGATCGAGCAAAAGCCGCAGAAACGTCGATTTGCCGCAGCCCGATGCCCCCACGATGGAAATAAACGCGCCTTCCTCAACCTCAAGCGAGACGTTCTCAAGGATTGGTCGGTCGCCATAGGACTGGAAGATATTTTGGGCGCTCACGAAACTCATAGGGATTGCTCCGCCCAAGGGTAGAGCCGTTTTGAGGCCGTGGCCAAGAGCCAGTCGAGCATGAAGGCGATGAAGGTGATCCATGCGACATAGGTGAGGATCACATCCATGGCGAGGTAGCGGCGCACCAAAAAGATGCGATAGCCGAGGCCGTCTTCGGCGGCGATGGCTTCGGCGGCGATGAGAAACAGCCATGCGGGCCCGATGGAGAGCCGCACCGCTTGGATCAATCGCGGCATGATCTGGGGCAGGGCGACGCGCAGGGCGATGGCCAGCGATGAGGCACCCAAGGTCTGGGCTTTGACGATTTGCTCAAAGGGCAATTCAGCGGTGCGCGCCGAGAGATCGCGGATGATGAAGGGGGTGATGCCAATGGCAATGAGCGCGACCTTCGAGACCTCGCCCAGCCCTAGCACGATGAAAAGGATCGGTAGGATCGCGAGGGGCGGCACCATGGATAGGACGGCGACGAAACTGCTGAGCGTTGCGCGCACTCCGGGCAACAGCCCGATGGCGAGGCCGAAGATCAGCCCAAGCGCCGCGCCAATGGCCACGCCTTGGCCGAGGCGTTTCAAACTGGCGGCGGTGTCTTTCCAGAACACCAACTCGCCGGAGCGTTTGTCGGGGGTGGTGGCGAGCCGCTGGGCGGTCTCGACGATCTGGGTGGGGGCGGGCAGCAGCTTGTCATTGGGATTGACCGCGCGCCGCGCCTCGGAGCCAAGCGAATAGGTGATGATTACCAGCAAAAACGGGATCGCCATGAGGAACAGGGCAAAGGGCCGAGAGGGGGTTTTGTTGATCCAACGCATGAGCGGCTTTCGGGTGGTTTTTTGGTGTGGCCCGCGCGCAAATCACGCGGGCCAGCTTGGCTTTACAGTTTTTGGTGCTTTACAGTTTACCGTCAGCGGCCATCTGCATGTAGGTCGTGTCGTAGCGCAT
>CAYLLD010000146.1:0-7317 GCA_964384315.1 uncultured Rhodobacterales bacterium | reverse complement strand
CTGCCGCCAAGCGCCTTGCCATTCGGGCGGCGGCGATCCCGCTTGCCATGGTGCGCGACGGGAAAATCGCGCCGAACCATCCCGAAGAGCGAGAGAACTTGGTGTATCTAGCGGCGCTTCTAAAACGGATCGATGACAACTCTGACCCCCGCACCCTAGCGGAGGCCGATGCTGCGAAAGTCCTTGAGGATCACGCGGCTTGGGAACAGGATGAGACGCCGGATTGGCCGCAGTAGCGCCCTAAGCCTCGCCCGTTATTGCGCCGCCAGATAGGCCACAAGAATATCCCGCGCCGCTTCCAAATCCGCGCGCTCGATCATTTCGGTCACCGTGTGGATATAGCGCGTGCCCACCACGATCCCGATGGCCCGCGCGCCCGCCGCCGCTTGCTGCGCCGCCGCGCCGTCCTGACCGCCAGCGGCCAAAAGCGTGCGTTGGTAGGGGATGTCATTGGCCGCAGCCAGCGCCTCAAATTCCTGCACCAGCGCGCGATCCGCGATAAAGCTGCTGTCTTTGATATGCAGCCCAAAGCCCTCGCCCTGCGTCGTCGTCGCGTCCTTTTCCGGCACGCCGGGCGTGTCGCAGGCGAGGGTCGTGTCCACGCCAAGGCCGATATCTGGCCGGATCGCGAAGGCGGCGGTTTTGGCACCGCGCAGCCCGACCTCTTCTTGGGTGGTAAAGACCACATGGATTTCAGCATCGCTCTTTTTCAGCGCGCGCATCACCTCGATCCCCAGCCAGCAGGCGATGCGGTTGTCGAGGGCCTTCGAGACGATCTTATCGCCCATCTCGATCAGGGGCTCATCCATGACCACGAAATCACCGGGCTTGATTTTATCCTTGGCCGCCTCGCCCATGCCTGTGTCGATCACAAACTCGGTGACGGGGGGGATTTTCTTGCGCTCTTCGGGGGTTGAGATGTGCAGAGGCTTGCCGCCGGGGTTCATCACCGCTTTGTAATCGCCGTCATCGGTGCAGATCAGCACGCGGCGCGAAAACAGATTGCGCGGGTCGAAACCGCCCACGGGCTGCACATGCAAAAACCCTTTGTCCGAGATATGGCTGACCAGAAACCCGATCTCGTCCATGTGACAGCACAGCATGATCTTTTTGGGCGCATCGACCCCAGCCGGCGCATTCTTGCGGCACAAAAGCGAGCCCATCGCGTCGGTTTCCACATGATCGAACAGCCCCTTGGCCTCCGCCTCGATCAGGGCGCGCACGCGGTGCTCGTTGCCGGGCACACCGGGGGTTTCGCAAAGCGATTTTAGAAGGGCGAGGTTGAACGACATGAGGCAAGTTCCTGAGCAAACAAGTTGTATGCCCTGCAGATATGGTCTGTGGGGCAGAATTTCTACCACCACCCGCAGGTTGGTTTAATGCGGCAGATTTTGATCGCCGTCTTTTTTGATAGCCGTCTTTGAGGCGCGCATGTGCACGGCTGCCTGAGTGGTTTATCCATTTTGATTATACATCGGCAAAATGTGCAAAGAAACGATTTAAAAAGGGTTTGGTGTAATCGTGAAGGCAGACGGGCGCGTTTGCCCGTGACGCAAAAGGAAAGTTATAACCGCGTTCGTGTTCTAGTTACCAGTTTCAGGAGTACCCCAACCATGTTCCAGCTCGTTTATCTCAGCCGCTCTAAGTATACGATGTCCGACAACGAACTGGATGATATTTTGGCGGCATCGCGGCGCAACAATGCCAATCGCGGTGTCACGGGGATGTTGCTTTATGCGGCGGATACGTTCTTGCAGGTGCTAGAGGGGCCAAAACTTCGCGTTGAGGCCTTGTTTGACGAATTGTACTTGGACGATCGGCATCAAGGCGCGCGGGTGCTTTATAGTGGACCCATTGCCGAGCGGTCGTTTGATAGTTGGTCTATGGGCTTTGCCCGGCTTGACGAGCATGAGGCGCATCAGATGTTCTTTTTCGATCTTGCCAAGATCAAGCTGGAAGATCGCTTGCCCTCGCATATCACTGCCAATGCGCAGTTGCTGATAGACGGTTTCGCAAAAACCAAACTCAAGGCCGCCTGAGGCTGTTGCCGCAAGGGCTTGCTGGCCACCCCAAGGCATGAGACGATCCTAATTGGGGCCTAACGTTAGGGCTCTGATCGCAACGGAGGTTCCATGCGGGGCTTGGTGTTCTTCTTCGTGCTGGCGATTGCGCCGATGGCACAGGCGTCCTGCGGCGGCGATTGGGTCAGTTGGCGCGCTGGTGTGGCCAAGGAAGCCCGCGCGCAAGGCGTGGCTGATGCAGCCATTGAGGCGGTTCTGGCAAAGGCACAACCCAATGAAGCGGTGCTAGAAGCTGATCGTTCGCAGGCGGTGTTCCGGCAGTCGTTTTTAGAATTTTCTGGCCGTGCGGTTTCGGACCATCGGCTAAAGCATGGGGCGATCAAGGCGCGCAAACACAAGGCAATTTTTGATCGGGTTGAGCGCGAGTTTGGCATTCCCCGCGCGGTCATCCTCGCCTTTTGGGCGATGGAGACGGATTACGGCGCGGTGATGGGCAATATCCCTACGATTGAGGCTTTGGCTACGCTGGCCCATGATTGCCGCCGTCCTGATCTGTTCCGGCCACAGCTTATTGCGGCGATGAAATTGGTGGCGCGCGGTGATTTTGCTGTGGATGAGACCGGCGCTTGGGCGGGGGAAATCGGCCATGTGCAGATGCTCCCCGGCGATATTCTGGCCCGCGGTTTGGATGGCGACGGCGATGGGCGCGTGACGATCAAAACCAGCGTGGCGGATGCGATCCTATCGGCGGCAAATATGTTGCGTGATCATGGGTGGCGTGCGGGTGAGCCTTGGCTGATTGAAGTGAGTGTTCCCCGAACTCTCGATTGGGCGCTGAGCGGATTGGATCGCCCGCGCCCAGTGCGCGATTGGGCGCGGCTTGGGGTGCGCGGTGATCTGCCAGAGGGCAAGCTGAAGGCGGTGTTGCTGCTGCCGCAGGGGCGCAAGGGGCCGAAATTTCTGGCCTTTGAGAATTTCTCACAGGTCTATCTGACATGGAACAAAAGTTCGGTGAACACTATCACGGCGGCCTATCTGGCGACCCGTTTGAACGGCGCGCCGCCGATGGATCAAGGCCAGTCTGATCCGGCTTTCTCGGGGGATCAGATGCAGGCGTTGCAGCGGCGGTTGCAGGCACGCGGCCATGATGTGGGCGGCGTTGACGGTATTTTGGGCCGTATGACCCGCGCTGCAGTGCGCGCCGAGCAGAGCCGTTTGGGCCTGCCAGTTGACGGCTGGCCGACCGCCGCGCTATTCGCAAAGCTGAAATAACAGGACGCGCACATGGCATTTGTTTTCGATCCCAAACCGACCCCCGCCATCGCCATCGCGGGTGATACGCGGCTCTATCCGATTGCGCGGATTTTCTGCGTCGGGCGCAATTACGCCGCCCATGCGGCCGAGATGGGCTCTGAGGTAGACCGCGAGGCCCCGTGGTATTTCACCAAATCCGCCCATGCGTTTTGTCCTAGTGGCGTGACGGTGCCTTACCCGCAGGGCACCTCGAATTATCACCACGAGGTTGAGCTGGCAGTGGCTTTGGGCGCGCCTGTGTTTGAGGCGGATCAAGAGGCCGCTTGGGGGGCGGTTTTCGGCTATGCCTGCGCGCTTGATATGACGCGGCGCGACCGCCAGCAGGACGGCAAAGATCATCGCCGCCCGTGGTCGCTGGGCAAGGATGTCGAGAACTCGGCGGTGATCGCGCCGCTTTTGCCTGCGGCGGAATTTGGCAAGCCTGCCGCGCAGAGCATTTCCTTGGACCTAAACGGCGAGACCAAGCAAACAGGCGCGCTGTCCCAGATGGTCTGGAGCGTTAGCGAAATCATCGCGCATCTGTCGCGGTTTTATCATCTGGGCGCCGGTGATGTGATCCTCACAGGCACGCCATCGGGTGTAGGCCCCGCCGAGGCTGGGGATGAGATCACTGCTAAGATTGACGGGCTGCCGCCGCTACATCACAAGCTTGGCAATCCAGTTTAGAATGATTCCAAAAAGCTTGACTAAAGCGCCCCAAAGCGCCATGTGTGGGGCCAGACCAGCTTAGAGGTACCGCAGATGTTCATCCAATCCGAATCCACGCCAAACCCAGCTACATTGAAATTCTTGCCCGGCCAGCCCGTGCTGACCACAGGCACAGCGGATTTCCCCAGTGCCGATAGCGCAGGCGCTTCGCCGCTCGCGCAGCGCGTTTTCGCCGCCGATGGCGTTGCGGGGGTCTTCTTGGGTCCGGATTTCCTGACCGTGACCAAATCCGAGGTCGCCGAGTGGGACCACATCAAACCCGCCATCCTAGGCGCGATCATGTCGCATTACCAATCTGGCGACGCGGCGATCACTGGCGATGAGGGCAATGTCGGCCATGCCGAGCACACCGGCCCCGACGGCGAAATCGTGACCCAGATCAAAGAGCTTTTGGATACCCGCGTGCGTCCAGCGGTTGCACAAGATGGCGGCGATATCACCTTTCACGGCTTCGAGCGCGGTGTGGTTTACCTGCATATGCAAGGCGCTTGCGCGGGCTGCCCCTCTTCGACCATGACGCTCAAGATGGGTATCGAAAACCTCTTGCGCCATTACATCCCCGAAGTGACCGAGGTGCGCCCTGTCGCTGCCTAACCCGACCATTTTGGCGTTTGATACATCGGCGGCGCATTGCGCTGCCGCTTTGCTTTTGGACGGCCAGATTGTGGCGCGCCGCACCGAGCCGATGGCCAAGGGCCAAAACGAGCGGCTGATGGCGATGCTGGATGAGATCATGGGCGAGGCTGGCAACAATTGGGGCGCGCTTGATGCGATTGCCGTGGGCGTTGGTCCGGGTAATTTCACCGGTGTGCGCATCGCGGTTGCGGCGGCGCGCGGCTTTGCGCTGGCGCTTGGGGTGCCTGCCATTGGCGTCACGGGGCTTGAGGCGCTGGCCTGTGCTGCGGATACAAAAGGCGAGACCACAGCGGTGATCGATGCCCGTGGCGGGCGAGTTTATGTGCAACGCTTTTTGGGCGGCGCGCCCTTGGACGAGCCGCAAATGGTGCCCCAAGAACAGGCGGATGCCCCGCCAGATCGCCCGTTTCCCATCGACGCGCTCGCGCATATCGCGGCCACGCGTCTGGCCGGCGGCACCATTGCGCCCCCTGCACCGCTTTACCTGCGCGCGCCCGATGCGGCGCTGCCCAGTGAGCCTGCGCCGATCATCGTGCCTTAGTCCATGACCTCGACGAACAATGACATCAACGAACAATGACCCTGCCCAACAATGACACCTGAGCAAATGGCGCAAATCCATGCCGCCTGTTTTGACGGCGCGCCGCGCCCTTGGACCGCTGCGGAATTTGCCGATTACATCGAAGGCCCCGATGCGCTGTTTGAGCGGGGTGAAACCGCGCTGGCGGTGCTGCGTATCGCGGCGGATGAGGCGGAAATTCTGACCATCGCCGTTGATCCGGCCCAGCAGCGGCGCGGTTTGGCCAGCGCTTTGATGGCCGAAATGATCGCCCATGCGGCAGGTGCAGGCTGCACGAAAATGCTCTTGGAGGTGGCCGAGCCGAACATTGCCGCCCGCGCGCTTTACGAGACCCACGGGTTCTCGCCCGCCGGATATCGCAAAAACTACTACCATAAGTCCGGCCAAACGGCGCTCAGCGCGGTGGTTATGGTGAAAAACCTCGGGTCAGCCGTGTAAAAAGCGTTGACGCGGGCAAGCCATGTTTCATTATCGTCCCTAAGTGGCATCCGGTTTGGCGATCCCACCAAAGCGCCGAGCCTCAACATCGCAACCGATTGGAGAGACGATATGAAACTGATCAAAACACTTATGGGCGCGGCGGCTTCGCTGGCTATGGCAGGGGCGGCTTTTGCGGCAGACCCAGCGATCATCTACGACATGGGCGGCAAATTCGATAAGTCGTTCAACGAGGCAGCCTTCAACGGTGCCAAGCTTTGGGCGGATGAAACCGGCGGCGAGTTTGCCGAGTTCGAGATGCAAAACGAAGCCCAGCGTGAACAGGCCCTGCGTCGCTTTGCCCAGCGCGGCAACGACCCCATCGTTGTGACCGGCTTTGCCTTTGGCGATGCGGTGAACACGGTTGCGGCTGAATTCCCCGACACGAAATTCGCGATCATCGATATGGTCGTCGATCAACCCAACGTGCGCTCGGTGGTCTTCAAAGAGCACGAGGGCTCTTATCTCGTGGGCATCATGGCCGCGATGGCGTCGAAATCTGGCACCGTTGGGTTCGTGGGCGGCATGGACATCCCGCTGATCTCGAAATTCGCTTGCGGCTATGTGCAGGGCGTCAAATCTGTCTCGGCTGACATCGCTGTGATCCAGAACATGACCGGCACGACCCCAAGCGCGTGGAATGATCCGGTAAAAGGCGGCGAGTTGACCCGCGCGCAGGTCGATCAAGGTGCTGATGTGGTCTATCACGCGGCAGGTGGCACCGGCTTTGGTGTGCTGCAAGCGGCCTCTGATGCTGGCATTCTGGGCATTGGCGTGGACAGCAACCAGAACCACCTCTTCCCTGGCAAAATCCTGACCTCGATGCTCAAGCGTGTCGACGTTGCGGTTTATAACGCCTTCGTTGATGGCACCTCGGGTGAGTTCGCCACCGGCTTTAGCGTGCTGGGTCTGGCCGAAGGCGGTGTGGGCTATGCGATGGATGACAACAATGCGGAACTGGTCGATGCGGCCATGTCCGAGGCGGTAAACGCTGCCGCTGGCAAGATCAAATCCGGCGAGTTGGCCGTGCATGACTACTCTTCGGATAACACATGTCCGGTGATGTAAGCCACGCATGAGCGATGGTGCTAAACAATCGGGGCAGGCGGAAACGGCTGCCCCCGCGATTGAGCTGAAGGGCATTTCCAAAGCCTTTGGTCCTGTTCAGGCGAACAAGGACATCGACCTGCGCGTCCAAAAGGGCACCATTCACGGCATTGTCGGCGAGAATGGCGCGGGTAAATCGACGCTGATGTCGATCCTCTACGGGTTTTATAAGGCCGACCGTGGTGAGGTTTTCATCAACGGCCAGCTTGCCAAAATCACCGATAGCAATGCGGCCATCGCGGCGGGCATTGGCATGGTGCATCAGCATTTTATGCTGGTTGAGAATTTCTCGGTTCTGGAAAATGTGGTGCTGGGGGCCGAAGAAGGCGCGCTGTTAAAGCCGTCGCTGGCCCGCGCGCGCGAGTTGCTGACCTCGCTGGCCCATGAGTACGAGCTGGACGTGGACCCCGATGCCATCGTCGGCACGCTTTCGGTGGGGCTGCAGCAGCGGGTCGAAATCCTCAAAGCGCTCTA
>CAYLLD010000145.1:0-7351 GCA_964384315.1 uncultured Rhodobacterales bacterium | reverse complement strand
TGATCGTTGATCTGATCTATGAAGGCGGCATCGCCAACATGAACTACTCGATCTCGAACACTGCGGAATACGGCGAATACGTCTCCGGCCCGCGCATCCTGCCTTACGAAGAGACCAAGGCGCGGATGAAAGCGGTTTTGACGGATATCCAAAACGGCAAATTCGTGCGTGACTTCATGCAGGAAAATCAAGTTGGCCAGCCGTTCTTCAAGGCGACGCGCCGCAACAACGACGCGCATCAGATCGAAGAAGTGGGCGAGCGTCTGCGCGGCATGATGCCGTGGATTTCTGCCGGTAAGATGGTGGATAAAGCGAAAAACTAAGGTTTTCGCGGCATTTTCGCGGCATTTCACCGTGCGCAACTAGGTTTGGCAGTAGATTTTTTACGCTCAAACGCCTATGTTGGTTGCAGATACAAGTTACGGAGGATGTTCTTATGAACATTGAAGGAACTGGAAACGGATGAATTTCTTGGCCGGGCGGCGCTGTCGCTCGGCCAATTTCATTTTAGACGCCTTTGTTTTGAGCGCCCGTATTAGACAACTATGAAATTTCAAACCGTAATCTTATCGCTTTCCACAATCCTCTTTCTGATTGCGATTTACGCGGCGATTGACTTCACAAACTGCGGATTGGGTGTCGGGTTTTGGGGCTGTGTCACCATAAATGCGAATGCGGTCGCCACGCTGGCGGGCTTTTCCTTTGCGGTGTTTGTCTTCTTTTACAACGCCAAAGAGCGCAACCGACAGGCCAGCCGCCAGCACACCATAAAGCTGCTGCTTGATACGCGGCTATCCGCAGAATTTCGGGGGCACCTCGAAAAGCGTCTGCGTTATTTCCCTGAGCGCCAGCCGATTGATCCCGAGACATACGACCGCTTTTTGGCTTTGACCTGCGATCCAAAGCAAGATGACACGACCAACCACCGCAAACGTGAAAGCGCGCAGGCGGTTCGGGCTTTGTTGAATTATTACGAATTTCTCGCCCTTGGGATTGCCCGCAAAGACCTTGATGAGGCGATGCTAAAAGAAACCATTCGGGGCATCATGTGCAATTTTGTCATCGATGCGGAACGTGTCATCACCCAATCCCGCCGCGAAAACGACAAAGCTTACGAGCATTTGGCAAAGCTCTATGAGGACTGGCACCAAGAACCGCGAGAGCCTTACCTCGCGCTCATCTAGCCTACTCGCCCCCGCCTTCCATCTTGGCCTTCAGCGCCGCCAGCCCCGCAAAGGGTTTCACATCGTCGTCGGTCAAAGGCGCAACGCCCGCTTCGGTGAATTGCTGTTGGCCCAGCTCCGCATCCGCCGCGCGGGGATAGGGGGGCAAGTTCAGCGCCAGCGCCTCGGCGGCAATCATACCAAAATCCAGCGGATCGCGCAGGCGTTCTAGGTTTTCGTCCTCGTCCTCTTGCATCTGACGATCATCACCGGGGGCGATCCAATCCTTTGAGAACCGGCGCACAACCTGCACATCAAGCCGCGTGCGCACCGGAGCAAGCGTGATGACGCAAGGCTGTGTCACCGTTGCGCCCAGCTTGGCTTGCAGGCGCAAGGTGCCGTCTTCGCCCGCCTCGGCCACGCCGCGAAAGGAAAACTTGGCCAGCTTCATGAGCCCCAAGAACGAGGCCAAGGCCTCAAGCTCTTCGGGGGTGGCTTGCAGGTCAAGATCATAGTGGCCGGGCCGTGTGATTTTCATCAAGGGCACTTCGCGGCTAAAGGGCTGCCCGGGGTCTTGCCCGGGTGCATCTGGCGTCTTCATGAGACAACTTCCTAAGTTACTTTTTAAGTCACGCGCTAAGTCACATACTAAGACGCAGGCCTAAACTTGTATCTTGCAAAAATGCAGGCTACGCCTTGGCCACCGGGGCGGCCCTGCGCGCGCGACACCGGTCACAAGAGTAATGGCGCAGATATGTGGGTTCAGCGGATAATGTCAATCAGAGCATCCAGTCTCCTTCTATTCATTTTTTGTGTGGCCGCCTGTTCGCCCATCATGCGGGTGCATGGTTATGCGCCAGATCAGGCCGAAATCGACGCGCTGATCATCGGCGGCGATAGCAAGCTTTCCGTAGAAGAGCAGATCGGCACCCCGCCTGAGAGCGGTATTCAGGATGCAAATGCTTGGTACTACGTCGAGAGCACCGTGCGGACCATGGCGTTTTTTGCCCCCGAAGTGACCGAGCGCCGGGTTTTGGTGCTGGATTTCGATGACCAAGGCATTTTGCGCGATGTGGCCCGCTTTGGCCTTGAACAGGGCCAAGTCGTAAACCTGCAAACCCGCGTGACCCCC
Organism: uncultured Rhodobacterales bacterium; assembly: GCA_964384315.1. Lineage (GTDB taxonomy): Bacteria > Pseudomonadota > Alphaproteobacteria > Rhodobacterales > Rhodobacteraceae > CAYLLD01. The sequence goes on along the minus strand of CAYLLD010000145.1, from coordinate 5,056 downwards.
ACCGAGAGCCGCCGGGTTTCTGTGCTGCGGCGTCTTTTGGGCAACGTGGGGTCGATCACCCCGCCTTTGCCTGAAAACTAAGCCGGGCACGTCAGCGGATATGGCAAAACGGCGTCTTTTGACGGAATTCGGCATGGGCTCGTCCTTGCGCCGCGGTGATTACACGGCGGCGGCAGAGCGGGCGTTGCGCGATGCGCTTTGGCACAACTCGATCAATTTGGCAGAGCTTTTGGGCCAAGACAAAGCGCAGATGATCATCGATGTTGAGATCGGCGTGGGCGCGCCAGAGGCCCTTGATCACGAGCGGCTTAGGGCGGTTTTCCCCTATGGTCAGATAACGATCAAGGGCGTCAAAGGCGGGCTGGACATCCCGCGCCCTGATGGGGATGGCGTGACGATTATGGCCAATGCGGCGATTAGCGTGTCGCTTGATCTGGGGACCACGTGAATGCAGCGCTTTATCATTGAAATGGGCATGGGCATCAGCCAGCAGGGCCGCGATTATACCAAGGCGGCGACCCGTGCGATTGAGGACGCGATCCGCCACTCTTCCCTATCGCTCTTTGAGACGCTTGACCTGCCCAAGGACGCGATGGAGCTGCGGGTGAGCGTGGCAGTGCAGGCCCCACACGAGGTCGATAAGACCAAGCTGATTATGGCCCTGCCCCGTGGCAAGGCTGTGGTTCAAGTGATCCAAGGCGGGCTTGATGTCACGAACCCGGATACAGATGCCGTGACTGTGATCGCGTCAGCTGCGGTTGAGGCGTTTTTGCCGGCCGAGATGGCGCAAGCTGCGGCAGCCAAGGTTTAGCCGCCGCACAAGGGCGCTAGCTGATGGCACAAGGGCGCTAGCTCATGGCACAAGGCGCTAGCTCATGGCGCGGTAAATCTCAGTGCGCACATCGGCTTCGGGCACATGTGTGGGATCATCGATATAGAGCTCCCAAACCGGCATCTTAGGGGCGGCCCCGCTTTCCTCAACGGCCTTCCACAGCGCCTGATGGGTCTTGCCAAGGTCCGCATAAGAGCCAGTGTGGATCGTATGCATCGCCTCACCTGCCGCAATCGTGTCGCTCAACACCTCGCCGCTTGCCTTGGCCGCATCCTCCGCCGAGACAATCACGCCGCCCCGAAACGTCATCTGCGGCCCATTTGGCATCGCCATATAGAGCGTCATCGGCGCCGAGAGCGGCGTGATCCCTTGGGTGTTGACCAAGGCAAAGACACTCAGAAACGCCGCCTCCATGTGACTGGCGATGTCTTTGTATTCGCATGTTTTTTCGACATACAGATAGTGCTGTTCGTCAAAGCTCTTGCGTTCGAATGACATAAGTTTCACCCATATTTGTTGTGTATTCCAAAAGGCTAACACGCGGGTATGACAGGTTCAAAACGTCAATTTTTCCGCAGAGATCACAGGCCCAAACGCGCTGCAACCTCCGGGTCTAATTGATCAAAGGTCCATTGATCTTTAACCGGCACCGGGATGCGCGCCCAGATCGGCATATGATCGGAGACATCAAATTCGAACTTAGAGTAATCAATGCCCCCCGTCGTATCGCCAATCACCCCAGCCGCGGCAAATAGATCCACAAAATTGAACATGCCGTAATCGAAAAAATCCAAATCATCACTCACCCCCGCCAGTTGGTTATGGGGGGCCAAGGGCAATCGCGGGTCGTTGTGAAAATAACCGATTTGATCAAAAGTCTCGTTTTGACGGGCGTTGGTTTTGATGCGCCCTTGCACCGGATGATCGCTCAGAAACGGGAAATTTACATAGACCGCTTGGCGGTGGTTGTCGTTGATATCGTTGATATAGGCCTCGATGCCTTGGCGGCGGGCGTCGTTGTCGGTCTCAAAATCGAGGTTCAGATCGCCCAAGATCATCGTGATCGGCGCATCGGCCTTTTTACGGGCGCGCATGAATATCCAGTGCAGCAAGGTGAAAAACTCTTTCTCACGCTGGGACGGCGCGCCGTAATGCAAATGCGCGTTGGCAATGGCAACCTCGTAAGAGGCGCTTTCGCCCAAAACCTCAAAGGTCGCGAAATGCGGCGAACGGATAAAATCGAAAAACGCGTCCATCTTGTCGCGATCAAACCCAGCCCAACTCATGGCTTGCTCAAAAAAGCCGTAGGCGTTCTGCCCGGTTTTGGCCGCAACACTCTCGCGCAGCTCTGCCAGCGCGTCATTCACATGCTCGATCACCGCCGAGCGATCAAAAGAGATGTCCGAAGCAATATCCGTATGCGCGATCCGATTAGAATCATAAATAAACGCAAGCCGCTCTGACCGACCCTCCCCCCCAAGGGTAATCCCGGTCACATCCGAGGCAAGAATGCGGTAATCCGCCTCCGGGGCCTGCTCATTCATCCCATCACGCATCTGGCGCAGGGAATACATATCCGTCAGCACCTCTTGGATCGCAATCAGGTCACAACGTGCACCGAATTTGGCATAAAGTGCCTGCGCACCTTTGGAATGCCCATCCTTTTTCCCTAGGTTGCGGATATTCCATGACGCGAAAACTAGGCTGTCGTCGCGCCGTTGCGGCAAACCAAAGGCCTCCAACGCACCCATTTCACGGGCCGTCGCCCGAGAGGTCTTGCCATCAGATTCGTTCAAATAGGAAGTAATCCGGCGCCAATCCGCCTCGTTGAATGCACGCGCCATAGTCGCGCCTCCTTTGGCTTTTGAAATAACTTTGATCAATAAAACTTCCCTAACAGAAACAGGTGTTTTCACCTAGCGGGTTGCTCGAAAAAGACCCAAAATAGGGCATGTTTTGCCGCTAGTCGCAGAACAATCCGCCCTGCCACGCCGCTGCTCTAAAGCTGTGGGCAAAAAACACTTGCACATGCGCGATTCCCGCGTAAAAAGCACGTTCTGAATTTCGCGACCAGCACAGCCCATTTTACGCGCATCAATCGCGCCGGGGTCAGGCCAAGTCGCTTGATGTGTTTAACAAGGATGAGACAATGGCTGTCCCTCAGAATAAGGTGACCAAGTCAAAGCGCAACATGCGCCGCGCCCATGACGCGCTGACAGCGGACAACCCGAATGAATGTTCGAACTGTGGTGAGCTGAAACGCCCCCACCACGTTTGCCCCTCTTGTGGGCATTACAACGACGTCGAAGTCGTCTCGATGATCGACGAAGTTGATCTGGACGAAGACGCGGCCTAATGCGCGCCGAATTGGCACTTTAATACGGGATCTGTGGAATGGATGGGCCTAGCCCCGAAGTCCCTGCCCGCACAGGCAGCACCCTTTCGGTTGATGTGATGAGTGGTGAAGGCGGTTTGGCCGCCGTCATCGGTGGGCTTGCAATGGTCGCCGACGCTCATCGTGACCTGAACTTCTTGCTTCATGGCGATGAGGCCAAGATTGCGCGGCTCTTGGAGCGGCGCAAAACCTTGCGTGATCGCTCGCAAATCGCCCATACCACCAAAGTCATCGAAATGGACGAAAAACCCGCCATGGCCGCGCGCCGGGGCAAGGGCTCGTCTATGTGGAATTCGGTTGAGGCGGTGAAAACTGGCCAAGCGGATGTTGCGGTCTCTTGTGGAAACACCGGGGCGTTGATGGCGATTTCTTTGCTGGTCTTGCGCCGGATTGAGGGCGTGCACCGTCCCGCTATCGCGATTTACTGGCCTTCAAAGAACCCCGCTGGCTTTAACATCATGCTTGATGTGGGCGCGGATATTCGTGCCGAGAGCCCCGATTTGATCAATTATGCCATCATGGGTGCCACCTATGCGGCGGATGGTTTGGGGCTAGAGCGTCCAAGGGTTGGGCTCTTGAACGTCGGCACCGAAGATCACAAGGGCCGCGATGCCCTTCACGTTGCTTCGACTTTCCTTGATGAGGTTGAGCAAAGCGAGTTTGAATACATTGGATTTGTTGAGGGCAGTGACATTCCGTCGGACCGGGTGGATGTGGTAGTCACCGATGGGTTCACTGGCAATGTGGCCCTGAAAACCGCTGAAGGGACCGCGACCTTGATCGCGGGACAACTCCGCAATGCCCTAAAAGGCTCGCTAACGGCCAAAATGGGCGCCTTTTTCGCCATGTCGCCCCTGAAAAAGCTGCGCAGCCGCATCGACCCCCGCAATGTAAATGGCGGGGTATTTCTTGGGCTCAATGGCACGGTGGTGAAATCCCACGGGGCCGCCGACAGCACCGGCGTTGCAGCAGCGGCGGAATTGGCGGTGCGCCTTGGACAGAAAAATTTCCATAAACACATGGCCCAACGGGTTGCATCTATTGCGTCCCAAGGTGATCATGGAGCTTAACAAAATATAAACGCGCCAGATAATGGCGTCGAACGAGAGCAAGCTTAAATGACCATCACCCGCTCTGTGGTATTGGGCACAGGCCACCACCTGCCGGATCGAATTGTCGAAAATGCTGAATTTGAAGCGACGCTTGAAACCACGGATGAGTGGATAAAATCGCGCACAGGCATTGAACGGCGGCACATTGCGGCAGATGGCGAACTGACATCTGATCTCGCGATCAAGGCCGCTCAAAAGGCGCTGAACAATGCTGGGCTAGCTGCGAGCGATATCGATGCCATCGTTCTAGCCACCTCGACCCCCGATGACACCTTCCCGTCGACAGCCACGAAAGTGCAGGCCGCGCTTGGGATGACCGGCGGCTTTGCCTATGACATTCAGGCGGTCTGCGCGGGTTTTGTTTTCGCGGCCGCCAATGCCGATGCGCTGATCACCTCGGGTCAAGCCCGCACAGTGCTTGTGATCGGCGCCGAAACCTTTTCGCGGATCATGGATTGGCAAGACCGGGGCACCTGTGTGCTCTTTGGCGATGGCGCGGGCGCGCTGATTTTGCAGGGCCAAGAGGGCGCTGGCACCTCTGAGGATCGCGGGATTTTGGCCACGGATTTGAATTCTGACGGGCGCTACCGCGATATTCTGTTTGTCGATGGCGGTGTCAGCTCGACGGGCCAAGCCGGATTTTTGCGCATGCAAGGGCGCGAGGTTTTCAAACACGCGGTTACCAAATTGGCCGAAACCGGCACCCGCGCGCTGGAA
>CAYLLD010000144.1:7157-7373 GCA_964384315.1 uncultured Rhodobacterales bacterium | reverse complement strand
AGCCCCAGACCCGGTTGAGGCCCCCGTTGAAGCGGTGGTCGAGGCCCCTGTTGAAGCGGCACAAGTTGCCGAGCCAACACCCGCTCCGGTCGAAGCGGCACCTGAACCTGTTGCCGAGACAAAGGCAGAGGCGGATAAAAAGAGCCGGTCCAAACGCTCCGGCTGGTGGTCCCGCGCTTTAGGCAAGTGATGATAACCAATTCCCGCGGCGCTCAA
>CAYLLD010000144.1:0-7147 GCA_964384315.1 uncultured Rhodobacterales bacterium | reverse complement strand
CCTTGCGGCCAATTTTGCGTTTACTCGCCCCATGACATTGCTCAGCAAAATCAGCACCACCCTTATGCGCCTTGTTTTGGCGATGCTGCTCAGTTTTGCCCCCCTTTCAAACGCCTCAGCGGTGAGCCTGATCCGCGACGCCGAAATCGAAGAGACGCTGCGGCTTTTGGCCGATCCGATCCTGCGTGCGGCGGGCCTGAACCCGCGCAATGTGCGGATCATCATCGTTGACGATCCAACAATGAACGCCTTCGTCGCAGGCAATAGCGCAATTTTCATCAATTCAGGGATGCTGATGCGCCTTGATACGGTGCCAAAAATTCAGGCTGTGATCGCCCATGAAGCCGGGCATATCGCGGCCGGGCATGTGATTTCCCTAAGCAACAACCGCTCTGGGCTTGGGGCGGTGACCGTTGGTGCGCTGCTGGCGGGCATGGCGGCAATGTCTGGGCGCTCGGATGCCGCCATCGCTCTGGCGACGGGCGGGGCACAGGTGGCAAATCGTCAGACTTTGGCCCATAGCCGCGCCGCAGAGGCATCGGCGGATCAATCTGCGGTGCGTTATCTTGCCCGCGCTGGGGTCGATCCAAAGGCCGCTCTTGAAGCGCTTGAGCTGTTTCGAGGCCAAGAAATCCTCGGCCCCCGCCACATCGACCCCTACGCCCAAACCCATCCTTTGACCTCGCAACGCTTGGCGCTCTTGCGCAACGCCGTTGCGACCACGCGGGTTAGCAAGGCCAAACCGCCCAAAAACATCGACTATTGGCACGCACGTATGGTCGCCAAATTCGAAGGCTTTACCGGCAATCCGCGCCGGACCTTGAAATCAAACAAAACAAACGGCGAGTTTGCCCGCTACAAACGGGCGATCGCAAATTTTCGCATGTCGAATATGAAGGCGATGCAAAAAGATATCGCTTGGCTTGTAAAGGCGCGCCCGAACGATCCGTATTATCACGAGCTGAACGGCCAGTTTCTTTTGGCTGCGGGCAAGGCATCCGAAGCTGTTGCCGCCTATAGACGGGCCGCGAAGCTTTCAAAGAATAACGAGATGATTCTAACCGGTCTTGGCCGGGCATTGCTGGCGCTTGAGACACCAAGTGCCACCCGCGAGGCCATCGACATGCTGGAAAAAGCCCGGCAATCCGGCTTTCCCGCCCCTAAAACCTATCAAAGCCTCGCCATGGGCTATGGAAAACTGGGGCAAAACGGGCGCGCATCGCTGGCGATTGCCGAAGGCTATGCGCTTTCTGGACGCTTGAGGGACGCGGCAATCCATGCCAAGCGTGCCACAGGGCTTTTGACCCAAGGCACCCCCTCGTGGCGGCGCGCGAATGATATCGTTTCGGCGGCCAAACGGGTCGCGAAGCAACAGAATTAGAGAAGGAGTTTAGGCCATGGTTTCAGCAAACACGGGTCTCATCGGCGCCTTTGGCGCAGCCGCAATCGCACTGGGTGCGGTGGCGCTTATTGACCGCACGCCCAAACCGCTGCCCGAACTTGTCGCGGACACTGTTGTCACCGATACGCAACTTCTCGATTCCCAAGGCAAGACCGCAGAGGCGGCCGCAGCAGACATTAGCGGCGCGACAATCCGTAGTTATTTGTTGCAAAACCCTGAGGTCGTGCGCGAGGCGCTGATGCTGCTTGAACAAAAGCGCGCGCTTGAAGAGGCGCAAGCGGATGAGGCCATGGTCAGTGCCAATGCCGCCGCGATTTTCGAGGATGGCTTTTCGCATATCGGCGGCAATCCTGAGGGCTCGGTCACCATTGTTGAGTTTCAGGACTATCGCTGCGGTTATTGCAAACGCGCCCATGGCGAGGTCAAAGATTTGATCGAAGCCGATGGCGACATTCGCATCATCTACAAAGAATTTCCGATTTTGGGCCCCGACAGTCTGCGCAGCTCGCAATTGGCGATTGCGGCCAAAATTATCGGCGGTGATGCGGCTTACAACCGCCTGAACGATCTGTTGATGAGCTATGGCGGGCCTTTGAACGACGCCGCGCTTGGTAAGATTGCCGCGCAGGCTGATTTGGATTTTGCCGCCCTTGATGAGACCTCGAAATCCGACGAAGTCGCAACGCGGATTGAAACCACCCACGCCCTTGGCCGGACCCTTGAAGTTTCGGGCACGCCGACCTTCATTATTGGTGGCAAAATGGTACGTGGGTATATTCCGCAAGCTGAAATGGCGCGGATGGTGGATTTGGTGCGCGACGAGACGAAATAAGAGCGCCACATCCGCGCCCAACCAGCGACGCTTTGGGGTTTTATCCCCCCGATGGTACGACTATAACCCCCGTCAGCCGGGCACTGGCGCATGAAACAACAAACGAGACTGACACCCCCATGGCAAAGGCATCTAGCAATCAATCGGACGTAGATTTTATCGCCGCCTTGGCAGAGCTTCTACGCAGCAATGATCTGAGCGAATTGGAAGTGGCGCGAGAAACCGGCGAGGATCAAAGCCTGACAATCCGCATCTCGCGCGGCGGCGCGCCTGTGGTTGCGGCAGCCGCCCCTGCCCCGGTCGCCATGACCGCGCCTGCAGTGGCGGCGGCAGAGGCCCCAGCTGCGGCGGCCCCATCAGGCGATCCGGCGGATGATCCCAATGCAATCAAAGCGCCCATGCCAGGGACGATCTACATGCAAGCTGAACCGGGCGCGCCCGCGTTTGTGAGCGTTGGCGACAAGGTCGAAGAGGGCCAGACAGTTCTGATTATTGAAGCGATGAAGACCATGAACCAAATCCCAGCGCCACGCGCGGGTGTGGTCAAACGCATCATGATCGAAGATAAATCGCCGGTTGAGTACGGCACGCCGATGATTGTGCTCGAGTAAACGCGTTTTTAAACGAGCTAAATTTTCACGAGGGCGAGTGAGCGCATGTTCAATAAAATCCTAATTGCTAATCGCGGCGAGATCGCGCTGCGCATCATTCGTGCCGCACGCGAAATGGGGATCCATTCGGTTGCGGTCCACTCTACGGCCGATGCTGACGCGATGCATGTGCGCATGGCGGATGAGGCGGTTTGTATCGGCCCCCCGTCGGGCGCCGAGAGCTATCTGAGCATTCCCAATATCATCGCAGCTTGCGAGATCACCGGTGCCGAAGCGATCCACCCAGGTTACGGCTTTTTGTCCGAGAACGCGCGCTTTGCCCAAGTCATCGAAGATCACGGCCTGACATTCATTGGCCCTTCGGCAGAACATATCCGGGTGATGGGTGACAAAATCGCCGCCAAGGATACGATGAAGGCACTTGGCGTGCCTTGTGTCCCCGGCTCTGAGGGCGGTGTGACCACCCTCGAAGAGGCCCGCGAAGTTGCCCGTGATATCGGCTACCCCGTGATCGTAAAAGCGGCGGCTGGCGGCGGCGGGCGCGGCATGAAGCTTGCCCAGAGCGCTAGTGAAATTGATCTGGCGTTCCAGTCGGCACGCTCCGAGGCCAAAGCGGCCTTTGGGGACGACGCAGTTTACATCGAAAAATATCTTGGACGCCCCCGGCATATCGAAGTGCAGGTCTTTGGCGACGGACAAGGCAATGCCGTCCATTTGGGCGAGCGCGATTGTTCATTGCAACGGCGCCACCAGAAAGTTTTCGAAGAGGCCCCCTCGCCGATCATCGACCCAGAAACCCGCGCGCGCATCGGCGAGACCTGTGCAAAGGCGATCGGGGATATGAGCTATTCGGGCGCAGGCACGATCGAGTTTCTCTATGAGGACGGCGAGTTCTATTTTATCGAAATGAACACGCGGCTTCAGGTCGAACACCCTGTCACAGAGGCAATTTTTGGCGTCGACTTGGTTCGCGAACAAATCAATGTCGCAGCGGGCGAACGCCTGTCATTTGTGCAAGACGAGCTTGAGATCAACGGCCATTCCATTGAATGCCGGATCAACGCGGAACGCTTGCCCGATTTTGTACCCAGCCCCGGCACGATCAACGGGTTTCACGCCCCCGGTGGGCTTGGAGTGCGCATGGATAGCGCGCTCTATCAAGGCTACGCGATCCCGCCCTATTACGACAGTTTGATTGGCAAACTGATCGTGCACGCGCCCACGCGGGCGGATGCCTTGGCGCGGCTGGATCGCGCCTTGTCAGAGTTGGTGATCGATGGTGTCGACACCACAGTGCCACTATTTGGTGCGCTTTTGGGTGAGGCGGATATTCAGTCGGGGGATTACACGATCCACTGGCTCGAAAAATGGCTGGCCAAACAGGGTTAGGTTGAACGGTTGGTGGCACAAAAAGCCGCTTTAACCAATTTGCAGTTCTGGGGCTTTGCCTTTTGTGGTTTTTCTGGTCTTCTTAAGGAAGAATTAACCACGTAAGAACCCACGTAAGAACCAATGAGCGCGCCGCAGTCCCCTCTTGAAATCACACCTTCGCTGCTTTTGCGTGCCTATGCCAATGGGGTCTTCCCCATGGCCGAAAGCGAGCACAGCGATGAGGTATTTTGGGTCGATCCCAAAACGCGCGGTATCCTTCCGCTCGATGGGCTGCGCGTGTCGCGTTCCATGGCAAAATTTATCAGGCGCTCGGCGCTGACCGTGACGATCAATTCCTGTTTTGAGCAAGTGGTCAGCGCCTGCGCGGCGCGGCCTGAAACATGGATCAACGAAGAGATTTTTGATCTTTACGGCACGCTCCACCGTCTGGGCTTTGCCCATTCAGTCGAAATTTGGGACGGCGAAACGCTTTATGGCGGGCTTTACGGCGTTGCCATCGGTGGGGCATTTTTTGGTGAAAGCATGTTTTCCCATGGCACCAATGGCTCAAAAACCGCGTTGATTGCGCTGGTGACACGGCTGCGGCACGGCGGTTACTCCCTGCTCGATACACAGTTCATTACACCGCACTTAGCATCGCTTGGGGCCATCGAGATTAGCCGTGCCGACTACCATAAACGGCTCGACGACGCGCTGGAGCAAAATGGTGGCTTTTTTGACTTGGATGCGGCCCTAAGCCTCGATCAAATTTTGCACCTAAGCAACCAAACGTCGTAACGCGGGTGGTCTAGGGACGAAAGAGCTGGTGACGAGGCGAACATCCAAGCCTCAAAACTGGGTTCCTGTTCCCGCACATCACGTACAACAAGATAGGCCGAACCTTCGACTTCGGCTTTTCCGTTTGGAAAGCGGCATTCCGTTAAGCTGATCTCTAACCGCTCATAGAGAAAGGTTTCACCTGGCGGGATGGTGAAATCCCGGGTGATGCCCGTAATGCGATCAAGTCCGCGCAAAACAGCGCCCTCGGGAGCGACGACATCATCAGCGACGTCTATGGCTATCTGAGAATGAGCCGCGCCAGACATAGAAACGAATATCATCGCGACAAGCCAAAAGGCAAAGCGGTGCACCGCGCACATCACTCGGACCCACCATTGGTGACGAAGCGGATCAACAGGTTCAAAAGGCTGACCGCGCTTTGGGTATTGAGAATTTCATCGCCGTTTGTGAGCATAAAATCAGATACGCCGGGAGCGATGTCGACATATGCACCGCCCAAAAGACCTTCGCTGGCCACGGCAACTTCGCTGTCATCGGGAACTTTTACGCCGTTGTTCAAAGCAAGATGGGTCGTTGCGAGGTAGGTTTCTCCATCGAGAGACAGCTTCGTCACCGCACCAATTTTGACCCCTGCCATTCGTACATCAGAGCCAACGGCTACCCCCTCGGCAGAGCGAAATCTCGCGAAAACTTCGTAGCTGGATGTGCTGGCCCCCAATGACGAGGTTTGCATCATCAAAATCAGAAACGCGCCCGCGGCGAATAGCACAACTGCGCCCAAAATTGTTTCGACGGTGCTTTCTTTCATGACCTGTCCCCTCGCTTTGCGTGGTGATCTTAAATGGTTGGATTGATCCAACTCAATTTTTTGAGTTTTGTCCCAAGCAAATCTACTCGGGCGTCCAAGCCTCATAGTCAGCCCGCGCTGTTGGCGTAGGGCTTAGCAAGCTTCCGTTAGGACGGTACGCATCCGGCGAGCCGGTCAAATTCGGTTGATGCGGTTTTTCCCAAGTCTTGCGCGGCAAGGGCGCTTTAGTGGGGGGCTCTTTATAGGTGTGGTGCAACCAGCCATGCCACTGGGGGCTGACGTGGCTTGCCTCGGCTTCACCCGAATAGATCACCCAGCGTCTTTTATCGTCGCTTGAGCGATAGAATAAATTGCCTGCATCATCTTCGCCGACCTGCTCACCCCGACGCCACGTGTGGATGCGAGTGCCAAGGGTTTGGCCATTCCACCAGGTAAAAATCTGCGCGAGTAGGCTCATAGCTATTCCCGATTGATGCGTTTGTTTGTCGCCCGGTGCATACGTGGTTTTCGGGCGGTGGTCCACACGCAGCTGCGGGTCGATCACAATCTTCATGCGGCGGCTAACCTATGGGTCACCGCCGCAATATTTTCTTTTACGAAGCAGAGGCCGGTTCTTCTTGGACATCTGCGTGGATCAAAAGCGGATCGCCTTTGCGTTGAACCGCATCTTCATTGACGACAACCTCTTGAACCGACGACAAACCGGGCAGTTCAAACATGGTGTTGAGCAAAATCTCTTCCATGATTGAGCGCAAGCCGCGCGCACCAGTTTTGCGTTCGATCGCTTTTTTCGAAATCGCCGACAAAGCACCATCCGTAAAGGTTAGCGAGACATCTTCCATATCGAACAGACGCTGGTACTGTTTTGTCAGCGCGTTCTTTGGCTCACTCAGGATTTGGATAAGCGCATCTTCGTCGAGGTCTTCGAGGGTCGCGATCACTGGCAAGCGGCCTACAAACTCGGGGATAAGCCCGAAGTTCAGCAGATCCTCTGGCTCAAGCTCTTGGAACAACTCGCCAACGCGGCGCTCGTCTTCGTCTTTTACATCCGCACCAAAACCGATGGCCGTGCCTTTACCGCGGCGGCCAATGATCTTGTCTAGGCCCGCAAAAGCGCCGCCACAGATAAAGAGGATATTCGTGGTGTCGACCTGCAAGAACTCTTGTTGCGGATGCTTGCGCCCGCCTTGAGGCGGCACGGAGGCAACCGTGCCTTCCATGATCTTCAACAGCGCTTGCTGCACGCCCTCGCCCGAAACATCCCGCGTAATTGAAGGGTTGTCGGATTTGCGCGAAATTTTATCGACCTCATCGATATAGAC
>CAYLLD010000143.1:0-7437 GCA_964384315.1 uncultured Rhodobacterales bacterium | reverse complement strand
TGGGCCAATTATAACCGATCAAAGGATGGGCTTTGAGATTGATCTTGGCACGGCCCCGGTCGAAGCTTTGCACGATTTGATCGATGTCTTTGCGCAAATCCGAACCGAAACTGCACGGCTTCGCACCCCCCTAGAGACCTAGCCGCCACAAACTGAGATGCGCGCGAAGGCTGCCGCAACTGCGCGCTTGCCAAGGCGGGCCGGACTACGTATGCCCCCGGCGATGATCTGGAGCCCCAAAAAACGGTTTGACGCTTGGGTAACCGAATGGCGTGATGATTGGTGGGCGGATCTCACCGATCCCAATAGCCGTGCGCGGGCTCAATTTGACATGAAGTTTTTTGACCTCGGTGCTCTGCGCGCGCTCTATCTCAATCGTTTGCAGATCGACGACGGGGTTTGGCGTTCGTCACAGCCGTCGCCCCGGCAAGTCCACGACCTCGCGGCGCAGGGCATCCGTACCATCGTCAATCTGCGCGGCCCGTCGAGTTGGGGCTCTTATGCGCTTGAAAAAATGGCCTGTGATGAAGCTGGAATTGAATTTGTCGACCACCGTCTCCAGTCTCGTGACCCACCCACGGTGGCGGCCATTCGTGGGCTCAAAGAGATTTTCGAGACCGCGCCGCGACCGCTGTTGATGCACTGCAAATCTGGCGCAGACCGGGCCGGGATAGCCTCTGCGCTCTATATTTTGTTGATGACCGACCGTCCGCCCGAAAAGGCCATGCGCCAGCTTAGCCTGCGCTTTGGGCATGTCCGTGCGTCGAAAACTGGTGTGCTTGATTTCTTCGTCCAAAGCTACTTGGCGCATCACGCGGCCCATGGCACCGGGTTCGAAGACTGGCTCGACAGGGTATACGACCGTCCCGCCATGCAAAGAAAATTCCGCGCCGGGCCCATGGCGAGTTTTGTCACTGACAAGATCCGCCGCGAGTTGTCAGTTGTAGGGCCAAAGACCCGCTGACCAAAGCGCAAGATCAAGCACGCTCAAGACCCCCACCACTGGCAGGCCAATCCAGACCAGCGCCAGAAAAGCGGCGCCTATTTTCAGCTTTGGCGGCGTAGCGGCGACGCCTGCGATGGTTTCGGCAGGTTTCATGAGGGTCATTAACCATGTGAAAACTTAATGGCGACCTAATGGCGTCATGGAAATTTCGGTTGCATCGCTAGGCTCCGACGAGTGGGGCGCGCTAGCGGATCATGATCATGCTTTGTTGCAGCAGCGCTGGGTCTACGGCGCGGCGGTGCAGGCGCTGGGGCGGCGCGTGGCCCATCTGACCATCCGCGATGGCGGGCGTTTAATCGGCGCCGCGCAAGTGATGCATCGGCCTATCTTGGGGCTCGGCCTGTCCACGGCGCTGGCCGGGCCGATTTGGAATGGGGCGCAGACCCAAGACATCAAATCCGCGGCGCTTACGGCATTGTCGCGGCAGCATCCGTTTCGGGGGCCGCTGGTGATCATGCCGGCAACGGCTGACGAGGCCCCACAAGGGCGGATGCGTGAATTGGTCAGCCCGTCGACCCTCGCGCTCTTGCCCCTTAGCGCGCCCGCGCAGATGCGTGCGGGGCTGCGTGGAAAATGGCGCAACCGGCTTGTCATGGCCGAGGGCTCCGGGCTTGTTGTCCGCGAGATGCGCGGCACGAGCGATCAGCTATTGCCGCTTTTAGAGCATGAACGCACCCAGCGCCGGGCGCGGCGCTATCAAGGCCTGCCACTTGGGTTTATCGCCGCCCTATCGCAGCTCGCGCCGAAACACCTGCGGCTCTTTTCAGCCTATGCCGACAAAAGGCGATGCGCCACGATGTTGATGCTGCGCCACGGCACGACGGCGAGTTACTTAATGGGGTGGAGTGATGAGACGGGGCGGCGGGCCAATGCGCATAATTTGTTAATGTGGAAGGCGATGACCGCGCTTGCTGACCGCGGTGCCAAGCGGCTTGATTTGGGAACCCTGGATACGGTCAGTGCCTCGGGCTTAGCGCGGTTTAAGCTGGGCACTGGGGCGCGGGCGCATGTGATGGGCGGGGCTTGGGCGCGGATTTTGCCTCAGCTAAACCTGACGACCTTGCGCGCCGCTCCGGTCAAAGCTGCGCCTGATACAGCTTAATTCTAATCCCGCCGTGATCAATCGATCCGCTTGGGGTCTCAAACGGCAGAGCGGTGGCCTTGGCCAGCCCAGCATCTGCGGTAATCATCCCCACGCGCCAACCCGCAAACTGCGCTTTCATCACGGTGCCAAAGCTACCGTAAAGACCGAATAGCGGTTTTTTATTGCCGATCCGCCCGCCATAAGGCGGGTTCACGATGACCAGACCCGGCGCATCGCTTGGCGGTGTTATATCGCTAATCGACTTGGCCTCGAACTGCGTCGCCAAGGCGACCTCGGCCCGCGCTGCATTGTTTTTCGACATCGTAATCGCGCCCGTATCGCGATCAGACCCATAGGCGATGACCTCTTGTGGTGCTTCACTGGGGGTATCTTTTAGCGCCGAAAACGCCGCCCGATCAAAGGAGGCAAACTCTTCAAAAGCAAAATCGCGCGTGCGCCCCGGCGCAAACCCCAACGCCATCTCGGCAGCTTCAATCACGAACGTGCCAGAGCCGCACATAGGATCGTAAAGCGTCTGGCTACCGTCATAGCCGCAGGCCCGCAAGAAAAGCGCCGCCAAAGTTTCGCGCATCGGGGCCTTGTTCACCTGCGCCTTATGCCCGCGCTTGTGTAACGGCTCGCCAGATGTATCTAAGCTGATGGTGCACAGATTTTCGTCGATTCGGACCTTGAGTTGAAGGGCCGCAGCCGCATCAATCGGTGCGCCAATGGCCTCGGACGCGGCCGTAGCCACCCGTTCTGCAGCACCTTTTTGATGGTATATTTTGGATTTGCGGCACGTGGCCTCGACGCGCAACGGCACCCCCGGCTTTAGCCAGTCCGCCCAAGGCAATTTGCGCGACTTTTTGTCGAGTTGGGACATGTGGATTACCGGAAACTGTGCCAGTCGCACCAAAATCCGCGTGGCCCCGCGCAAGCATAAATTGGCCCGCCAAATCTCGGGCCAATCGCCAGACATGGTGACACCGCCACGGCTCGTTGCCGTCACCGCAAAACCAAGCGCCGCTGCCTCCGCCGCAAGCTGCGGCTCAAGACCCGGAAAAGTGATCGCAAAAAATTCAAAGGGCGGCCCGCTCATCGCGACCGCCCTTTATTCTTAAACAAGATATGCTGCGCCAATTAACGGCGGATGTTGAGGCGCGTGATCAAGTCTTTGTACCGCGGCTCGTCCTTGGCTTTGACGTAGTCCAGCAGCTTACGACGCTGCGACACCATCTTAAGCAAACCACGACGCGAGTGGTTGTCTTTTTTGTGCGATTTGAAGTGGTCTGTAAGCGTGTTGATCCGGCTTGTGAGGATCGCAACTTGAACTTCGGGCGAACCAGTGTCGCCGTCCTTCGTGCCAAATTCTTTCATGACACGGGCTTTTTCTTCGGGCGTAATCGACATCGGGGTCTCCTTAATATTTGTGTTTCGTTTGGGCCAGGGCCGGGATGTCGTCCAGCAAAGGTCCGGAGGGCGCGGCTTTCTCGCGCGAGAGGCGGCGCTTAGCGCAGTTTCGCGGTCAGGGGAAGAGGAATCTGGCCTGCGCGGCGCAAAGATCAGACCCAGCGCATCGGCGTCACGTCATAGCTGATGTAAAGTGGGTGTTTGGGGTGCCCAGCTTTGGACAGGCCCAAGTGATGCAGGGGGGTGGTGGCAGTATCCAGCATCGCTTTAACCGCAGGCCCGCGATCCAGATGGGCGCCGTGGGTGCCCCATGCGCAAACCACCAGATCGGCCTGTGCGGCGTTTTGCAAAATCGCCTCGTCATTGCCCGCGCCCACCGGATCAGTGGCGGCGCGCATGTCGCGGGGATCCGTCGCGCGCCATGCAAAAATATTGCAGACCGTGAAGGCCCCAAAGCCATGGTGCCTTGCGCGGCGCTCGCATCGCTCAACCGTGGGATCGTTTTTGATCTCATCGGCGGTTGAGGGGTTGAGCATGACAAAAAGCGCCGATTTCCCGGCTTTCTCCCAGACCCGCGAGAGGGTGAAGCGATAGCGCTCGCAGGTCGAAAACGTCGCCGTACTTGTGGCGCGCTCGTCCGTATAGGTCTTGGTGATCATGTTTTGGTGACGAAAACGCGGCTTGGGGCGATTTTACCGGCGGCATATTTGCCGATGGCGATGGGCTTGCCGTCGTGAGAGGCCCAGCACTCTTCCCCGAACTCTAGGGTGGTGTAAGCGATCTCGCAGGGATTTCCATCGCGCAACCTTGCGGCGGCCTCTGCTGGAACGCTTTGCTCGGGTAGGCTGTTTAACCCAGCTTCGAGGGGCAAAAGATGCTCATCTAGGGCGGCATTGTTGGGGCCGCTCTCCTCGATCAGGGCAAAGTCGATGGCGTCTTGGACCTCGAAGGGACCGGACCAGACCCGGCGCAGGGCGGTGACATGGCCGAGGCAGCCCAAGGTGGCCCCCAAGTCTCTGGCAATCGAGCGCACATATCCGCCTTTGCCGCAAACCATCTCGAACTCGGCGTGATCTGCATCGATTATCCGGGTGAGTTCGAGGCTTTCGACGAATAAGGGACGCGCGGCGATTTGGACGTCTTCGCCGTCGCGGGCCAGAGCATAGGCGCGCTCACCGTTGATTTTGACGGCAGAAAACTTGGGCGGAACCTGTTGAATGTCGCCGATAAATTGCGCCAGCGCCGCTTCGATCTGGGATTTTTCCGGACGCTCTTCCGAGGTGGCAATCACCTCGCCGTCGGCGTCGTCGGTATTCGTGGCTTCGCCAAAACGCACCGTGAACCTATAGGCTTTTTGATCGTCGGTAATATAGGGCACGGTTTTGGTCGCCTCGCCAAAGGCAATCGCCAAAACCCCAGTGGCCGCCGGATCAAGCGTGCCTGCATGCCCCGCTTTTGCGGCGCCAAAGACCCAGCGCGCCTTGTTGACAACCGCTGTGGAGGTCCAGCCCAACGGCTTGTCTACAACAAGCCACCCGTCGAGCGCGCGCCCTTTTCTTTTTCTTGCCATGTCTTATCCCGTGATGCGTTGCACCGGGGCGATCTCATAGCCTTGGCGGCTCCTTGCCCACGGCCCAGCCGATTGAGACGCGTTCATAAAGCGCAACATCCTCGGCGTAAAGCGTCTCAATCCGGTCAACAATCCACGGGGATACGATCGTGTCTGGGCTCACTGGCTTTGTGCTGTGGTTTCGATAGGTTGAAAGAGCAAGCGCCGCTTCGAGGCCGCGGATGCGACCATTTGCAAGCTTGGTGATTTGGCGTGAAAAATCATCGAGCTGCACGCCATAAAACCCGTAATCCGCCGCTTGATTGGCGCGCAGATATTGCGGGCGCCAATGGGGGTTGAGGGTCTCGGGCTTGGCCGCATCGAAGCGGGTTTCCAAAAAGCCCAGCAGGCGGCAACAATTGTCGTGATGCTCTTCGATCGTTAGGGCCTCGCCGGTTCGAAACCGTCTGTTGTCCGATAAAGCCTCGGCAACCCAAGCGAAGCTGCTGTCACCCTGTCCCCAGATTTTGTCGAAATAAAGCGAGAAGAAGCGGCTGATTGGGTGGCGCAGCGTGACGAAATTTACGCCGTCGGCCATGTCTTTCGCCGATTTTTGCGTTGTTAGTAGAACATTGTCCCGGTCAATGTTTGCCGGGTCGGCATAGACGCGCCCGTGGTCGAGGGCATAGGTGAGATTGCGCACGTAAGAGCAGCCCGATTTGGCCATCACCACGGCGTTTAAATCATAGCGGTGCGAGCTTAGCACGTGCATCTTGGGCGCGTTGTCTAGGATCAGTAGCGGCGCTTTGCGGTTGCGGCGTTTTTCCCACTGCGAGGCCAAACGACCGTAACGTGCTGTGTCATCGGGGTAGATTTGGCCCACACGCGCTTTCACTTCGTCGCTGGCAACCTCCGCTTTGGGCACAGGATAGTTAGAGACATTGCGCGATTTTACCAAGGCCATGCGGTCGCCGAGATCAGGTATCATATCGGCGAAGTGCTGCGGCATTTGCCAATCCAGCCCATCGAGGGTGAAAAAACCCAAGTTGTAATCCGCAAGGGTCGACACCCGCGCCATCTGGGGCCGCCAATGCGGGTTCACGGGTGCGATTGTGTCATGGGCCAGATTGACCTCTAGCCAATTCAAAAACGCCATTGCGTTTTCGCGGTGCTGCGGCACATCCAGACCCGGCGTCAAATCAAGCCCGGCCTCGCGGGCGATTTCCTGACGCAACTCTGGGAAATTCTGTGAGCCTTCGCCGTAAATTTTGTCGAAATACATCGACAGGAACCGATCCACCGGGTCGCGCAGCACCGCAAAGGCATTGCGCGAGCGGCGGATCATCCAACGCGGGGTTTCATGGGCGCGCAATAGCTCGTGAGAGTGATCGTGGATGTGCTCTGCATCGGGATGCACCGCGTCATGGTCGATTTGATAAAGAAGGTTTTTTAAAAAGGTCGAGCCGCATTTGGTGATCGACAGATAATAAAGCGGGTATTTGTTGGTCGTGAAAAACTTGTGGGTTTTGTCCTCGTTGCGCAGGTCAATATCCGGCGCGCCTTGCGGGTTTGGCGCTTTGCTTGCCGATTGTCGATCCGAGCCCGAAAACAAACCAAACATATAGCACCCGCCTTTATCCCGAAGTCAGTCTGGGTCCGGCTCGTCCGACATCCCAGCAGTGTCCCGCCGGACCTCGTCGCTTTCCAAAAGCGCCCGCGCGGCGTCCATTTGGTCAAAGCTCGTGTCAGCGAGAAACTTCAGCTCAGGTGAATACTTTAAAGCTATAGATTTGGTTACGATGTGGCGGATTTCCCGCCGATTTCGGTTCAAAGCGGCAATTATCGTACTGGCATCGCCGCCACCTAGGGGCAAAACGAAGACATCGGCGCGGCGCAAATCCGGCGTGCAGCGCACCTCGCCTACGGTCACCGAGACCGAAACCAGATCCTCGTCATAGACCTCACCGCGCTGCAGCGTGTCGGAAACCGCGCGCCGAATAACCTCGGCCACGCGCAATTGCCGCTGCGACGGGCCACCGCCTGTTTGTGCTCGTTCATGCGACCGGGCCATATCCGTCCTTTTCTTCGACACGGCCCCTTGCGGGCTGGGTTACACCAGCGCCGCTTCGGTTGCCGCCTTTACTTCATCCGCGCTGACCTCTGGGGCCAATTCGACGATTTTCAGACCGCCGGGCACCACGTCAAAGACACCCAAATTCGTTACGATCCGATCAACAACGCCTCTGCCGGTGAGCGGCAGGGTACAGGCTTTCAAGAGCTTCGTCTCGCCCTTCTTGTTGGTGTGGTCCATTATGACAATCACGCGGCCAACGCCAGCCACCAGATCCATCGCGCCGCCCATGCCTTTGACCAGCTTGCCGGGGATCA
>CAYLLD010000142.1:0-7603 GCA_964384315.1 uncultured Rhodobacterales bacterium | reverse complement strand
CGCCGATTTCAGGCCGCGAGGCAGAGGCGGATGCGGCCACGCTTACAATCATGGCGTCGGGCACCGCCGAGGCTTTTGAGGCCGCCGCGCCGGTGCTTGATGCAATGGCGGAAAAGGTGTTCCGCCTTGGGGACGCAGCCGGGGCAGGTTCGGCGATGAAGGCGATCAATCAGTTGCTCTCTGGCGTTCACATCGCCGCCATGGCCGAGGCGTTGACCTTTGGCATGACCCAAGGCATCGACCCCGGCGCTTTCGTTAGCGTGATCTCAGAGTGTTCTGGCACCAGTGCCATGCTTGAGGCCTGTGCCCCCCATGTGGTTGATGGGGACTACACGCCGATCTCGCCGGTGAATATCTGGCCCAAGGATTTGGGCATCGTGCTTGATATTGCCCGCGAGGCGGAGTTTTCCGCCCCGGTTGCGGCCGCGGCGCTGCAGCAGTTTCTAATCGCTGCAAATATGGGTTTGGGCGATGAGGATGATGCGGCGTTGGCCAAGGTCTATGCCCGCAACGCCGGATTGGATTTGCCGCAGGCAAACTAGGGTTCAGATCGACAGAAACCCTGAGATGGCCGCGTCAAATTCGGCCTTTGCATCCACATTGGGAATATGAGCTGCGCCTGCGATTTCGACAAAGCCCGCCCCTGGCGTGCGCGCCGCCATGTCGCGGACAACATCTGGCGCGGCCCCTTGATCCTCGCTGCCAACCACAAAGAGCATCTCGTTGCGGATATTGGGCAGATCGTCCCAATAATTCATCGTCTTGATGGCCTCGCAACAGGCGATATAGCCCGCAGGGTCATGGCTCAGGATCATCTCGCGATATTGCGCCAGCGCCGGGGCATTCGCCGCGCGCCAGCTTTCGCAAAACCAAATAGGCAGAACCCCATCCACGATGGCCGCAATCCCGCCAGCCTTAATCGCGTCAATGCGCGCATCCCAGCGCGGCGCGGCCTCGGGCGGGGTGAGCGCCATGCCAGACGAGGCGATCAGCTTGCCAAAGCGCTCCGGATGATGGATCGCCAGACCCATCCCCGTCATTGCGCCCATGGAAATGCCCAGCCAATCGGCGCGCGCGATGTCGTAGGCATCCATGATCCCGATCACATCCGCCACCAGATCGGCGGTGAACTCATAGGGCCCTTGCGGGGTGCTAGAGCCGCCATGGCCGCGTTTGTCATAGCGCAACACGCGGTATTTTCGGGTCAGCAGCTCAATCTGCCCGTCCCACATCGCCAGATTTGTCCCAAGCGAGTTCGACAGGATGATTACCGGCGCATCGGGGGCGCCGCTTTTGGCCGCGTCCAGTTTGGTGTTCAGCGTCACATGTCCAAGATCAATGCGCATCAACCCAGCTTTGCCTTTACATCCGCCACCGCGCGCTCAACCAGAGCCGCATCGCCCTTGGCCTCGACGTTCAGCCGCACCACAGGCTCGGTGTTCGAACTGCGCAGATTAAAGCGCCAGTCGCCCATATCAAAGCTGATCCCGTCGGTCTCATCGATGGATTTCGCCAGCGGCTCAAAGGCGGCGCGGACCCGCGCGATGCTGGCCTTTGGATCGGTAAGCTTGAAGTTAATCTCGCCCGAGGATGGGAAGGCCGCTTTGCGCGCCGCGACCAAATCCGCCAGTGGGCCTTGGCCCGAGACCAGTTCGGCCACCAAGAGCCACGGGATCATGCCGCTGTCGCAATAATAGAAGTCACGAAAATAGTGATGCGCCGACATCTCGCCGCCGTAAACCGCATCAGCGGCGCGCATCTCGGCCTTGATGAAGGCATGGCCGGTGCGCGATTGCACGGCGCGCCCGCCCGCGCGGCCCACGACCTCTAGGGTGTTCCAAACCACGCGCGGGTCGTGGATGATGGGCGAACTTTGGTCTTTGGCCAAAAACGCCTCGGCCAGAAGCCCCACGACATATTCGCCGTCGATGAAGGCGCCGGTGTGATCAAAGAAAAAGCAGCGATCAAAATCGCCGTCCCATGCCACGCCAAAATCAGCGCCAGCGGCGATCACTGCCTTGGATGTTTGCGGCTGGTTCTCGGGCAAAAGCGGGTTCGGGATGCCTTGGGGAAAGGTGCCATCGGGCTCGTGATAGACACGGATGAACTCAAGAGGCGCACCACTGGCGGCCAGCTTATCGGCAATGGCGTCAAAGCTGGGGCCCGCCGCACCGTGGCCCGCATTCACGAGAATTTTGAGCGGCTTAAGCGCAGAGGCATCGACAAAGGACAAGACGCGCTCAACATAGGCCGTGCGCGCCTCGGCGGAAATATCCGTGATCTTGCCGCCGGTTTTGGCCGCGCCAAAATCATCCGCTTCGGCCAGTGTTTTCACCGCGCCCAGTCCGGTTTCCGTGTCCAAAGGCGCGGAGCCTTTTTGGACCATTTTCATACCGTTGTAATCCATCGGGTTGTGCGAAGCGGTCACGCAAATGCCGCCATCCGCGCCGAAATGGCCCGTGGCCCCGTACATTTCCTCGGTGCCCGACAGCCCCAGATCAAGCACTTCGACGCCCTCATCGGTCAGCCCGCGCGCCACCGCATTGCTCAGCTCTTCGGAGCTGGCGCGCACATCGCGGCCCAGCACGATGCGCTTGGCGTCCAGCACCCGCGCAAAGCCGCGCCCGACGCGGTAGGCGATGCCTTCATCAAGATCCACGCCCAAACGGCCGCGAATGTCGTAGGCCTTGAAACAGGTCAATTCACTCATGGTATCCCCCAATATCTTAATTCCAAATCCGCTTCGGCGCCTAAATCCCAGCCTCGGCCGCAATCTCGGAGGCGCGCTTGCGTCCTCGTTCTGTCGCGCTTTTTAGCTGACCACAAGCGGCCATAATGTCCTCGCCGCGCGGTGTGCGCACGGGGCTGGCATAGCCTGCGCGGTTGACGATATCCGCGAAAGCCTCGATGCGCTCCCAATCCGAGCGTTCATAGGGCGCGCCGGGCCAAGGGTTGAACGGGATCAGGTTGATCTTGGCGGGGATGCCCGCGATCAGCTTCACCAGCCGCCGCGCATCCGCATCGCTGTCGTTCACATCCTTGAGCATGACGTATTCAAAGGTGATCCGCTCGGCGTTCGAGAGGCGCGGATAGTCGCGGCAGGCCTGCAAAAGCTCGGCGATTTTGTATTTGCGATTGATCGGCACCAGCGTGTCGCGCACCTCATCGGTGGTGGCGTGGAAACTGATGGCGAGCATACAGCCGATCTCTTCGCCCGCGCGGAAAATCTCGGGCACAATCCCCGAGGTCGAAAGCGTGATCCGCCGACGCGAGAGCGAAATCCCCTCATTGTCCATGGCAATCAGCATCGCGTCGCGCACATTGTCGGTATTATAGAGCGGCTCGCCCATGCCCATCAGCACGATATTCGACAGGGCGCGTTTGTCCCCCGCAGGCTTGCCCCATTCCTCAAGATCGTCGCGGGCCACCAGAATTTGCCCGACAATCTCGGCGGGGGTCAGGTTGCGCACCAGCTTTTGCGTGCCGGTGTGACAGAACGAGCAGGTCAGCGTGCAGCCGATTTGCGACGAGATACAAAGCGTGCCGCGGTCGGCCTCGGGGATAAACACCGCCTCAACCTCATGGCCGCCGCCCACCCGCAATAGATATTTGCGCGTGCCGTCGTTGCTGATCTGTTTGGTCACAATCTCGGGGCGGGTGATCGAGAAATGCTCCGCAAGCTGGGCGCGCAGATCCTTCGAGATATTGGTCATCTCGTCAAAGCTGTGCGCGCCTTTTTGGTAGAGCCACTGCCAGACTTGGCCTGTGCGCATGGCGGCCTGTTTTTCAGGCACCCCCGCATCGATCAGCGCCGCGCGCAGCCCCTCGCGGGTCAGGCCGATCAGATTTGGCAGCCCCGGCGCATCTTTGCGCGGGATCGTCGCCAGATCTTGAACGATTGGTGCAGGTTTTGAAGCGGGTGTTGTCATCGCAGGGCGCATCCCAAAATTGCCTATTTCCGTGCCTATAAGCCACGGCGCGGCATTTGAGAAGCGCCTGAGATGGTTAACAGATCAGCGTTAGCCGCCAGAGCTGACGTCGCAACGTTCGTTCGCGTCTTTCAAGGCACCCGAGAAGCCGATCAGCGAAAACGTGTCTTTGGTGGTTGTGCCGCGTGATGACACCCCGGTTAGGATCGCCCGGTTGCCCCGGCGCATGGCGTTGACGACTTTTTTGTCCTCTTCGGTGCTGGTGGGCCAAGCCCATTCGCCTTCGGTGAAGAACTCATAGCCATCCGAGCCGATTTGCATCGACACACTTGAGCCGTCGCGGAACGGGTAGCCGCCCCAGAAACTGACTTCGTTAACCACCCCATCGCGTTTGATGTTGGTGATATAGATGTTGATATTGCCGCGACGCACGTTGTCGGTGACATCGGTGCCGCCCCGCTGGGCTTCGGTGGCAATGGGCTTAGAGGCGATAAAGCAGTTGTTGCGGTCGTCGCTGGCGAACACGCTCCAGTCGTCATAAAGCGCCACGCGGGCAAATTCGTCCTGCGCTGCCGCTGGCACCGCGCAACATACCAAGACCGCGACCATTCCCGATTTGATGCTGAATTCCATCAACTATTCCACCTTTGCAAAGCTCTTAACACCACCATGTCCGTTTACCGCCCTGATCGAGCAAATAACAGAGCGAATTCTTTAAACGGAAAAAAGTGACATGCCAGATGTTTTTGCGATTGCACAGGCAAGCGACATGTCATTTTGGTGCTTTTGCGGAAATGTGATTGGGATCATCGACGATGGATAAGAGTTTTGGCGCGGAACTTGCCGCTGTTTGGCGCGGCGACATGGTGGAATCCCGCCATCTAGGACATGCAGTGATCGCGGATGCGCGCGGGCAGATCATCAAGGCTTGGGGCGATTCTGAGGTGGAAATTTATCCCCGTTCGAGTGCCAAGATGCTGCAGGCTTTGCCGCTGGTTGAAAGCGGTGCGGCGGACGCCATGGGGCTAAGCCCGGCGCAGCTTGCGCTTTCTTGCGCCTCGCACAATGGCGCGGCCATTCACACGCAGCCAGTTGCCCGGTGGTTGCATGACCTAGGTTTGGGTGATGATGATTTGCGCTGTGGCCCGCAGCCGCCCGATGATCGGCCTGCAAAACATGAATTGATCCGCGCGGGGGATGCGCCGTGCCAGTGGCACAACAATTGCTCGGGCAAACACGCGGGGTTTTTGACGCTCAACCAGCATTTGGGCGGCGGCAGCGAATATATAGACGTAGATCATCCGGTTCAGCTTGCGGTGCGCGAGGCTTTTGAGGCCATGACGGATGCGCCTTCGCCGCGTTTTGCGCTTGATGGGTGCTCGGCGCCCAATTTTGCCACGACCTTGCGCGGTTTGGCCACGGCGGCGGCGCGGATGACGGGCGGCGAGGGGCAACGCGGTGCGGCAGCGGCCCGTTTGGTGGCGGCCATGCGCGCGCATCCTGATCTTGTGGCTGGAGAGGGCCGCGCTTGCACGGCGCTTATGCGTGCCATGTCGGACGGCGTTGTCAAAACAGGGGCCGAGGGCGTTTTTCTGGCGATCATTCCCTCGCGCGGGTTGGGCGTCGCCCTCAAAGTGGTAGACGGGGCCACCCGCGCAGCCGAGGCTGCCATTGCCGCGCTTTTGGTAGGGGTCGGCGTCTTAGAGGCGCGCGATCCAACGACGCTGGCCTATACAAAGAAACCCATCACGAATCGGCGTGATCTGGTCACAGGGCATATCGTGGCCGAGGCGGGGCTAATGGGGCGGATTTAATCAAAGGCCACCTGCCGCCCCCAAATCCTGCCCAAAAGCAATGCCGTGGCCATCGGGGGCGCGTAGGTCAAATTCGAGCATACCGTAGCGGGTTTTGTGGGGCTGATGCTCTAAATTAATCCCCCGCGCCGTGATGTCTTGAGCCAGCGCCAAAGCGTCATCCACGTATAGATACGCGGACCAGCCAGACCCCTGCTCATCCCATGGTGCAAAGGTCTCAATATACTGAAGCGCCACGGTGATTGCGCCGAGCTGGACAATGGCAAAGCTTAGCCGCCCCTCAAACTCAAGGGCGTTGAGGCGCGAAAATCCCAAGCCTTTTGTCCAAAACGCAAGTGCCGCCTCTACGTCTTGGCTGGGCAAAACTGGCATTGATCGAAGACCTCTGGGCATTGCGTCGGCTCCTTTTCTTGCGTCCATTCACAGCTATCAAACCCAATGAGCGCCCCCAGCACAAGCGCGCCGCGACCACCTGACTTGCCCCCGCAAGGCAAACCCCTTACATGCGCTCCATGCAAATGGTTTTCGATATGGATGACCGCGCCCGTTTACCGTGGCGCTTTTTTGGTGAGGCCAGTGTGGTTTTTGCCGCCTGACTGCTGCTGCCACTCCCCTGTCGTTCACACCAAACTAAAGCCTAAGTGTTAGGCCAAAATTCAAGCCAAAATTGATGGAGAGAGACTATGACCGCTCCCAAAACGCTCTATGATAAAATCTGGGATGCCCATGTTGTTGATGAACAACCTGATGGCACCTGCCTGCTGTATATCGACCGCCACCTCGTCCATGAGGTCACCAGCCCGCAAGCCTTTGAAGGTCTGCGCATGGCAGGTCGTCCGGTGCGCGCGCCCGAGAAAACCATCGCGGTACCCGATCACAACGTGCCCACGACCCCCGGCCGCGAAGATCCGGCGAATATGACCAAGGACAGCGCGATCCAAGTCGATGCGCTCGATAAAAATGCCAAGGAGTTTGGCATTCACTACTATCCCGTCAGCGATGTGCGCCAAGGCATCGTGCATATCGTTGGCCCTGAGCAGGGCTGGACGCTGCCCGGCATGACGGTGGTGTGTGGTGACAGCCATACGGCGACCCACGGCGCCTTCGGCTCGCTCGCCCATGGGATCGGCACCTCTGAGGTTGAGCATGTGCTCGCGACCCAGACGCTGATCCAGAAGAAATCCAAGACAATGAAGGTCGAGGTCAAAGGCCAGTTGCACCCTATGGTAACTGCCAAGGACATCACGCTTTCGGTGATCGGTGAAACCGGCACGGCGGGTGGCACGGGCCATGTGATCGAGTACTGCGGCGAGGCGATTGAGAGCCTCTCGATGGAAGGCCGGATGACCGTGTGTAACATGGCCATCGAAGGCGGCGCGCGGGCGGGTCTGATCGCCCCCGACGCGAAAACCTTCGACTATGTAAAGGGCCGCCCTCACGCGCCAAAAGGCGGGCAATGGGAATTGGCCATGGCCGCGTGGCGCGAGCTTTACACCGACGACGGCGCGCATTTCGACAAGATCGTGACCCTGAATGCGCCGGATATCGCCCCCGTGGTGACCTGGGGGACAAGCCCCGAGGATGTGCTGCCAATCGACGGCGTTGTGCCTGATCCCTCGTCCTTTGAGGGCGGCAAAATCGAGGCCGCGACCCGCTCGCTTGAGTACATGGGTCTGACACCGGGCCAGCGCTTGCAGGATGTGGCCATCGATACGGTCTTCATCGGCTCCTGCACCAACGGGCGCATCGAAGATCTGCGCGAAGTTGCCAAGATCATGGAAGGCCGCCGCGTCAAAGACGGGCTGCGGGCGATTGTCGTGCCGGGCTCTGGCCTTGTGCGCGCGCAAGCCGAAGAGGAAG
>CAYLLD010000141.1:0-7661 GCA_964384315.1 uncultured Rhodobacterales bacterium | reverse complement strand
GCGACCTGCCCCATGGTCGCGGCGGTCGCCAGCGACGAGCCGCAGATCGCGCCGAAACCGGCACAAGCGCCGACCGCCGACATGGCCACGCCGCCCTTTCGATGCCCCAAAAAACTCTCAGCGGTTTTGAACAGCGAGGCGGACATGCCCGAAAGC
Source organism: uncultured Rhodobacterales bacterium (assembly GCA_964384315.1). Classification (GTDB taxonomy): domain Bacteria; phylum Pseudomonadota; class Alphaproteobacteria; order Rhodobacterales; family Rhodobacteraceae; genus CAYLLD01. Next base: position 7,505 of record CAYLLD010000141.1, on the reverse strand, counting down.
GTCGCGAATTGGCCCATGAGCAAGAACAGCGGGATGATCGAAAAAGAGTAGTTTGAAAACGTCCCATAGGTGAAGGTTTTCATTTGATTAAGCGTCATCATCGGGGTCCCGATGACCAGATAGGTGCCGCCAATGCCCACGCCGATCATCGCCAACGCGATGGGCATACGTAGAAAGACAAGGACCAGAAGGACCGGGAAGGACCAGATGGCCAGTTCGATATTCGTCATAATTTAGTCCTCAATGCCGGCAAGGCGCCGGGCCGAGCGTAGAATGCAAAACGCAGCGATCAGCACAAAACCGACCGCGCCTACCATGCCAGCGGCATAGCCATACCAAACCGGGATTTGTGCAATGAAGGTGGTCTCGCCATAGGCCATCTTGTCCTGCATCCCCAAAAAGAGCCGCCACGTGATCAAAAGCGCAACAGCGCCCATGGCGATTTGGAACAACAGATCGAGTGTGCGGTCAATCTGTTCGGGAATGATCGTAGCAAAAAGATCTACCCGCGCATGGGAATCGCGCAGCACCGCCCAAGGCATGCAGGCAAATACCGCGGCGGCCATGCCGATCTCGGTCATGTCGTAGATGCCGCGAATGGGGCCGATGCCGATTTGCAGCGGCAAAAGCGCGCGACCAGCGATGGAAATACAGTTGAGCACCGTGATGATGAGCAGGATTGCCCCCCCCGCGAGCGCAATGATGAGCGCGATCATCTCGGCCGTGCGGCTTAGCAAGGCGTACATTTTTTTTATCCCCTAGTCCTCAAGACAAAACTGCGTCCCAAAGGCACGCCGCCTCGTCATGACCTTAGCATTTTTATGGATCGGCACCTAACAAGCATTGATGCCTTAAACTTTAGGACCAGTTTGGCCCAAGGTACCACGGGCCACCGCTTGGCGGCCCGCAATATTTATGCTCTTGCGATCAAGACCGCCCGGTTAGCCACCGTGCTTTGCGATCAATGCGCGGGCTTGTTCGATCAAAGCCGCACCATCGATGCCTTTGGTCTCCATATCGGCGATCCAACGGGCAACCACAGGCTCAGCTGCCGCTTTCCAACGATCAACTTCTGCTTCGTCCAGCATGGTGATCGTATTGCCTGCTTTGACGGCAATCTCGCGCGCTGGGGCATCTTGGTCCCACATCACCTGCGTGGCAAAGGTCGAGAGCTTGGCACCGGATTCAGCGTCCAAAATCGCTTTCAGATCGTCCGGCAGCGCTTCGTATTTGGCCTTATTCATCACCAAAACGATGGCAGCGGTGTAAAGCGACTGCTCACCTGCAAACTCGGTGTGATTATCCACAAGTTCGGATAGACGAATGGCCGGTGTGACTTCCCAAGGGATCACGGTACCGCCAACAACGCCTTTCGAAAGCGCCTCGGGGATCGCAGGCAGAGGCATCCCAACTGGGGTTGCGCCCAGCTCCGAGAGCATGTCGTTGATGATCCGTGTTGGACCGCGCAGGGACACGCCTTGCATGTCTTCAAGCTTGTTCACGCCATCTTTGGTGTGGATTTGACCGGGGCCGTGGACCCAAGCGCCCAGCACTTTGACGTCTGCGTATTCGTTGTTCTGGAAATCAGTCTCAACCATTTCCCAATAGGCCGCCGCAGTGGCAACCGGGTTGGTCATCATGAATGGCAGCTCGAACACTTCGGTGCGCGGGAAGCGGCCCGGCGTGTAGCCCACAACGGTCATGGACAAATCCACAACGCCGTCGCGCGCCTGATCCATCAGCTCTGGCGGACGACCACCCAAGGACATGGCGTCAAAATGTTCGATTTTGATCCGCCCATCAGAGGCAGCTTCTACGCCCTCAGCCCAAGGCTTAAGGATCAAAGAAGGCACAGGTGCCGGTGGCGGCAAGAACTGGTGCAAACGCAAAGTCACATCTTGCGCCATTGCGGTTCCCGTAACCATGGCCGCTGTGAAAGCGCCCGCGATTGCGGATTTCATAAGGTTAATGCGTTTCATTGATTCCTCCCAATTGAAACGATGCGTTGTGCGAGCCCGATTTTTCTGAGCTTCTGTCGGCCATTTATCTAAACTTCGGCTCTCGCTTTTCTAAAAAGGCCCGCAGACCCTCTTTTGCACCATCAGAGCCTGTCGCTAGGGCCGCCGCTAAGCTTTCCGTGAACATACCCTGAGAATGGCCCATGTCGGAGATGCGCGGCAAAGCCTGCATCATCATGTAATTTGAAACAGGCGAATTTTCGGCAACTTTGCGGGCGAGTTTTTGCGCCAGCGCCATGCCTTCGTCTTCGCCGACAGAATAATGAGTAAGCCCCAGCTTTAGCCCCTCTTCGGCGCCATAACTGCGACCGGTCAACATCATCTCGCGCATCCGGTCCGGCCCAAGGACACGGCCAACGCGCACGGTGGCTCCGCCGCCCACAAAAATGCCGCGCCGCCCTTCGGGTAGCTGAAACCGCACCGAAGGCTCGGCGATGCGCACGTGACAACAAGAGGCGATCTCAAGACCGCCGCCGATCACCGCCCCGGTCAGAACCGCGACCACGGGCAAAGGCCCAAATTCGATTAGATCAGAGACCCGGTGCCAATTGCGTGAGTGGTAAACCCCGGCAATCGTGTCGCGCGCCTCGTGCTCGGATAGATCAAGGCCCGAGCAGAAATGGCCGCCCTCGCCGTGAAGGATCACCGCATTCACACCCTCGGGCGGATTGGAGAAAAACCGATCCAGATCATCCACAAGCGCATCGTTCATCGCATTGCGCTTTTCCGGACGATCAAAGGTCAACGTCGCGATGTCGCCTGTGATATTGATCCGTGTCACTTGTGTTTGCATCGCACCGTCCGGCATCATGCCTCCTCAGCATAGGTCTTGTTCATCCAACTGGATTATTGTTGTACTATATAACGTTTCTACAGTATAGCAATTTTTAAAATCAAACGTTTTAAAAACGAAAAGCGGTACCGGAGGACCCATGGTCGATTTTGCTAAAGTGAAGGCCATAGACTTTCACACACACGCCGAAGAACCCTGCAATCATTGCCGCGATGACGGCTATAATGAGTTCCAAGCTGGCATGGCGGCCTATTTCCGCAATCCTGCGGGGGCGGATGGCATGTTGCCCACGGTGCAGGAAACAGCAGCGTATTACCGTGAGCGCAATATTGCGGCGGTGATTTTTCCGGTGGATGCCGAGCGCGAGACAGGGTTTCACCGCTATTCCAACGAAGATGTCGCCGAGCTTTGCGCCGAGAACGACGACATTCTGATCCCCTTCGCCTCGATTGATCCGCACAAAGGCAAGGCGGGCGCGCGCGAAGTGCGGCGGCTGGTGCGCGAGCATGGCGTGCGCGGGTTCAAGTTTCACCCCACCATGCAGGGCTTTTTCCCCAACGACCGCGAAGCCGCCTATGTGATGTATCAAGCCATCGAAGAGGAAGGCGCCATTGCGCTGTTTCACACCGGGCAAACGGGCGTAGGCTCGGGGATGCGCGGCGGCATGGGGATGCGGCTGAAATACTCGAACCCGATGCATGTTGATGATGTGGCGGTGGATTTTCCGGACATGAAAATCGTGCTGGCCCATCCGTCGTTTCCTTGGACCGAAGAGGGTCTGGCGGTGGCGCAACACAAGCCCAACGTCTATTTCGACATGTCCGGCTGGTCGCCCAAATACTTTCCCGAGATTTTCATCAAATACGCCAACTCGATGCTGAAAAAGAAGATGCTCTTTGGCTCGGACTGGCCCGCCATCACGCCGGATCGCTGGCTCAAGGACTTTGCGGATGCGCCGTTCAAGGACGAGGTTCGCCCGCTGATTCTCAAGGAAAATGCGTTGCGAATTTTGGGCGAGAGCGTCTAAGGTTTAAGACCATGAGTTCAAAACAAGTCATCCAAGATCAGGTCATCATCGCGGGCGGCGGCATCGGGGGGCTGACCCTCGCGCTGACCCTGCATCAAATCGGCGTGCCGTGTTTGGTGATCGAAAGCGTGCGGCAGATGCGCCCTTTGGGGGTCGGTGTGAACATCCAGCCCAATGCGGTGCGCGAGCTGTTTGATCTGGGCTTCGATGCGGCGGTGCTGGATGGCGTTGGCGTGTCTGTGGATGAATGGGCGCTGGTGGGGCTCAACGGCAAAGAGGTCTATGCCGAGCCGCGCGGCGCCAAGGCGGGGTACAACTGGCCGCAATATGCTGTGCATCGCGGCGAATTTCACATGTCACTATATAATACGGTGCGTGAGCGCTTGGGCGCGGATGCGCTGCGCCTTGGAACCAAGGTGACGGGATATGCGCGACAAGCTGGCGGCGTAGAGGTCGCGCTTGCGGGGCCGGATGGGCCGAGCACCGTGACGGGGCGGCTCTTGATCGGGGCAGATGGCATCCACTCGGCGGTGCGCGCGCAGATGCATCCCGAGCAGCCGCCGGTCCATTGGGGCGGCGCGGTGATGTGGCGCGGTACGGTGCGCATGAAACCTCAGCGCACGGCCTCAAGCTTTATCGGCCTTGGCACCCACCGCCACCGCATGGTGTTTTATCCGATTTCAAAACCCGATGCGGACGGGATGGCCCTTACGAACTGGATCGCAGAAGTGACCGTGGATAGCGACGGGGGCTGGCAAGAGGACGGCTGGTTCCGCCCCGTCCAGATCGATGAGTTCATCCATCACTTTGAAGATTTCCGCTACGACTGGCTCGATGTGCCCGCCATGCTGCGCAGCGCTGATTGTGCCTATGAAAACCCGATGATCGACCGCGACCCCTGCCCGACTTGGGTCGATGGGCCGGTGGCACTGATGGGGGATGCGGCCCATGCGATGTACCCAACAGGCTCAAACGGCGCGAGCCAAGCCATTATAGATGCGCGGGTCATTGGCGCAAAATTTCTACAGCACGGCGTCACCCCCAAGGCGCTGACCGCTTACAACGATGCGCTTTGCGCGCCGATTTCGGATCTGGTGCTGCGCAATCGCGGCGCGGGGCCTTTTGGGCTGTTGAACCTGCTTGATGAGCGTTGCGGCGGGATGTTCGAGGACATCAACGCGGTGATCCCCGAAGCGGAACGCGCCGAGTTTATGGGCAATTACAAAGCCGCCGCTGGGTTTGCCAAAGAGGCGCTGAACGGCGCGGATCCGACCATTGCCAAGGGCTCACGTTTAGCCAAAACTTACGAAGCCGTATAGTTCAGCCCCAAACGCCCGCCATCCACATAAATGGTCTCGCCGGTGATATAACTGGCCTTTGAACTTGCCAAAAATGCAACCACCTCGCCGATTTCATCCGCTGTGCCGGGCCGCCCGAGAGGCGTGCGCGACATGGCGACCTTAAAGGCGTCTGGATTGGCGTTAACCCCGGCCATCATCGCCGTATCAATCGAGCCGGGGCCGACCGCGTTTACGCGAATGTTGTGTTTGGCCAAAGCCAGAGCCGCAACTTTGGTGAGCTGCATCACCCCGCCCTTTGAGGCGCAATAAGCCGGGATCGCCGGGATCGCCACCTGCGCGTTGATCGAGGACATATTCACAATCGCACCGGCGATCTTTGCCTCTACCATGGTCTTGGCCGCCCGTTGGGTTGCCAGAAACACGCCTGTTAGATTGATGCTAATCACCCGATTGAAACTCTCAAGATCATAGCTGAGGAAATCACCGGGCATGGCCACACCCGCGTTATTGACCAAAGCGGAAACCGGGCCTTGCGCCGCCTCAATCTTATCGAACAGCGCCGCCACCGCCTCAGGCTCGCCCATATCGCATTCATAGGCACAGGCACCACCGCCCAAACCTTGCGCCGCCGCGCGCACCCCATCGCCATTCACATCCGCCAGCGCAATCTGATAGCCATCGCGCGCAAGAGCCGTCGCACAGGCAAGCCCGATGCCTTGAGCGCCGCCGGTTACGAGGGCCAGTTTGACATTCGACATGTGATTTTCCGCCATTGATGGGTTTTTCTTAGGAATACGAGTTAGATTTGCCCTGTTCAACAAGTGTTGAACGGAAAATGTGGGAGAATAGTCGCTTTTTTCTTTTTGCCGCTTCAATCGAAAGCCGAATCTCTTGCCAGGGAATCGCGCATGCCCTAAAACCTAACAAGGGCTTAACGCGCGGATTGTGACTCGATTTGGGGGATCACAGATTGCGGTTAAGAAAATTATGGGGGCGGCTTTGCCGATCTATTTTGGAACGATTTCCGGGATCACCCGGACATTTGGCGCGCGTGCGACGCGTCCTTCCGCGATTCCTTCAACCCAGATGCAGGTGAATTTGGCGACCAGCATTTGGGGTGCGCACAAAAAATTTTCTACTGAAAGATCGATCAAGCGCGCGCAAGACGACGCGGGTGCGATCCGAGGTGGGGTAATACTTAGCCAATCGAGCAATGGTGTGTTTTAAGGGATTTGAACGTGGGCGACGAGACAAACGAACGAAATAATCTTCTGCTTGGCGGCTTGATCGAAAATGATAACGTCAAAAATGGCGGTGTGACCTTCTTTGGTAAAATCAACGGCTGGGAGAGCGTGAACGGTCTAGAAATTCTATCCGATGGCGCACGCGGCATTAGTTCCGTTGATGGCGGCGATTTTATTGAAGTTGATCGGCTTGGCGTTCAAGGCACCGATGCGATTTTTCAGGATGTGCAAACTCAGGCAGGTCAAGTTTACGACCTGTCGTTTCTAGCGCGCCAGACCTTTGCCGAACAAACGGAGTCTTTGGAAGTTTATTGGAACGGTGACTTGGTCGCGACCATCCAGCCGTCCTCTGGCGAAGACTGGGCTGAGACTGCGCTAAAGATCAAAGGAACCGGCGGTCTTGATCGCCTTGAGTTTCGTGAACTTGAAGGCGAGAACAACGGCACGGGCGTTTTGCTCGATGCGGTCGGTCTTTATGCTGCGCCCGCAGAGATTGTGCCCCCGGTCACGCCGATTGAGCCAGGTACTTTGGGCGATGAGTTGTTGCTCGACGCGGACATCGAAGACGCTGGTCTGCGCAATGAACTCGCCACGGTTTCGGCCCGCTTGAATGGCTGGCAGAGCGAAAACGGGATTGAGATGTGGTCCGATGGCCACCGCGGTGTGAAATCCGTTGATGGTGGCGATTTTATCGAGCTAGATCGCTATGGCACCCGTGGCCCTGATGCAATTTACCAAGATGTGGCGACGACCCCCGGTGAAACCTATGCCTTCAGCTTTCTGACCCGCGCACGCGCTGGTTCCGAAGGCCAGTCGGTTGAGGTTTATTGGGACGGCAAGCTGGTCGGGACCTTCTCGGCCCCAAGCACCGAAACTTGGACGAGCATCAATCTCGATTTGCCTGCAACTGGCGAAATGACGCGGCTTGAGCTGCGCGAGTTGGACGGCGAGAATGACGGCGAAGGTGTGTTCCTTGACCAGTTTTCGCTTCGTGAAATTGGGGGGGCTGAGCCGGAGCCCGAACCGGAACCAGAGCCCGAACCAGAGCCCGAGCCCGAGCCCGAGCCCGAGCCGGAACCAGAGCCTGAGCCAGAACCCGAGCCTGTATTGGGCACCATTGAA
>CAYLLD010000140.1:0-7724 GCA_964384315.1 uncultured Rhodobacterales bacterium | reverse complement strand
CGAGCGCCGCGTGGCGCGCTCATCGGCCTTTGCGCGCGGCGGGATCTTGGGCAAAATTTTGGCCCCCTTTCAAATCGGCGCGGGTTGTCTGAGCGCGGTGCTGATGATGGCCCGCGACCGGCCCCAGATGGTTGTGGGCTTTGGCGGCTATCCGGCGATCCCCGCCATGGTGGCCGCTTGGGTCTTGCGCGTGCCGCGGATGATCCACGAGCAAAACGGGGTTTTGGGCCGCGTTAATCAGCTCTTTGCAACGCGGGTGAACAAAGTCCTCTGCGCGGTCTGGCCCACGGAATTGCCTGCCGCCGCAGATGCGATCCACACGGGCAATCCGGTGCGCAGCGCGGTGCGCGAAGTGGCGGGCAGCGCCTATGTGCCGCCAAACGACGCTGCCCTGAACCTCTTGGTTTTCGGCGGCTCCCAAGGGGCCAGCATACTCTCGCGGGTCGTGCCCAAAGCCATTGCCCTGCTCGATGAGCCCCTGCGTGCGCGTCTACAGATTTCGCAACAAGCCCGTGAGGCTGACCTTGCTCAGGTAACCGAGGCCTACCATTCCTTAGGCGTTCAGGCCGATATTCGCCCGTTTTTCGACGACATCCCCCAGCGCCTCGTGGCCGCGCAACTCGTGATCGCCCGTTCTGGGGCCTCCAGCGTCGCGGATATCGCCGCCATTGGCCGCCCCGCGATTTTCGTGCCCCTTGCCATTGCCATTCGTGACGAGCAAACCGCTAATGCCCGCGCGCTTGAGGCGGCGGGCGGGGCGCAGGTTTTGCAAGAGCCTGAGTTCACGCCGGAGAATTTGGCCGCAGAGCTTGCGGATATTCTAACGAACCCCAGCCGTGCCAGCGACATGGCCAAGGCCGCGCAGGCCCAAGGCATGCCCCATGCGGTTGATAATCTGGCCCTTTGGGTCGAAGACATAAGCGGGGTGCAGCAATGAGCAGCCTTCAATACTCCAAAATTAGAGCCCCCAAACGGATGACAAATGAATAAAACTGCGACCAAACTGCCCGGCGATATCGGCCCGATCCATTTTGTTGGCATCGGCGGCATCGGCATGTCGGGCATCGCCGAAGTGCTCTTGAATATCGGCTATGACGTGCAAGGTTCGGACCTCAAAGCCTCGCCAGTGACCGCGCGGCTGGCCGAGCGGGGCGCGCGGATTTTCGTGGGGCAACGGGCCGAGAACCTAGAGGGCGCGGCGGTGGTCGTGATCTCATCAGCGATCAAGGCGGGCAATGCCGAACTGGACACCGCCCGCGCTATGGGCCTGCCGGTGGTGCGCCGCGCCGAGATGCTGGCCGAACTGATGCGCCTGCGCTCGAATGTGGCGGTGGCGGGGACCCACGGCAAGACCACGACCACCTCGATGGTGGCGGCGCTTTTGGTGGCTGGCGAGATTGACCCCACGGTGATCAACGGCGGCATCATTCACGCCTATGGCTCGAACGCGCGCATGGGCGATGGCGAGTGGATGGTGGTTGAGGCCGACGAGAGCGACGGCACCTTCACCAAACTGCCCGCCACGGTTGCAATCGTCACCAATATCGACCCCGAGCATCTGGATCACTACGGCAGTTTCGACAATCTGCGCGCGGCCTTCGAGACCTTCGTCTCCAACATCCCGTTTTATGGCGTGGCGATTTGCTGCACCGATGACGCGGAAGTGCAGGCGCTGGTGGGCAAGGTCCACGACCGGCGCGTGGTCACCTTTGGCTTTAACCCGCAGGCGGATCTGCGCGCCGAGAACCTCAGCTACGCAAAGGGCGCGGCGCATTTTGACGTGGTCACGCCAACGGGGCGCATCGATGCGGTGACGCTGAATATGCCCGGCGATCACAATGTCTCGAACGCGCTTTCGGCGGTGGCGGTGGCGCGGCATCTTGGGATCAGCGACGCGGGTATTCGCAAAGGCTTGGCCGAGTTTGCGGGCGTCAATCGCCGCTTTACCCGCGTGGGCGAGGTGAATGGCGTGACCATTATCGACGATTACGGCCATCATCCGGTGGAAATTGCCGCTGTGCTGAAAGCGGCACGTAATGCCACCGAGGGCCGCGTAATCGCGGTGCACCAGCCCCATCGCTACTCGCGGCTTTCTAGCCTGTTCGAGGATTTTTGCACCTGTTTCAACGATGCCGATGCGGTTGGTATTTTGGATGTCTTCGCCGCGGGCGAGACCCCGATTGAGGGGTTTGCTGGCACTGATTTGGCCGCCGGTCTGACGGCCCACGGCCACAAAAATGCGCTGGCCATCGAGGGCGCCGCTGAGGGGCTCGCCGCCTTTACCAAGGCCCATTGCCAAGCGGGCGATATGCTTGTGTGTCTGGGCGCAGGATCGATTAGCGCTTGGGCCAATCAATTGCCGGAGCTGCTCAAATGAGCGCGCTGTTTGACCATCTGACCGCCCAAGACCTCAAGGGCGCGCTGACCCAAGACCGCCCTATGGCGGATTTGTCATGGCTCAAAACCGGCGGCCCTGCAGAGGTGCTGTTCCAGCCTGCGGATACCTCTGATCTTCAGGCTTTTCTGGCCGCGCTGCCCCAAGAGACGCCGCTTTTGCCCATCGGCGTCTGCTCAAACCTGATCATCCGCGACGGCGGCATCGAAGGCGCGGTTCTGCGCCTTGGGCGCGGCTTCAACAGCATCGAAATTCTAGGCGAGGGCTTTGTGCGCGCGGGGGCAGGGGCGCTGGATGCCCATGTGGCGCGCAAGGCCGCCGAGGCGGGGGTCGATCTGTCGTTTTTGCGCACGATCCCCGGTGCCATTGGCGGCGCCGTGGCCATGAACGCGGGCTGTTATGGCACTTATATTGCTGATGTTTTCGTCTCTGCCGAGGTGACCACCCGCGCAGGCGAGACCCTCGATTTGGGGCTGGCGGATATGGAATTTGCCTATCGCTCAAGCGCCGTGACCCCCGATTGGGTCGTCACATCCGTGGTGCTGCGCGGGGCGGCGGATGAGCCGGCGGCCATTGAGGCGCGCATGGCCGAGGCCCTAGAGGCGCGGGCGCAAACCCAGCCCGTGGATGACCGTTCATGCGGGTCGACCTTTCGCAATCCGGCCGGACATTCTTCGACCGGTCGCGCCGATGACACCCATGAGATGAAGGCATGGAAATTGATCGAAGAGGCGGGGTTGCGCGGCTATAGCCAAGGCGGCGCGCAAATGTCGCCCAAGCATCCGAATTTCCTGATCAATACCGGCACGGCCACGGCGGCGGATTTGGAAAATCTCGGCGAGTATGTGCGAAATAAGGTCTATGAAAAATCCTCCGTTCAGTTAGAATGGGAAATAAGGCGCGTCGGTCAACCGGCGCAATCGACACCCTCGGACATCTGAAAAGAGCGATCAACGCTCACGTTCGAGGCTAAAAATGAGGCGGGCATGGCGAGCAGTACGTTGCCCCGTATAGCTGTGCTGAAGGGGGGACCTTCGGCGGAACGAGAGGTATCTCTCGTGTCTGGTGCTGAATGCGCCAAAGGCTTGGCGGCGGCAGGTTTCGATGTCATCGAGATCGATGCAGGTGCAGATCTTTGCGCCCAGCTTGATGCTGCGCGGGTGGACGTCGTGTTCAACGCGCTGCACGGTCGCTGGGGCGAGGATGGCTGCGTGCAGGGGCTGCTTGAGTGGAAGCGGCTCCCCTATACTCATTCTGGTGTATTTTCCTCGGCCTTAGCCATGGATAAGCTGCGCTCGAAGGCGGCCTATGCACAGGCGGGTCTGCCCGTTGCCCCAAGCGCGCTTCACCCCCGCGCGGCCATTGAGGCGGGGCACGTCATGGCGCCGCCCTATGTGGTGAAACCCTATAATGAAGGCTCGTCGGTGGGGGTTTATATCGTCCAAGAAAGCGCCAATACCCCGCCGCAGCTTGAGCCGCAGATGCCCGAGCAATTGATGGTTGAGGCCTTTGTGCCCGGTCGCGAATTGACCGTGGCCGTCATGGGCGGCCGCGCGTTGATGGTCACTGATATCATCACGACCGGCTGGTATGATTATACCGCCAAATACGCCACCGGCGGCTCGCGTCATGAGCTGCCTGCACAGCTGCCCGAAGAGATCACCGCCGCCTGTCTCGATTATGCCGCCCGCGCCCATGATGCGCTGGGGTGTCGCGGGTTGACGCGTACAGATTTTCGCTGGGATGACAGCAAAGGGGCCGAGGGCCTCATCCTGCTTGAAACCAACACCCAACCCGGCATGACCCCGACCTCGCTGGCCCCCGAACAGGCGGCTGCGGCAGGCATAGACTTTCCCGAATTGCTCACATGGATGATCGAGGACGCCTCATGCGATCGGTAAAGCGCGATCCCGCCCCCTCGCGGCTGATTTACCGCGCGCAACGGCTCTGGCTGCGCCCCTCGGTGCGCCGCTTGGCCCGCTTTGGCCCGATCGCGCTGATTTTGGGCGCTGGCATCGGCTATTGCGCCACCAATGACGCCATGCGCAGCCGGATCAACGAGACGATCAGTAGCGCCGAGCGCTTTATCAGCGGGCGCGAAGAGTTTCGCGTCGCCAGCACGATGATCACTGGCGCATCGCCGGAGCTTGAGGCTGAGATTTACGCAATTGCGCATCAATCCCTGCCAGCCTCTTCGCTCAAGCTGGACCTGAACAAAATCCGTAATTCAGTCGAAAATTTAGGGGCAGTTGAAGCCGCGCGGGTGCGTATTGCCCGCGGTGGGTCGCTGTCAATTGATGTATCGGAACGCCGGCCGGTTGTGCTCTGGCGTAATGCCGAGGGGCTTTTCATCCTCGACAGTCAAGGTGTGCACTTGGGGCAGATCAACGCGCGACATCAGCGGGCTGATCTGCCGCTTCTCACTGGTGCGGGGGCCGAAAATGCAATCCCCGAGGCTCAGGAGTTGATCCAAAATGCCACGGCAATTTACGACCGTTTGCGCGGTCTGGAACGGGTCGGCGCGCGGCGCTGGGACATGGTGCTTGATCGCGGTCAGGTGATCATGCTGCCCGAAATAGGTGCGCTTGATGCCCTGCATCAGGTCATGGCCTTGCAAGGGGCAAATAAACTGATGGAGCGCGACGTCATTGCGGTTGATATGCGCGATCCGCAGCGCCCTGTGCTGCGTCTCGGCCCGCAGGCGGTTGCGCTGCGACAGGCAGTGCCCCAAGATTTTCGCAGCACATTTCATTAGATGGTCAGATAGGTTTGTAGCGTTATGATGATTTACGAAAGCCAACGGATTATGCGCCAGCGTCGCGAGGTCGCGATGAAGCGCGGTGTTGTGGCGGTGCTTGATATCGGCACCTCAAAATTCGCCTGCCTTGTGCTGCGTTTTGATCCCGAAGCGACCGAGCGGGGCGCGATTGAGGGCCTAGGCAATCTGGAAAACCACGCGAATATGCGCGTCATCGGCGCCTCGACCACCCGCGCGCGCGGCGTTGAATTTGGCGATGTGGTCTCGATGGAAGAGGCCGAGCGGGCGATCCGCACCGCCGTGCAGGGCGCGCAGAAAATGGCGGATGTGCGGGTGGATCACGTGATTGTGTCCTTCTCGGGCGGGCGGCCGCGCTCTTACGGGGTGCATGGGCAGACCGAAATCGAAGAGGGCGAGGTGGCCCCTTACGACATCGCGCGGGTTCTGGCCTCTTGCGATGTGCCTGATTATGGCGCGGGCGCACGCGAGGCAATCCATGCGCTGCCGGTGAATTTCATGGTCGACAACAAACAAGGCCTCAGCGATCCGCGCGGTCTGATGGGCAATAAAATCGGTGTCGATCTGCACCTGCTGACCGTGGGCGCGCGCACGATCCAGAACGTGATGCATTGCATCAGACGCTGCGATCTTGAGCTGTGCGACATTGTGATTTCCTCTTATGCGGCCGGAAAAAGCGCCCTTGTTGAGGATGAAAAAGAGCTCGGTGCCGCCTGTATCGATCTGGGCGCGGGCACCACCGGCGTGTCGATTTTCATGCGCAAAAACCTGATCTTTGCAGATAGCGTGCGCATCGGCGGCGATCACATCACCCGCGATATTTGTCAGGGGCTGGAAATCCCGCGCCAAGTGGCGGAGCGGCTGAAAACCTTTCATGGCGGGCTTTTGGCCACCGGGGTCGATGACCGCGATATCATTGAATTTGCCTCGCCAATTGACGAAATCGCCGGCGAGCGACGCTCGGTCAGCCGCTCGGAACTGATCGGGATCATCCGCCCTCGTATGGAAGAGATTTTCGACGATGTGCGCGGGTTGCTTGATGCGGCGGGCTTTGAATTTATGCCCTCCCAACGCATCGTGCTTACAGGCGGGGCCAGCCAAATGCCCGGCATCGAAGAATTGGCCCAGAAAATTCTTGGTCGCCAAGTGCGCTGCGGGCGGCCCATCCGGATCCAAGGTCTACCCCAAGCCGCCACTGGTCCCAGTTTCAGTGCCATCGTCGGCTTGGCCATGCACACGGTCCACCCCGAGGATGAATGTTGGGATTTCGATCTGCCAAGCGAGCAAATGGGGAACCGTTCGCTCAAGCGTGCCATGCGTTGGTTCAAGGACAACTGGTAAGGCGGTTAGGTTGAATTTGGCGCAAACCAGCCAATAGGCGTCCGTCAAAGCCGGGCGTGGTCAGCGAATTTGTGCCAAATTCCTTGCTGCCCCCATGATTTGGTGAAGCATCAATATATGTAGTGGTAGATTTTGGATTATTACGTGACCCAATGGCCACAATCATGTAGACTTCGAATCAAATAAGTGCCGAATGGCACGGCGTTCGATAGGCACGACCGCCAAAAATGAAAGAAAGCTGGCACGGTGGACGACCAAGGTGATCGACCGAGGTGATTAACCGGGCCCAAAAAAATACAGGCGGATTTACGATGACATTGAACTTGACCATGCCCGAAGAACCCGAGTTGAAACCCCGTATCACCGTGTTTGGTGTCGGCGGTGCTGGCGGCAATGCCGTTGATAACATGATTGCTAAGGCGCTTGAGGGCGCTGAGTTTGTGGTGGCGAATACCGACGCCCAAGCGCTTGCACAATCAAACGCCCCGGCGAAAATTCAGCTTGGCATCAAAGTCACCGAAGGTCTTGGCGCTGGCGCGAAACCCGAAGTTGGCGCCCATGCGGCAGCCGAGAGCATCGAGGATATCGTTGATCATCTGGGCGGGGCACACATGTGCTTTATCACCGCTGGCATGGGCGGCGGCACCGGCACCGGCGCGGCCCCGGTGATCGCCAAGGCGGCGCGCGAGATGGGCGTTTTGACCGTTGGTGTTGTCACCAAACCGTTCCAATTCGAAGGCTCGCGGCGCATGCGTCAGGCCGAGCACGGGATCGAGGAATTGCAGCGCGTCGTCGACACGCTCATCATCATCCCGAACCAAAACCTATTCCGCCTCGCCAATGAGGGCACGACCTTCACCGAGGCTTTCGCCATGGCTGACGATGTGCTGTATCAAGGCGTCAAAGGCGTGACTGATCTGATGGTCCGTCCGGGGATCATCAACCTTGATTTCGCCGATATCCGCTCGGTGATGGACGAGATGGGCAAAGCCATGATGGGCACCGGCGAGGCCAGCGGCGAAGACCGCGCGATCCAAGCCGCCGAGAAGGCCATCGCCAATCCGCTCTTGGATGAGGTCTCCTTGCAGGGCGCGAAGGGCGTCTTGATCAACATCACCGGCGGCAATGATCTGACGCTCTTTGAACTTGATGAGGCGGCCAATAGAATTCGCTCCGAAGTCGATCCCGCAGCAAACATCATCGTCGGCTCGA
>CAYLLD010000139.1:0-7769 GCA_964384315.1 uncultured Rhodobacterales bacterium | reverse complement strand
CACCTTCGAGCTGACAAAGGGCTCAAAAATACTGTCGATAAGCTCGGGGGGAATGCCCGGCCCGTTATCGATAATCGAAATCTCAAGGGGCAGCGCGTTAGTACGCGCGCCGGGCATCGAGAGCTTGATGCCCGTGCGAAAGGCTGTGCGCACGGTAATCATGCCGCCCACCGAAGGCACAGCCTCGGACGCGTTTTTCAACAGGTTTTGAAAGACTTGGATCAATCGGTCGCTATCTGCCGCTGTGGGGGGCAGCGAGGGATCATAGGCCTCAGAGATACGAATGTGATTGGCGTAGCCCGCGCGCGCCGCGGTTATCGCACGGTGCAAAACGTCGTGAATATTGACCGCGCGCCGCTCTGCCGGGCGCAGATCACCGAATTGCTCGACCCGCTCCACCAGCTTGCCGATCCGCTCGGCCTCTTCTTCGATCAGCGTCGTGAATTCCTGCTCGGCCACATCAAGGCTCATGGCCAATAGCTGCGCCGCGCCTTTGATCCCAGCCAACGGGTTGCGGATTTCATGGGCCAGCATTGCCGCCATCCCCGTCACCGAACGTGCCGCCGCCCGAGAGCCAAGCGAGCGGTCCATTTTTTCGGCCAAAGACCGTGGATTGAGCAAAAGCAGCACATGCCCCTCGTCAGACCCTAGCTGAATGGCTTGCAGCATCGAAATCCGCAAAGTCCGATCGCCCCAGCCCACTTCTATATCGTGCTGAACCACCGACGACGGGCTCATCGCCGCCTGTGAGATTGCGCTGAGCACAACCGAGGTATTGCCGCAATATTGCGCCAAAGAGTGGCCTTCTAGGGTTCGGGCCGAACTGCCCAAAAGCGCCTCTGCCGCCCCGTTGATTGCGATGATTTGCGCCGTTTTCGAACACAAAAGCGCTGGCGTCGGCAGCGCATCCCAAACATTGCTAAAATCAACCATCGCTCAAGCCGCCATTTGTTCAGGATCCGGCGCATCCGCAAAAATCCGTGCCACATCGCGCAGAACCGCATGTGGCTCGGTGCCAGTCATCAAAGTGCCGCGCAATTTGGGGGCCGCCTCGCGCCCCTCGGTGTACCACCCAAGATGTTTGCGCGCGTTCTTCAGACCCAATTCGATGCCATAGTAATCAAGCATTGCCTCGTAATGCTCGCTGACAATGTCGCGGATCTGCGCATTTGAAGGCGGGGTGAATCTGCGCCCAGCCAATTCGTCCGCCACCTGCCCCAGCCGCCAAGGCGCGCCCTGCGCCCCGCGTCCGATCATCACCGCATCGGCATTCGACGCGGCCAAAGCACTCTGCGCGCTCGCACCATCAGTGATGTCGCCATTGACGACCACGGGAATAGACACCGCCTGCTTGACATGATCCACCGCCTGCCAGTCAGCCCGGCCCTTATAGAACTGACAGCGCGTGCGGCCATGGACCGTCACCATGGTCAGCCCTTCGGCCTCAGCCATTTGGGCCAACTCGGCAGCGTTGTGGGTATCATCATCCCAACCAAGACGCATCTTAACTGACACTGGCACCGTGACCGCCGCGCGTACGGTCTGAAAAATCTGACCAACAAGCGCAGGATCGCGCATCAAGGCCGAACCCGACGCACCGCCCACCACTTTTTTAGCGGGGCACCCCATATTAATATCGATAAACTGCGCGCCATTATCCGCACAAATCTGCGCGCATTTAGCCATCATGACGGGATCACGCCCAGCAATCTGGATCGCCGTGCGTGCGTGATCAAAACCAAGCTCTGAGCGCATCCGCGCCAAAGGACGCTCGGTCAGATACTCATTGCTGGCCACCATTTCCGAAACAACCAGCCCCGCGCCCATGCGCGCCACCAAATTTCGGAAAGGAACATCTGTGATACCGGCCATCGGAGCCAAAAAAACTGGCACATCCATCGCCTGATCTGCAAATTCCCGCATCATCTGCCCAATTACTATACAGCAATCCTGTGGATACACCCATTTTCTGCCAGCTGCAACGGCAGAAGTACCTAAATTAGGCAATTTGACCTATCGGCACAGGCCCCGCGCGTTCTGTTCCGGCGAGACCCCTCTTTAAGTTGTCTTACAAGGCGCGAGATGCCCCGCCACTTCCACTTGTTCGCCAAACCGTAGCGCAGTAAGACGCAAAAAAAATGGCCAAAACATGAATGAAGGACCAAGACCTTTGTCAGCCCGGATTAACGCAGCAGCAGTAGCCGTCATCGTCGTGGCCGCAGGCCAAGGTCAGCGCGCCGGAGGGACGTTGCCAAAACAGTATCAGGTGCTCGGCGGCGTAACGGTTCTCCAGCATACGTTAGCTGCGCTTTTGGCGAGCGATTTGGTTGATACGGTTGTTTGCGTCATCGATCCCGAGATGCAGGCGCAATACGCGCCGATTGCCGAGGCTCTAGGAGACGGGCGTCTCATGGACGCGGTCCCCGGCGGGCCGACCCGTAGCCTTTCGGTTCACGCGGGTCTCAAGGCCCTAGCGCCCCTGCGCCCCCAAAAGGTGTTGATCCACGACGGCGCGCGCCCCTTTGTAACGCCAGATTTGATTGCGGATATTATCACAGCTTTGGGCGAGGCAGACGCGGTTTTGCCCTGCCTGCCTGTCGTTGATGCCCTGTGGCGGGATGACCCGACTTGGGTGCCAGTGGATCGCGCAGGCCTCTTGCGCGCACAAACCCCGCAAGGCTTTGATTATCCCAAAATTCTCGCAGCCTTTGAGGCGCAAACCAACCAAGACGCCCGCGATGACATTGAAGTTGCCGCCGCCGCCGGACTAAACATCACCCAAGTGGACGGGGCCGAGGCGAATTTCAAAATCACCCTGCCCCAAGACTTTGAACGCGCGAGCACCATGATCTCAACAGCCCCTGATATCCGCACCGGATCCGGTTACGACGTCCATGCCTTTTGCCAAGGCGATCACGTCACGCTTTGCGGCGTTCAAATCGCCCATGAGCACGGCCTAAAGGGCCATTCCGACGCAGATGTGGCCATGCACGCGCTCACGGATGCGATTTATGGCGCATTGGCCGAGGGCGATATCGGCACATGGTTCCCGCCCTCCGAGGCGCAATGGAAAGGCGCTGCCTCACATATTTTCCTCGAACATGCGATGCTGCGCGCCCGCGAGCGCGGCTTTTCCGTGACCCATCTGGATTGCACGATGATTTGCGAGGCCCCTAAAATTGGCCCCCATGCCGCGCCCATGCGCGAAGAACTATCGCGGATCACCGGGCTTGAGGTTGAGCGGATTTCCGTGAAGGCCACCACCTCAGAACGCCTCGGATTTACCGGGCGCAAAGAAGGGATCGCGGCCATGGCCAGCGCCACATTGGTGAAAACATGATGTTAACACGGGCAATTGCCCTTGTGTGTGGGGCGGGTCTTAGCCCTGTTGCGCCGGGAACTGCGGGTTCGGTTGTAGGTGTCCTTCTGGGCGCGGCGATCATTGCCATGGGCGGGGTTTGGGCGCTGCTCATTTGCACCGTCGCGGTCTATTTTATTGGCGAATGGGCGGTGAGCATCGAAATCGCCGGCAAGGCCGATCATGACCCCTCGGAAATTGTAATCGACGAGGTTGCGGGGCAGTTTTTGACCATGCTGCCGCTCGCTTTGGGCCTTTCGCCCTTTGCCGGAGACACGATGCAATCTTCGCTCGGCGCCTTGATCCTCGCCTTCGTCCTGTTTCGCGCTTTCGACATCATCAAACCTTGGCCCGTCGCGCTAGCGGACCGCGGCAATGACGCGCGGGCGGTGATGCTGGATGATATCGTGGCGGCGATCATGGCGGCGCTGTGCATTGTGGCACTTCATTTCATCCTCTCGCTCTTCGCATGAGGCAGACCGATCTTGCGCAGCGCCTGCTTGAGGCTTGTCGCAAACGTGGTCTGACCATTGTGACCGCCGAGAGCTGTACCGGTGGCTTGCTCGGCGCGGCGCTGACCGAAATTGCGGGGGCCTCTGACGTTTATGAGCGCGGGTTTGTGACCTATTCGAACGCGGCCAAGACCGAAAATTTGGGCGTCGATGCGGGTTTGATCGAAACCCACGGCGCGGTCTCAGAGCCAGTGGCGCTGGCAATGGCCGAGGGTGCATTGGGCGCATCAGGAGCATCACTTGCGTTATCTGTGACGGGCGTTGCAGGTCCCGGCGGCTCGGCAGCAAAACCCGAGGGATTGGTCTGGATCGCAGCGGCGCGCAAAGGCGCGCCTGCTCTGGCGGTTAAGTGTGAATTCGGCGCGCTTGGGCGCAGCGAAGTCCGTCGCAAAGCCGTTTTGGCAGCAATGGATCACGGCCTAAAGCTGCTATTTGATTGTGTCGATTAGTCGCAAATCCGTTAAAATACTGCCTAATTTTTAATCATATTACTGCCTCTTTGTATATTATTCTGGCCATATCAGCCAATTCACCCTTTGAACGCGGCAGTATGCCCAGCAAAAAAATTGCCACGCCTCGCGCGCAAACCTAACCCAAGCCGCACTGAAAAAAAGAAAACCGCTAAAGGTTTCTTTTAAAAAGGGAGACAATAAATGAACGGTGCAGATACCGCTTGGATCATTGTGGCTACGGCTCTGGTCCTTCTAATGACATTACCGGGGCTGGCCCTGTTTTACGGCGGGCTTGTGCGCGCGCGCAATGTGCTGAGCGTATTCATGCAATGCTATGCCATTGCCTGTTTGATGAGCGTCCTATGGCTTGTCGCGGGCTACTCAATCGCTTTTGGGGACGCCAACGCCTATTGGGGCGGCTTGGACAAGATGTTCCTCAGCGGTGTGACCGAAGACACTTTAGCGGGCGGCCTGCCCGAAGTGCTGTTTTTCGCCTTTCAAATGACCTTTGCCATCATCACCCCGGCGCTGATCGTCGGCGCTTATGTTGAGCGGATCGGCTTTGGTTTCGTGCTCGCATTTTCGGCTCTTTGGATGCTGATTTGCTACGCGCCTGTGGCCCATTGGATTTGGGGCGGCGGGATGCTTGCAGGCGGTGAAGGCGCGCTTTTTGCCGAGGGCGTGAATGATTTCGCGGGCGGCATTGTCGTGCACCAAACTGCGGGGATTGCCGCGCTGGTTGTGGCGTTTTTCCTAGGGTCTCGCAGCGATAAATCAAAACCGCCCCATAATCCGGGCATGGTGATGATCGGTGCGGCGCTTTTGTGGGTCGGCTGGTTCGGCTTTAACGGCGGCTCTGAGCTTTCGGCCAACGGTTCGGCGGCCATGGCGCTGACGGTCACCCATATTTCGGCGGCCACCGCCTCGCTGACTTGGGCGCTCTGGGAGCGGATCAAACACGGCCGCGCCTCGCTGGTTGGTGTGGTCACTGGCACGATCGCGGGTCTGGCCTCGATCACCCCCGCCTCGGGTTCGGTTGATCCGGTTCAGGCTTTGATCATCGGCGGCATTGCCGGGATCATGTGCCAAGAGGCCTGCGGATTTATCAAGAACGTCATCAATATCGACGACACGCTGGATGTTTTCGCGGTGCACGGCATTGGCGGCATGTTCGGGATTGTCATGCTGGCGGTCTTTGGCCTTGCGGATTGGAGCGCGCAGCTGGGCGGTCTTGTGGTTGTGGGTCTGTGGACCCTCGTTGTGACCACGGTGATTGTACTGGTGGTCAAAGCGGTTCTGCCCATTCGGGTGAGCGATGACGACGAGACCCAAGGCTTGGATCTGTCGTCACACGGCGAACGCGCTTACGACATGACGTCTTAAGAATTGATCGCACAAAAATTAGTCGCGCGGGACACCCTTCGCGCGACTAGCTCAAGCCAAGCGTTTGACCGTCGGTCCCATAAAGCGCCTCTGCCCGTTTCTCAAAAGCCCGCACCACCTGCTGCATCGCTTGATGAAACACCACCCCGATCAGCGCTTGAAGCGTGCGGGATTTGAACTCAAAATCCACGAAAAAATCAATCTCGCAGCCACCATCTGGCAAAGGCGCAAAGGCCCAGCGATTATTCATATGCCGAAACGGGCCGTCGAGATAGCTGACTTCAATCACCCCCGCGCCGCGATCAAGTACCACATGGCTGCCAAAAGTTTCGCGAAACACCTTGAAGGAAATGATCATATCCGCCTCGATCAACTCGCGCGGCTCATCCATGCGGCGCGATCTGATCCGCGTGCCCGCGCACCACGGCAGAAACTCTTGGTAGCGCCCGATATCCGCGATCAAATCAAACATTTGTTCAGCGCTATAGGGGACGGTTCGTTTTTCGGTGTGTGTGGTCATGGGCGTCTTTGGAATTGATGGGCGTGGTTCTTGTTGGACATGACTGCGGATCTTCGTGTTTGGGTTCTGGCTTTGCGCCTAGCCCCGCCCTAAAAATTCACATAGTCTTTTTGGGGGTTTATATGGGTTACAAAAAGGCGAAGCGCAATGGACACACCCGCTTATGAGATCGATCCGTTAATTACAGCTAAAGCCATTGCCGCGCGTGTCGAAGATTTGGCCCGCGAAATTGAGGCGCATTTTGCGGATACGCGCCAATTGGTGGTGGTCGGCCTCTTGCGCGGCAGCTTTGTGTTCATCGCCGATGTGGTGCGCGAGCTGGATTTGCCCGTTGAGGTGGATTTTCTCGAAGTGTCTTCCTACGGCAATTCCACCGAAACCTCGCGCGAGGTGCGCATTCTCAAGGACTTGCGCGGCGAGATTGAGGGGCGCGATGTGCTGGTGGTCGAGGATATCGTCGATACGGGCCACACGCTCTCGCGGGTCTTGGATATTTTGCAGACCCGCCGCCCTGCGCGGCTCAAAACCATTGCCCTACTTGATAAACCCTCCCGGCGCGAGGTGGACGTCAAGGCGACATGGACCGGGTTTGAGATCCCGGATAAATTTGTGGTCGGATACGGGATTGACTACGCCCAGCGGAACCGCAATCTGCCCTATATCGGGACAGTGCGGTTTTTGGAGCCTTAGACAATGTTAGAGACTTGGATGGCCATCCCGTTTTGGACCATCGCCAGCTTTATGGGCGCGGCGGTCATTCTTTATCTGACCCCTGGTGCAGATATCATGTTCACCCTAGCCTCGGGGCTGTCGGGCGGTCCGCGCGCGGGTGTCGCAGCGGCGGTTGGGATCAGCGCTGGGGTTTTGGTACATGTGGCGTTGGCCGCGGCTGGATTGGCGGCGCTTTTGGACGCCTATCCGGCCGCATTCCACGCAATCCGCTATATCGGCGCCGCCTATTTGCTGTGGCTGGCCGTCGCCAGTTGGCGCGCCGATCCTGAAACCGCCAAAGCTGGCGGCGCGCGCAACATGGCGGGGGCTTTTAAGCGCGGGTTCGTCACCAATATGCTCAATCCCAAGGTCGCTCTTTTTGTTGCGGCTTTCTTGCCCCAGTTCACTGACCCCATGATCGGTCCAATCTGGCATCAAATCATCGCACTTGGCCTCTTGCTTGCGGCAGGCGGTGTTGTCACAGATGGGGCATATGGCGTTTTAGCTGGTCTTTTGGCCGCAAAACTAAGAGCAGCCTCAACGGTCATGAATAAACTATCGGCAATTGTCTTTGCAGGTCTGGCCGCAAGGATCGCCCTGAACTGAGGAGTTTGGCCATGGCGGATTTTCCAAAATCGGCGCGTGTCGTCATAATTGGCGGCGGGGCCGTTGGGGCCTCTAGCCTGTTTCATCTTGCCAAAGCGGGCTGGTCCGACTGTGTGCTCTTAGAAAAAAACGAGCTAACCGCAGGCTCGACGTGGCATGCGGCGGGGAATGTGCCGACCTTTTCCACCAGTTGGTCGATCATGAACATGCAGCGCTACTCAACCGAG
>CAYLLD010000138.1:0-7788 GCA_964384315.1 uncultured Rhodobacterales bacterium | reverse complement strand
CAAAATTGGTTAACGATGCTCACGGCTTTGGCTGCCCCCTCCCGGTGCAAAAAATCAACAAATTCTTAGACAATTTTCAAACCCCGGTGACTTGTAACGGCATTTGTGTAAAATTGATCTCGTTGTTTATCTAGTGTCCTCTTGTTTGGAGAAACCCCGTGTATAATTTGCTCTTGGACTTGGTGCGCGTCGCGCATCTTTTCGGGTTTGCCATCGGCTTTGGATCGGCCGTGCTGCTCGAATTTGTCATCGTATCGAAACTTAGTCGTGGCCTGAGCCGTGGCGATCTGAATTTGGTTCGTGCCGCTCACGATCTGATCACTCTGGCGGTTGGCGTGCTTTGGGTCACGGGCCTTGCACTCGTTTGGTTCCGCACATCTGGTGATTTGTCGGCCTTCTCACCCAAACTCATCACTAAGCTTGTGGTCGTTGTTATGCTGACGATCAATATGATGCTGATTGCGCGCCTTTTGATGCCAGCGCTACAAACCGCGCCCAAGGGCATGGTCGCGCTTTTGCCGACGCCTACACGCATCCGCATGGGTGCCATCGGCGGGCTTTCCGCAGGCTGCTGGTTTTCGGCGCTGATCCTTGGGGCCGCAACTTCGGTCAAACCTATGGGCTTTGAGACACTCGTGGCGATCTTTGGGCCACTGATCGTGATCCCGATGATAATCGGCGCGCTGGTGGCTTACCGCCTGCGCCCACAATCCGACCAACCCGAAGGTCAAGAGACCGCGGCTTAACCAAACCCAGTGGGGGCGGCGACGTGGCGGCGGCGCTTTTAAAAAGCGCTTAGCCGCTGGCGGCTGATGATCTGAACGTGCGTTGCCGCCGGGTCGGAACCCGGCCAATCTCTACGCCGGTAAATACATGCAACGTGTCCATATCCGGGTCGATCACCGCGTGATCCGAAACCCATCCCCCCATCGCCAGATAGGTGCGCAACAAGGGCGGCATCACGCGCAATCCAGCCCGGCGATCCGTACCGTCACCGCCATTTTGACCCAGCCTGCGCGCATATTCAAAGACGCGCGGGGCTTTGATCTGCGGCAACCACCTTGGGGGCGCGATGTGATCCTCGGCCAAAAGCGCGAAGGCTTGGCCATAAGGCTCCGTATCGGTGCCTGTGAAAGACGAGCACCCAAAGAGCATGCCCACCGAATGATCGTCAACATAGCGGGTTAAAGCCGCCCAAGCGGTGCGCAAGACGGTCGGGTCTTGGCTGTCAGGCAGCGTGCAAAACCGCCCCACCTCGACCATCGAGCCCTTGAAATCCTTAAGCGCGCCCAAGTCATAAAATTGCGCTGAATACGAGCGCCCAATTTGCGCGCCATTGTCGAGGTGCAGAAACCGAAAGACGCAAACAAGCGCGCCTTTGTCATCCTCAACAAGCACATGTTTGCACGCGTCATCCATCTCATCCGCATCGACACCTTTGGTGCCATGAAACGCAAAATGGCGAAATTCCTGCGCCGCGCGCACATCGGCGTCGCAATTTGCCAAGCGGGCTATTAGCCGTCCTCTTTCGATCAGCATTTGGATCAACTCTCTTTTTTTCTCAGAGCGGTCATGTCTTGCAAGCTTGTGGTCGGGATATACCGCAAGTATGACGTTTTGAAAACACACGCGCGGACACGAATAGTTTTGCAAAATTTTCAATCGAGCCCCGGTTGAACAAACACAAAAAGCCCTCGGCCAAGATAAAAGGGCGATCAAAAAGGGACGAAAATGGTAGGCTTTCTTATTCGCTGGGCGGCGGCTTTTGTGCTGCTTGGCCTGACATATAATCCGACCGCTTGGAATTTCATCCGCTGGAGCCGCGATAATTGGGAAGGGCAACTGCCGATTATCACGCTTTTGGGGGTGTTATTGGTGATCGCTTACGTGATTTATCTGCGGGCTACGTTTCGCTCAATCGGTGCTTTTGGGATCATTTTGGTGGCGGCGCTGATTGCGGCGCTGCTGTGGGTGTTGATCTCGCAGGGCTGGCTGTCGCTTGAGGACACCGAAGTGCTAACTTGGGTGGGGCTTGTGGCTTTATCCTTTATCCTTGGGGTCGGGCTAAGTTGGTCCATTGTGCGCCGCGCGCTCTCGGGGCAGGCGGATGTGGATGATGTGGATGAGTGAGGGGGCTTTGCATCTTAGCGCTGCCCCTCTACCATTGCCCATCGACAATCCCCAAATGATAGTCTAACTGCGCAACTCATCGAATTTAGTCCAAACAAAAGCCGATCGCACCCATGGAAAACGTCATTCTCGTCATTCATCTCCTTCTGGCACTAGCCTTGTGCGGCGTGGTCTTGATGCAGCGCTCTGAAGGCGGCGGCCTTGGTATGGGCGGCGGCGGTGGCGGTGGCGGCGGCATGATGTCGAGCCGGGGCGCGGCAACAGCGCTTTCAAAGCTGACATGGGGCCTTGCAATTGCCTTTATGATCACCTCGATCACCCTAACCGTGCTGGCCACAAGCGGGATGAGCAATGATAGCGTGATTGAGCGTTTAGGCGTTGATGATACAGGCACGCCTGTTCTGCCCGAGCTGCCAAGCATCGCCGAAGATGATCTGACTGCACCATTGCCCAGCGACGGTCCGGCGGCCCCACCTCGCGCCGATTAAAAGCCGACTAAAATCAACAAAATTAAGAAAACTTAACCGCAGGCAACTGCGGTTAACCCGGCCTTAACCACACCGCGCGCACCAAGTGCGCATGGCCAGTTTTGACCCCCGCCCCGACCCGCTATTTCTAACGACACCCGTGGCCCCGCCCCTGTTCGTCCCGCTCAAGCGGCGGGCGCAGCGTTTGGGCCAAATCCTGCGCAACAGCGGCTTTGTCGAGCGCGCGATGATGCGCAAAGCCCTAGAGCGGCGGCGCGTCGCGGATGTGCCCCTTGGCACAGTTCTTACCCGCAATGGCATCTTGTCCCCTGAACTGATCGCCCAAACCCTCGCGGCGCAGTGGCGGCTCACCTATGTCGATCTGAACGCCGATCCGCCCAGCACAAACGCCTTGCAGCACGCGGATTTGCGCGCCTGCCTAAAGGTCGGGTGTCTGCCGTGGCGCGTCCATCAGGGGCGCATGATGATCGCCATCTCGGACCCCAACGCGCTGGATGAGGCGCTGGCAGCTTGTGGTCAGACCGCCCGAAGCGCAGCCTTTGTCATGGCCCGGCGCGAGCATATCACCCAAGCGCTAGAAACCCGAGGCCGTGCCCCCCTTGAGGCGCAGGCCCGGCTGTTTTGCCCGCTCGAATTTTCCTGCCGCAACTGGTCGCCGCTAAACGTTACGCTGATTTTTGCCACGGTCTGCCTCTTGCTGCTGATCGCCAGCTCGCTTGCCCCGCAAACCATGTTTTGGGCCGTCTTTGGCTGGATACTCGTCTTTAATCTAGGCGCAGCAGGCCTGCGGTTGGCGGCGCTGATCGCGCGGATGAACGAAGGCGGGTTGGTTGATCCGCCCCCGCGCCAAGATCGCGACATCATTCGCCTCGCGGATCACCGCGCCCGCCCGGTGATCTCGATCCTTGTGCCGCTGCACAAAGAGGACAAAGTGCTGCCCGCGCTGATGAACGCCATAGGACAGCTCGACTACCCCCACGAACTGGTCGACGTGAAGCTCTTGATCGAAGAACACGACGAGGTCACCGCCGCCGCCATCGACCGTTTGCCGCCAAACCACGGCGCCCATGTGATCCGGGTGCCGGATAATGCGCTCAAGACCAAACCGCGGGCGCTGAACTATGGGCTGCCCCTGTGCCGGGGCGAGATCATCGGAATTTTCGACGCCGAAGACCGCCCCCGCGCCGATCAGTTGCTCCGCGTGGTCGAGCATCTTTGGCACGCCCCCCCCGATGTGGCGGCCGTGCAGGCGCGGCTTGATTTTTACAACGCCAAACGCAACTGGATGGCGCGGATTTTCACCCTCGAATATGCGATCTGGTTCAATGTGCTGATGCGCGGGATGCGCAAGCTTGAGGTGCCGATCCCCTTGGGCGGCACATCCGTCTATTTTCGTCGCAGTGCCATCGAAGAGCTTGGCGGCTGGGACGCCCATAACGTCACCGAGGATGCAGAATTGGGCATGCGCATCGCCCGCAAGGGGCTGAAAACCGAGATGATCCCCTCGGTCACCATGGAAGAGGCCAATGCGCGGGTGATCCCGTGGATCAAGCAACGTTCGCGCTGGATCAAAGGCTATTTGATCACTTGGGCGGTGCATATGCGCGAGCCCGTGGCGCTTTGGCGCGATCTGGGCACCCGCAGTTTCATCGCCTTTCAACTGCTGTTTCTGGGCGGGATCACGTCTTATCTTTCAGGCCCAATCCTCTTGGGGCTTTGGTTCGTGGGCCGCATTGATAACGGCGCATGGTTGCCCGATGCCGCCCCCTATGTCTGGGGCGCGGCGGTGGTCTCGATGATCTTTGGGCAGGTTGTGATGCTGGGGGTTGCGGTTCTGGCCGCCAGCCCTGCGGACAAACGGCACCTGTTGCCGTGGATCATCACCGCCCCGATCTACTGGCAAATCGGCGCCTTTGCCGCATTAAAAGCAGTGGCCGAGATGTTCTACAAACCGTTTTACTGGGACAAAACCAGCCACGGCGATCAATCGGATCAAACGACGGTAAAACCCGTCTCGCCGATGTCGCTCATGGACACCGACAACCGCCCCGGTGCCTCGATGGGATAAAGCGGCATATGCGAGCCGCAAAGCACCATCTGCCCCGCGCGCATCACCTGCCCGCGCCCACAAAAATGCCCTGCCAAAAAGGCCAGCGCCTCAAGAGGCGGCTGTGGGGCGAGACCTTGGCCCTCAAGAATGACCTCGCCGTCGTGCATAACTTTTGTGTGCATCAAAGTGGTTTCAAGCGCGCTCGGGGCAACCCAATTGCGGCCCATAACCGCACCTGCATTAAAGACATTATGGGCAATGATCGCCGGGGCCCTTTCGCTGGGTTGTGAGCCCAGACGGTCAAGGATTTCGAACCCAACGGTAAATCCCTCAACCTTTGCGGCCAAAGCCTCTGGCGTCAGATCATCGCCGGGACTGATGTCGGCGCCAAGACGCGCAATGATCTCAGGCTCCATCATCAAATTGGCATGCGCCGCGAGCGAAATCTGCGCATCATTGTCATAAAGCTGATCCACAAAAACCCGGCCCATCCCCGGATGCGGCATCCCGAATTTCTCAATCAAAGCTGGCGTGTTCCACGCGATTTTATACCCCGCAAACCCGCCACGGGCAGCGGCCAGCCCCGCCGTGACTTGATCCTGCATATCAAAGGCTTCGGGCAAATCAGCCTTAAACGCCCCCGGCACCAAACGTTTTTGCGTGAGAATATTGGCAACAATCGGATCAGCAGACATCAGCTTTCCTTCATATCGAGTTCAAGTCGGGTTTTATAAGCGCGCGAAATATGATCGCGGATTAGGGTGCAGGCTGCATTGCCATCGCGCTCGGCAATGGCCGCCACAATCGCCACATGCTCGCGCGGGCCCTCTTGCATACGCAACTCATCGTCAAAGGTCGTGCGAACCAAAAGCGCCATGGTTTGCTGCACCTCAGCAAGCTGCTGGATCAGGTATTTGTTGTGGGACGCCTGATGGATCTGGTTGTGCAAACGGCGGTTGGCGCGGCTCATCATCTTGGGGTCATCGACCTCTTTAAGATCGCGCGCAACCATCTCTTGCATCAAGGCAATTTCCTCTGGCTCTGCATGTTGGGCCGCCAGACGCGCCGCCAGACCCTCAAGCTCACCGCGCACAACGTAAAGCTCACCGATCTCTTTGTGGGACAAGGACGAGACGATCAGCGAACGCCCGTCGCGGCGCAAAATGCCTTGGGTCTCAAGCCGCTGCAAAGCCTCACGCACCGGCGTGCGGGACATCTCAAAGCGTTCAGCCAAATCCGCTTCAACCAAAGCACTGGTCGGCGGGTAATCGCCCCGATCAATCCCGTCGAGAATAAACGAATAGGCGTCTTTGGGTTCATTCGCCATCGTGCCCCCCTACCTTGTGTTGATCGCTTATGGCACAGCGTCTCGCGGGCTTTAACCCCAAGTTTTATATGGCGTCGGATTGCCGCAGAACTTGGGCGGGATCATGACGCACTACGCCTGCGCGGTGTAGATCCAAGCCGTTGCCCTAAGACGCAGATCATTCCCGACCAAGTGATCTGCGAGCGCCTCGCCCAGTTTGGCTTTCATCTGCGCCACCACAGGTCCGGGCTGCGCCTTCATCATCGAGGCACCCGGCCCAATGCGCGTGAAAAAAGTAACTGCAGCCTCGATGCCGCCGCCGGGCAGTCCAATGATCGGCTTAGCCTCGTGTTTCGTCGCGGTGACATTGCGCCAACCTGCATTGCGCAGCAAATCCACCGCGTAATCAGCATCGCTCCACCCAAAAGGACCGGGCGCCTGCGGTGATGGCGCAGTTTCTTGGGGCGCTGAGTTTTCGGTAGGGGTCATAAACGCCCCCAAAACAGATTGCGGTAAGCTGGCCCAAGGGTTTAGGTCCCGCGCGGCCCAAGCCACGGCGACCAAAGGCGCGTCTTGGCGGGCCTGAGCGCGTAGATGAGCCAGAGCCGCGGGCGGATCATCGAAAAACATCGTGCCAAAGCGCGAAAACGCAAAATCAATCGGTACTTGGGTGGACCAACGCGCGGCGTCGGCATTGACGAACTCGATGGTCTCGGCGCTTGGCCGCGCGCGCGCCTGAGCAATCAGATCACCACTAACATCAAGCCCGGTCATTTGCGCCCCAAGCTGCGTCAGATATTGGGTGCTTGCCCCTGCCCCGCACCCAATATCAAGACCGCGCAGACCCGAAACCGGCCCAAGCGCCGCAATGCCTGCCGCCCCAAATGGCGCCAACAACTGGTCCGTCATCGCGCCATTAAGCGCCCAAATCTCTCCCACACGCCCGCGCCACTCGTCGATGCCCGTCATCTGGACCGCCCCCCGATCAAAACTCTGATCACAAAAAACCAAATCATTTCAAGCCTTCCCACAACGCTCCGCAGATTTAATCGCAGCTTTCACCCAAAGAATAGTTTAAGACTGCCCCCATCGCATATTGCAATTTTACATCACCATTTGCGGAATTTTTCACAATGAATATTGAGAGAATCGAATTCAACAATTACTTAAAATTTGTCGCAAATTGGAGCGATTAGTGGGGGCAACATGGCTGGGGTCATGTTGCGCGACTTCCCCCAAAAACACATGCGCAAGTGAGGGTGCAATTGGGTTTTTGGACGGACCGGATGCTACGGGGGTAGCTGTCGTTGACGACCAGGGGATCTGTCTTCTGGTCGTCCGACACGGAAAATTTCTCATCAAAAGCACAAGTCCAAAACACCCGAAGACGCGGCGCGTTAAGCGTTTTCAACAATTCAACTATCGGGATTTTTGGTAGCGGAGGAGGGACTTGAACCCCCGACACGCGGATTATGATTCCGCTGCTCTAACCACCTGAGCTACTCCGCCATGAGACGCGCTTGATAGTCCGAGGCCCCTGCCCCGTCAATGGGCTTTTTAGTGGGGTTTGGGTGAGCTTGATGGCTAGGTTGGCATTATGCAGACAAGAATTGCCCCGGCTCACTTGGCATTAAGCAAATTGGGCGATCCAATCCCGCTATTCTAGCTGAAACTAGCTACTACAACTGCATTATCGGAGCGGATGCTATATCCGCTTGTCAGCTAAAACCTTAAAACAAGCATATGCTCTGGGTTTTGAAAATTTTAAGACGGTGACCTGCTCCCCCTTGAGTCCGCTAATTTAGGTTAGCTCT
>CAYLLD010000137.1:0-7870 GCA_964384315.1 uncultured Rhodobacterales bacterium | reverse complement strand
TCAGCTGGAACGGGCCTTGGCACGGCTCAAGGCGGATGCGGGGTCTTACGAAAAAGGCACACGCATTGGCGGGCTTGAGGCCCTTCCGGCGGACAGCCAGCAAATGATGTTCCATGCAGGCACACGCGCGGGGAATGGCGAGACGCTGGCCGCGGGCGGGCGGGTGTTGAACGCCACGGCGCGGGGCGCGACCTTGCAAGAGGCGCGGGATCGGGCTTATGCAATGCTGGACGGCGTGGATTGGCCCGAAGGGTTTTATCGCAAGGATATTGGCTGGCGCGCCCTATAGGTTTTTTTCGAAACGCCAGACCTCAAGGGCAAAGGGCCCCTCGTCGGTGTCCATCATCTCGGTGCGCGGGCCGATGTTGCTCCAGCCCGATTTCTCGTAAAAAGCCGCCGCGCGGTTGTTGCCAACGGCACAGGCTAGCCAAGCGCGCCGCGCGCCGCCTGCCTGCACACGCGCACAACCATCGTCCAAAAGCGCCTGCGCCAGCCCGTGGCCGCGCGCGCGGGCATCCACAAATAGCTGATAAATCTCGTCTTGGCGGGTGATGCAAAACCCGAGCACATCTGCGCCCTCCACAGCGATCATGGTCTGCGGGGCGTTCAGTTCTAGACGGGATTGGAAATTTTCGCGGGTGCGCAGCCGCGCAAGGGCGGGGGGCGTGATCGCCCCATGGGCCTCATGCCACGCGGTTTCCCAAAGGGCGGTTGCGGATGGCACATCGGCGGCGCTTAAGGGGCGCAGGGTAAACATTACCCCTGCCCCCGAAAACCGATCACCGATCACCGATCACGTTTTGATCGGACCAATCATCATAATCATCTGGCGACCTTCCATCTTGGGCATGTTTTCAACCTTGCCCAGATCGGTGATATCCTCGGCCACCCGTTCAAGCAGCTCGCGGCCCAATTGCAGGTGCGCCATCTCACGACCGCGAAAACGCAGCGTGATTTTGACCTTGTCGCCCTCTTCGAGGAATTTCTTCACGTTGCGCATTTTGACATCATAGTCATGCGTGTCCGTATTGGGGCGGAACTTGATCTCTTTAATCTCGATGGTTTTTTGTTTTTTCCGAGCCTCAGACTCGCGCTTTTGCTGTTCATATTTGAACTTGCCAAGATCCATGATCTTGCACACCGGTGGCTCGGCGTTTGGCGAAATTTCAACCAGATCCAGACCGGCCGTATCAGCCAGACGCATCCCCTCTTCAGGGGTGACAACACCGACGTTTTCACCTTCGGCGCCGATCAATCTGATTTCGGGAACACGAATGCGGTCATTCGCGCGGGGTCCGGTATCGCGCTGTGGAGGCGCGTTGTGTGGTCTTCGGGCTATTGTTTTATCCTTTGGTTGTTAATCTGATAGGCACATGACTATCCATCGCTGGCCTTAGAGACATAGTGATACATCGGTCAAGCGTAAAACTCAGCAGGATGAGCGAGAGTTCACTCACAAGGGTTTCAAAGACCATAATTTCTTTGAAATACCTGCAATTTGCGCCTTGAACCCCCCGCTTGGGGGCGGCAATGAGACTTTTCCCTCAAGTTTCCCCCGCGTATTTTGCAGGTAAGCAACTATGTGATGTGGGTAGACAAACAAGTACAAGGTTCAAACAAATGAAACGTGGATTTTTGATCGTAGGCGCTTTGGTTATTGCAGGTGCCGCTTGGTACTTTACCAAGGGTGGCGGCGACATGAGCGCCGTTAAGGACGGCGCAGCGGCTGTAACAGACGCAGCAAGCGGTGCTGTTGAAGGTGCAGCAGACATGGCCGGTGATGCGGTCGAAGGGACTGCAGGCGCGCTTGGTTCAGCAACTGACGCTGTAACGGACGCGGCAGCTGGTGTGGCTGATGCGGCAACTGAGGCTGCAGGTGATGCGGTGAACAATGTTGTTGAAGGTGTAACGACCGCTGTTCAAGAAGGCGGCAGCATTGCTGACGCGGCCACGGATGCGGTTAGTGATGCTGCCTCGGGCGTAACTGACGCGGTAACTGACGCGGCTGGCTCTGCGGTTGAGAGCGTAACTGGTGCGGCCACTGATGCGGTTTCGGGTGCGGTTGAAACCGTAACTGACGGCGTTGTGGGCGAGGCTGCTTCTAGCGTTGTTGAGGGTGCGGCTGATGCGGCAACTGGCGCTGTTGAAACAGTGACCGAAGGCGTTGTGGGCGAGGCTGCTTCTAGCGTTGCTGAGGGTGCGGCTGATGCGGCAACTGGCGCTGTTGAGACTGTGACCGAAGGCGTTGTCGGCGAAGCTGCGTCTAGCGTTGTTGAAGGCGCAAGCGATGCGGCATCTGGTGTTGTTGAGACAGTGACCGAAGGTGCGGTTGAAGCTGTCACCGAAGGCGCAACAGACCTGCTTAACCAAGCAACTGGCAACTAAGTTTTTGCGCGCAAGCGCGACTTTAAAATGAATAAGGGCCAGAGCTGTTTTCAAGCTCTGGCCCTTTTCTTTTGCCCAATGGCTTTTGCGGCTACCGCATATCAGGGGGCACGCCCTCATCGGCCAGTTCGGCCACCACCTCGGTGACATCACGCACGCGGCTGTCCTTGCTGCCAAGCCGCCGCACCGACACCGTGCGTTCTTCAACCTCGCGCTTACCAACCGCCAAAATCGCCGGCACTTTGCCCAGCGAATGTTCGCGGACCTTATAGTTGATCTTTTCGTTGCGCGTGTCTGCCTCGGCCCGAATGCCTTTGGCGTTCAGCATCGCCACCACCTCGTCCACATAGTCATTCGCATCCGAGACAATCGAGGCCACAACCACCTGTCGCGGCGCCAGCCAGAACGGCAGCGCGCCGGTGTAATTCTCGATCAGGATACCGATGAAGCGCTCGAATGATCCCAAGGTCGCGCGGTGCAGCATATAGGGGCGGTGCTTGTCGCCATCGGCCCCAACATAGCTGGCATCAAGACGCTCGGGCAAATTCGGATCGACCTGAAACGTGCCGCATTGCCAAACACGGCCAATGGCATCGGTCAGATAGAAATCGAGCTTCGGCCCGTAAAACGCCCCATCACCGGGCTCTAACACGTAATCGCGGCCAACGGTTTTGATCGCCTTCTCAAGCGCGCCCTCGACGTGATCCCAGCTTTCCTCAGAGCCGACCCGCTTTTCAGGGCGCGTCGCAAAGCGGATTTCAAACTCGGCAAAGCCAAGCTCTTCGTAGATATTCGCCAGAAAATCGATGAACCGCGCGCATTCCTCTTGGATCTGATCCTCGGTGCAGAAAATATGCGCGTCATCTTGGGTAAAGCCGCGCACCCGCATGATCCCATGCAGCGCCCCCGAAGGCTCGAAGCGCGAGCACGAGCCGAACTCGGCGATGCGCAGCGGCAGATCGCGGTAGCTTTTGAGCCCCTGATTATAAACCTGCACATGGCACGGGCAGTTCATCGGCTTGAGCGCATTGATCCGCGTCTGATCACGGTTTTTGGCCGCCGCATCGTCATTCTCGCCGTCGCGGCTCTCATCGACCTCAACGAGGAACATGTGGTGCTGGTATTTCTCCCAATGCCCCGAGGCCTCCCAGAGCTTGCGGTCCACAACCTGCGGCGTGTTGATCTCGCGGTAGCCACCGGCGCGCTGTTTGCGGCGCATATAATCCTGCAAAAGCGTATAAATGGTCCAGCCATTGGGGTGCCAAAACACCTGACCGGGGGCCTCTTCTTGCATGTGAAACAGGTTCATATCGCGGCCCAAACGGCGGTGATCGCGCTTTTCGGCCTCTTCCAAGAAGGTCATATGGCCCTTGAGATCGTCGCGGTTTTTGAAGGCCACGCCGTAGATGCGCTGTAGCATCTGCCGCGAGCTATCACCGCGCCAGTAGGCCCCCGAAACCCGCATCAGCTTAAAGGCATCCGCAGGCACTTGGCCGGTGTGCTGCAGGTGCGGGCCGCGGCACAAATCCTGCCACGCGCCGTGCCAATACATCCGAATAGGCTCATCGCCCGGGATGCTTTCGATCAGCTCGACTTTATAGGGCTCGTTGTTGTCCTTGTAGAACTGGATCGCATCCGCGCGCGCCCAAACTTCGGTGCGCACCGCATCGCGCTTGTTGATGATCTCTTTCATCTTTTTCTCGATCGCGCCCAAATCCTCGGGCGTGAAGGGCTCGGCGCGGTCAAAGTCATAGTACCAGCCATGCTCGATCACAGGGCCGATGGTCACTTTCACATCGGGCCAAATCTCTTGCACCGCGCGGGCCATGATATGCGCGCAATCGTGGCGGATCAGCTCAAGCGCGGGGGCGTCGTCTTTGAGGGTGTGAATGGCAATCGAGGCGTCGCGCTCGATGGGCCACGCCAAGTCCCAATGATCGCCATCAACGCTCCAGCTGATCGCGGCCTTGCCCAGCGAGGTGGCAATGGATTTCGCGACCTCAGCGCCGGTGATGCCAGCGGGGAACTCTCGTTTTGAGCCATCGGGAAGGGTGAGGGAAATATCGGCCATATCAGGCGTCCTTTCGTCGGTTTGGTGCCTACAAAGCACCCGGTTGCGTGGGTTTGGCTAGGCTTCAATCGCGCGGCGGCGCAAGTGTCAAGATGCGATGGTTTGATTGGCCCCCTTTGCGTTGACACCCCGCGCCCAGAATGAAAAGTGATCATTCATAGGAGGCCTTCAATGGTTGAGATCACATTTGTGCGCCACGGACAGGCTAATACCGGTGCGACCGATGAGGCCAGCTATGACAAGCTCTCGGCGCTCGGCCACCAGCAGGCGCGTTGGCTCGGTGAGCATTTCGCCCATGTGGGCGCGCAGTTCGACCATGTTTTTGCAGGCTCTTTGCATCGTCAAGTGGACACGGCCAAAGAGATTTGCGGCGTCATAGGCGGCGATGTGCAATGCGATGAGCGGCTCAATGAAATCGATTATTTTGCGCTGGCGGACAATATGCGCGATGTGCACGGCCTCGCTGTGCCCAGAAATGGGGAAGAGTTCGCCCCCCATGTGCCCGTGACCTTTAAGGCGTGGATGGCAGGCGAGGTTCATGCAGCCCCTGAAACCTATGCGCAATTTGTCACGCGCATCGATGCGATGCTGGGGGATATGGAGGCGCTTGCACAAAAGGGCGGCAAGACGGTTGGAAAAACGGGTGGCAAAATCCTTTTGGTCTCCTCGGGCGGGGTGATTTCAAAGGTCAAACGGCAGGTCTTAGGGCTTGATGTGCAGCAATGGGCCCAAGCGCTTTTGTCCACGCGCAACTCGTCGGTGCACCGCTATCACCATTTTCTGGGCGCGCTGCAGCTCGATGTCTTTAACGCCATCCCTCACCTAGACCACCCAGACCGCGTCCACGCGCGGACCTACACGTAAAGCGCGCAACATGAGCCAACCAAGTTTTCTAGACACCGCGCAAGGCCGCAAAATCGCCTATCACCAACGTAGCGGTGAAGGTACTGGTGTCGTTTTCTTGGGCGGGTTTCAATCGGACATGGAGGGCACCAAGGCGCTCTACCTCGACGAATGGGCCGCCGCGCAGAACCGCCCGTTTGTGCGTTTTGACTATTCGGGCCATGGCTCATCATCTGGCGACTTCGCCGATGGGTGCATAGGCGATTGGGCTGCAGATGCCGCTGCGGTTATCGAAACACTTTGCGACGGCCCACAGCTTTTGATCGGATCATCTATGGGCGGCTGGATCGCGCTTTTGATGGCCAAACGCCTGCCCGCGCGTTGCGCCGGAGTGATCGGCATCGCAGCAGCACCTGATTTTACCCAAGGCATGTGGGACGAGTTTACCGATGCGCAGCGCAAAGCCATGGTCGCGCAGGGCCGCATCGAAGTGCCCTCGCCCTATGCCGACACCCCCGACATTCTAACCCACAAGCTGATCGAAGAGGGGCGCGAGAATTTCGTCATGAATGCGCCCCTGCAAATTCCCGGCCCGCTGCATCTTTTGCACGGCACCGCCGATGATGTGGTCCCGGTTCAAACCGCCTCGCAAATCCTAGAGCATGCCGATTGTCCACAGGGGCAGGCCACTTTGGTCAAAGGCGTGGATCATCGGTTCTCGGACCCCGCATGCCTCGCGCTGATTGTGCGCACCGCAGATGACTTGCTGAAAGAGACTTAAGATGCGTAAACTTTTCGCCCTCGTGGTTTTGCTGCTCATTGGCGCGGCCATCTCTATCGCCTTGTGGCCTGTGCCAAGCGTGATGCCAAAACAGGCCTTTGACCCCAGAACAATCGGCGCAAACATCGACGCCTATCTGACGGTCCAAGAGGCGGCCCAGATCGAGCCAATCACCGCTGGGGTTGAAAAGCAAATGGTCTGGGCGGGCGTGCCCGGCGAAAAGACCCGCATTTCGCTGATCTATCTGCACGGCTGGTCCGCGACCTCTCGCGAAATGCACCCGGTGCCGGAGCGTGTGGCTTGGGGGCTTGGCGCAAATCTCTATCTGCCGCGCCTTGCCGGGCACGGACAGTCGGGCGAGGCTTTCGCTGATGCCACCGCAGATCAATGGATGACCGACCTGCATGAAGCGATGGAAATCGGGCGGCTGACCGGCGAGAAAATCGTCATTATTTCCGCCACAGCCCCAGCCTATGCCGATGTACTGGCGGGGGTTGTTATGGTTGCGCCAAACTTTGGCGTGAAGGCGCGCGGCTCTTCGCTGTTGTTCTGGCCCTACGCCCCAAAATGGGCGCATCTGATTATGGGTGAAACCCGGAACTTTGAGCCGATCAGCGAGGACCACGGCACCTATTGGACCACCTCTTATCCCTCACGGGCGGTCTTTCCCCTGTCGCACATGTATCACGCCGCCCGGCAGGCCGATCATAGCGCTGCCAAAATGCCAGCCTATTTTATATATTCGCAAGAGGACGAAGTGGTCTCGGCAAAAGAGATCGTAGCCGTGCGCGATGCTTGGGGCGGCGATGTGTCGGAGTGGGTCATCGAGCCGGGCACAGGCATTGATCCGGCAAACCACAATCTTCTGGGCGACATCCGCTCCCCTGCCCTCACAGAGGAAGGTGTGACGCGGATGATCGAATGGATTGTTGGGCTTTAGAGACGGTTAAATCATCAGGCCCAAGCAAGTGCTCACAGCACTAGGGCAAAGACCAGGCAGGCCAGCCCGATCACCGACACGAAGAGCGACCCTAAATTAAGCGCGATCAACCGCTGAAATGCGGCTTGAGCTTCCTCAACGGTTTTGCCGGACCGCTTGATTTGAAGCGCGCGAAAAACGCTTAGGCCGAGCCCCGCCAGTCCTGCAAAAGCCAAAAGCACTCCGATCAAAACTAACCAGTTCATGCGCGTCTCCCCCTACCAAATTCTGCCGCAAGTTGGCCATCGCACGCGGCGGCCCGATTTTGAAGCATTATTGTAGCCGGCTCGCATTGATTTGCGCTTGAACCCCCCAAGGGCGGGACATACTCATAGGCGCTCAGCGCAAACCTCATCAGCGCACTGCCGCAAAACCTTGCCAAAGGATCACCCCATGGAAAACGTAATCGACGATAATCAATCTGACGGACAGACAGGCGGCACCTACCGCGTCGCGGCCTCGGAATTGCGGGCCTTTGTAGAACGCTACGAGCGGCTTGAGGCGGAAAAGAAGGATTTGATGGACCAGATGCGCGAAATTCTGGCCGAGGCCAAGGGGCGCGGCTATGACGTAAAAGCCATCCGCAAGCTGATTTCGCTGCGCAAACTCGATCCGGATCAGCTCAGCGAAGAAGAGGCCGTGCTCGACATGTACAAAGAAGCGCTGGGGATGTGATTTTACCCCCGCAATCGGGAGAATTTTTCATAATCAGCTCTGGACAGGCCGCCCGCAAATCGGTATCGAGCGGCCTCCGGCTGCCCCTATAGCTCAGCTGGTAGAGCAACTGATTTGTAATCAGTAGGTCCGCGGT
>CAYLLD010000136.1:0-7904 GCA_964384315.1 uncultured Rhodobacterales bacterium | reverse complement strand
CCGGTTTTTGACCATCGGCCTGCCCTACCGCGTCATCGGCGGCCCGCGGTTTTACGAGCGCATGGAAATCCGCGACGCCATGGCCTATTTCCGCGTCGTGGTCTCGCCCGATGATGGGCTGGCCTTTGAGCGGATCGTGAACACGCCCAAGCGCGGGATTGGCGACAAGGCGCTGCAGACCATGAATAACGTGGCGCGGCAGCACGGGATTTCGCTCTATGAGGCCGCGAAAATCGTGGTTGAGGAAAAGGCCCTGAGCACCCGCGCGGTCAATGCGTTGCGCGAGCTGCTTGAGGGGTTTGAACGCTGGCGTGCGATGGCCGCGGCGGGCACGGTTGCGCATTTTGAGCTGGCTGAGATGATCCTTGATGAGAGCGGCTACACCGATATGTGGCGCAACGATAAAACCCCCGAGGCGCCCGGGCGGCTCGATAACCTGAAGGAACTGGTCAAGGCGCTGGAGGAGTTTGAGAACCTGCAAGGGTTTCTCGAACATGTCAGCCTTGTGATGGATAACGAGCAGGAAGAGGCGACCCAAAAGGTCTCGATCATGACCCTGCACGCGGCCAAGGGGCTCGAATTTCCTTGCGTGTTTTTGCCCGGTTGGGAGGATGGGCTGTTCCCCTCCCAGCGCTCGATGGATGAAAGCGGGCTGGCCGGTGTCGAGGAAGAGCGCCGCCTCGCCTATGTCGGCCTGACCCGCGCGCGCGAGCATTTGACCATCAGTTTTGCGGCCAATCGGCGGGTTTATAACCAATGGCAGTCCTCACTGCCCTCGCGATTTATCGACGAGCTGGACGAGGCCCATGTGGATGTGCTGACGCCGCCCGGACTTTATGGCGGCAGCTTTGGGGCGGCGGCGGGATCGATTGACGGGGTCGGAACCGCCTCGGCCTTTGCCTCGGATTTGCAGGAAAAAGCGGCGAACGCGGATGTTTACAACTCGCCCGGATGGCGGCGGATGCAATCGCGCGGCAAGCAATATGGCACGCGCAGCCCCTCTGAGAGCAAGAATATGGTGATCGATGCCCAGGCGGTGTCGGCCTACGGGCTGGGGGATCGGGTGTTTCACCAAAAGTTTGGCTATGGGGCCGTGATCGAAATCGAAGGCGATAAGCTGAGCGTGAATTTCGATAAGGCCGGGATCAAAAAGGTCGTGGCGCAATATATCACCAGCGCCGACGACATTCCGTTTTAATCAAAAAGGCCGGGCCACCCAAAACGATGACCCGGCCAATGATTTTCACTGAGACTTAGAGACTAGCGCCGCGCGGTTCTTGTGGGATCGCGGTAAAAGATATGCAGACCAATTTGCGTGGTCTTGGTCAGTTTGCGCGACCAGCTGGGCTGGACATAATTCGTATGGTAATGCGTCGCCCCATCGGTAAAGTTGGGCGCATGACCGCTTAGGGCAGCCTTCGCCACCTCGATGGATTTTTCGTAAGCGCGCGGCTCGGTAATCCGCTCGGGACGTCCATCGCAGTTATAGGAAAACTGGCATTTATGCCGGCGATGTGAGCCCTGCTCAACCACACCACAAATCGTGTTGGGGAAATAGCGGCTATCGACGCGGTTCAAGATCACCTCAGCAACGGCAAACTGCCCCTGCATGCTTTCCGAGCGCGCCTCAAAGTAAAGCGCCTCGGCCAGACAATTGAATTGCGAGCCCGAACGCATTTTTGGGTTCAACGCAAGCTTGGGCGCCCCAAGATGGGCTGGGCGCAACGCTGGCAGCGGTGCCTCTTTGATATGCGTGATGGTCTCAAGACGCAGCGCTTCGTTCACTGCATCAAGATTGTCGGTCGCGTCAGAGCGCGCCAAAATCGGTAGGTCTTGGCCTGTCTTAGCCGAAGTTTTATCCAAGGTCAGGTCGACCCCAGATGTCGCATCAGTCAAAGCAAGGCCATTGGCCGCTTCCTGCTCGCCCATAGTGACGATTTGAACGCCAACCGCGTCATCAATCGATTGCGCCTGCGCGGCATCACTGGCCTGCGCAACAGGCGCATCAACCGCTGAACGATCCGCAAAACGGGCTGCCTCAGCAGAAGCCCCCGCAGCAACGACAAAAAACCCCGATGACAGCATCAGCCCGAGACAACGCACAGCTTTACCAAAACCAGTATTGTTTTGGACGGCTTTATTTTTTTTAATCATGTACTCGACGTCCTCTTCCATCCGGCACGCGCCGGTTGATGCTTGGTCGCCCCTATACTCTTGTTTCGTACCACAGCCGTTTCTAGTCGCTCTCGCCACAAAGTCCATCCAGTCTGCCAATTTTGGTCAAGTTTCCGCCGATCTGGGATAGAGGAAAGAGCCGCGTTAACGCAATAAAGTTCAACCTTAGCAAATGGTTAATGACCCTATAACTGCCTAAAATTTGGCGTCGGATTTGTGCGTCTTTTCCTGAAATTTTCGGCGTCTAAGTACGAATTTCGTCGAAAAAGCACCGAATCGCCTCGCTTTGCCACGACGGCCCGCCCTTACGACAACAAACTAGCCTGCGCCGCCGCCAGCCGCGCAATCGGCACGCGGTAGGGCGAGCATGAAACGTAATCGAGCCCGGCGAGCTTGCAAAACCGCACGCTTGCCGGATCACCGCCATGCTCACCGCATAGTCCTATTTCAATCCCCGGCTTGGCCCCGCGCGCCCGACGGACGGTCGTCAAAATCAACTCGCCCACCGCCTCAACATCCAAGGTCAAAAACGGATCCTCGCTAAAGACCCCCGCCGCCACATATTGGCGCATGAACCGCCCCGCGTCGTCGCGGCTTAGCCCATAGGTCATCTGGGTTAGATCGTTGGTGCCAAAACTCAAAAACTCTGTAAGCCGCCCCAAATCCGCCGCCCGCAAGGCAGCACGCGGCGTCTCGATCATCACACCGATGGAATAGGGCGGAACGTCTTGACCGTCCTCGCGCATCGTCGCACCCAGTGCTTTGATCTCCGCCTCGATTAGCTCAACCTCGCGATAGGCCGAGACTAGCGGGATCATAATTTGCGGCTTGATCGGCCTGCCAGTGGCTTGGGCGACCTGTGTCGCCGCCTCAAAAATCGCGCGCACTTGCATGGCGTAAATCTCGGGCATGGTGATGGCCAGCCGCACCCCGCGCCGCCCAAGCATTGGGTTATATTCCTGCAAAGCTTCAATCCGGCGGCGCGCGGCTTTCTCGCTAAGTCCCATGGACGCCGCCAGCGCTTTGATATCCGCAGCGGCGCTGGGCAAAAACTCATGGAGCGGCGGGTCCAGCAGGCGAATGGTGACCGGGCGGTCGATCATGATCTCAAAGATTGAGGCAAAGTCGTCCCGTTGCATGGGCAAAAGCCGCTCAATCGCATCGCGCCGCGCCGCATCATCATCCGCAAGGATCATCTGACGCATCACATCGAGCCGCTCTTCGGCGTAAAACATATGCTCGGTTCGGCACAGGCCAATCCCATCTGCGGCAAATCCCGCAGCCGTGCGCGCTTCGGCGGGGGTGTCTGCATTTGCCCGCACACCGATTTGGCGCAGCTCATCGGCCCAGCTCATGATCCGCAAAAAGCTCTCGCTGGCCTCGGCCCCGGTCAGCGGCA
Organism: uncultured Rhodobacterales bacterium; assembly: GCA_964384315.1. GTDB lineage: Bacteria > Pseudomonadota > Alphaproteobacteria > Rhodobacterales > Rhodobacteraceae > CAYLLD01. The sequence continues at coordinate 4,330 of CAYLLD010000136.1, read as the reverse complement.
GCGCGCCGTCGAAAATATGCCCCTGAGAGCCGTCGATGGTGATCACCTCGCCCTCGCGCACGCGTCGCCCGTCGGGCATCACCAGCCGCTCACCTGAGAGGCGCAACTCATTCGCGCCGACAACGCAAGGCAGCCCCAAACCTTGGGCAATTACCGCCGCATGGCTGGTAATCCCGCCGGTGAGCGTGACCACCCCTGCAGCCGAATGCATCCCGCGAATATCCTCAGGCGCGGTTTCTTGGCGCACCAAAATGACGCTTTTGCCTTTGACCTGCGCTGCGCGCGCGGCCTCTGCCGAAAAGACCACCGCCCCCACCGCAGCGCCAGAGCTTGCGGGAATGCCCCGCCCCAGCACCAACAACTCGGCGCTTGGTTCAATTTGCGGGTGCAGATGATGGGTTAGACTGCGCGGGTCGATCCGCAAGAGCGCCTCGGCCTTACTTAGAACGCCCTTATCGGCCAATCCCGCAACGACCTTTAGCTCAGCACGCGGGCCGCGGCGCACGGGCGTGGCATCAAGGAACATCAAAGCGCCCTCATGAAGGCCAAATTTGATCGCCGGCTCGTCTTTGATCACGCGGCTCACCCGATTTAGGCTTTCTATAAGACGGTGGCGCAGATTGGGCAGCAATTGCCCGACAGGGGTATCGCGGCCATTGGCGCCGAGAAAATGGCCCTCGAAGCTTTCATCGCCGCTCTCAGGATCGATGCCAAAAACGATGCCCGTGCCGCCCTCTAACTGCTGTTGGATCACAAGACCCAGACCCGCATCGGCAGGGGCACCATTGGCCTCGCGCAGCACCCGCGCGGACAAACGATTCCAATCGGTCGCCACACCGCGCAGGGCAAAAGCCAATTGCGCCGCGCGCGTTTTTGGTACCGGGTAGCCTGTGGCCGCCACAAACCGCGCACTCATCTCTTGGGGGGATAATGCCTGCGGATCAAGGTCCACACCCTCTGCCAAAAGCGCCAATTCATGCAGACGCTGCGGCTCATCCGTCGTGCCAAGGCTCAAAAGCGTGGTTGGCGCGCCCCAAACCCGTTCGGGGGCAGAAGCACGCAGCGCCAGCGGCCCTTTGGGCAACAAGGCATCAATGGCCGACGCGATTTCCAAAACTTCGGTGTCCGTGCAGTCAACAAGCTTCGCCATCACCTTCAGAGGCACAGGCACGCTTGGGGGCACGGGCAAACCTGCGGCTTGGATCCGGCCCAAAATATGCGCGCGCTGCCCATAGGTATCAGCGCCGGGCTGCGGCGCATTGCCCAACAAGGCGAAGTGAGACATTGCTGTCATCTGCGAAAAATCTGTCCCTTGACCGCCGTTGGGTCATTTGTCGTTGCACCGCAGCATATGCGGCCCAATCGGCGGATCAAGGCTTTCGTGCGTTTTGATGAAAAACCTTAGGTCTAGACGCGGGGAACCGCCGAAGCGTTCCGCCCCCCCTAGCCTTCGAGCGCGGTCACATCGGCAATCTTAGCCGAAACCTGACGAATGCGGTTCAAGAGGCACAGCCGGTTACGCCGCAGCATCGCATTGTCTGCATTGATCAACGTATCCTCAAAGAACGAGTCAATCGGCCCACGCAGTTTCGCCATAGCCACCATGGCGGCCTCGTAATTCTCAGAGGCAATCGCCTCGTTCACCGCAGGCTCCGCCGCATCCAGCGCCGCAAAGAGCGCCTTTTCCTCGTCGCTTTGCGCAAGCTTGGGGTCGGCATCCAGCTCGTAAGATACACCGTCTTTTTTCTCTTCGGCCCCAAGAATATTGGCGGCCCGCTTTACCCCTTGGACAAAATTCTCGCCATCCTCAGTGCCCAAAAACGCTTGCAGCGCGCGGGCATTGCGCACCAAAAGTTGCGGATAATCGGCCTTCGCCATGCCTTTTGCCGCCTCGATCACATCGTGGCGCGTGCCTTCATCGCGCAGATAGCCTTTGAGGCGTTCGTCGGTGAATTTGAGCAAATCAGCCGCGGTCTCGGGCGGGCAAAGCGCCTCGAACGTGGCCAAAAGCCCGAGTTTAAGATCATTTTCCAAGACGATCCGAATAACCCCAAGCGCGGCGCGGCGCAGGGCAAAGGGGTCTTTTGAGCCCGTGGGTTTTTCGTCGATTTTCCAAAAGCTCGTGAGCATGTCGATCTTATCCGCAAGGGACACGGTGACCGATACGGGGGCGGTGGGCACATCGTCCGATGGCCCCAGCGGCGCGTAGTGATCGCGCGCGGCATCGGCAACGGCGGCGGATTTACCCGCCTCAAGCGCATAATAGCGGCCCATCACACCCTGCAATTCGGGGAATTCATAGACCATCTCGGAGTTCAGATCGGCCTTGGCCAGCCGCGCCGCCTCTTCAGCCTCATCCGCATCCGCGCCTGTGACCTCAGCCAAGGTCCGCGCCAGAGCCGCGATGCGCGCAATTCGATCCGCCTGCGAGCCGAGTTTATTGTGGAAAGTCACGCTGGCCAGCCCTTCAAGCCACGGGCCCATGCCCGCCTTGGCCACGCGCAAATCGTTTTCCCAAAAGAATTTTGCATCGGCCAAACGCGCTGCCAGAACGCGGCTGTTCCCAGCCAAAATCGTGGCACCACGATCCTTGGTTTCGCGGTTGGCGACGGTGATGTATTTCTCAATCCGGCCCTTTTGCGGGTTGCGCAGGGAAAAGAACTTTTGGTGTTCTTTCATCGAGGTTTGCAGCACCTCGGCGGGCAGATCGAGGAAAGCCTCGCCAATATCGCCCATCAGCACAACCGGCCATTCCACCAGACCCGCGACCTCGGCCAGCAGGCTTTCGTCTGCGACCAGTTCGACGCCGCTGGCAAAAGCGGCCTGCTGCGCATCGGCGCGGATCGCTTCGGCGCGGGCATCGGCGCGCAGCACCACATGGGCCTTGGCCAGTTTCGTCTCGTAATCCTCAAATCCGCTCACCGCAAATTCGTCCGGCGCCATAAACCGATGACCCTTGGTGCGGTCGCCTGCGGTGATCCCGTCAACGGTTAGGGGCACCACATTCGTGCCCGCTTCATCCGAAAGAATCGCAATGATTGAATGCAGCGGACGCACCCAACGCAGTGTCCCTGCCCCCCATCGCATGGACTTGGGCCACGGAAAATTGCGGATCGTGGCCTCAAGCACCTCGGCCACAATCACCTCAGCGGGGCGGCCCTCTTTGGTGGTCTTGGCAAAATAGACCTGCCCTTTTTTGTCGTCGCGCACCTCAAGCTGGTCTTTGGTCAGACCGGTGGAGCGCAAAAATCCTTCAAGGGCTTTTTCGGGGGCATCGGTGCGCGGGCCTTTGCGCTCTTCGGCGACCGTCGGCGAATTGGCCGTGAGGCCGTGAACGGTCAGCGCCAAACGGCGCGGCGTGGCGAAAGCGGCAGCGCCCTCATAGGTCAGCCCCGCCTCGACCATGCCATTCGTCATCATTTTTTGCAGGTTCTCCGCCGCCCGCGCTTGCATGCGCGCAGGGATTTCCTCGGAGAAAAGTTCGATTAGCAAATCGGGCATGGGCTTAGCTTTCCGGAGCAGGCGGGCAGTCGTCTGGAAGCGGGTCGCCCGCAAAGGACGCCGTGCCGCAAGCGTTGATTTGGCGCCACATAAAGGCGCGCCCGTCTTCGTATTGGGCAATGAAGGTATCGATGCCGAAGGGCTGGTTTTCGTCGGCCAAAATGGCGGTTGCCGCGCCCGCTTTGATATCGCGATCGATGGCTTTGGCGTCAAAACAATCGAACCACCCCGGCCCTTGCAACGGCGTGGCGATCTGCGCGTATTCATCGGTCGGGAAATAGTCCCAATCCACGGTAAAACAGGCGCGCATTTTCAGCGGCGAAGTTGGCGCGTCGATGCCTTGGTAGTCGCTCACGGGGAAGGCGTCGCCATAGGCCGAGACCTCATCCACGCCCGAGATCACTTCGTAATAGGCACGGGTTTGGAAATACCAAAGCGCCGCGCCGAAGATGACGCAAAAGGCGACAAGCAAAATGACAAAAGCTCTACCCGGCATGGCCACCCGCCTCGGTCTGAACAAAAGCATCAGCGCAGCGTTTGGCCAGCGCGCGCACGCGGCCAATATAGGCCTGACGCTCGGTAACTGAAATCACGCCGCGCGCATCGAGCAGATTGAATAGATGGCTGGCCTTGATGCATTGATCATAAGCGGGCTGCGCCATCACGATGCGGCGGCCGGTGCGCGGATCGTCGTGGGGCTGATCCAAAATCGCCGCGCATTCTGTTTCGGCATCCACAAAATGGCGCATCAGCATTTCGGTATCGGCCACGTCGAAATTCCACCGCGCATATTGCGCCTCGGCCTCGCGAAACACATCGCCGTAGGTCA
>CAYLLD010000135.1:0-8008 GCA_964384315.1 uncultured Rhodobacterales bacterium | reverse complement strand
TGGGCTACGATGACAATACGCAGCTTACAGGGGTGACTGGCAGCGGTTTGCCCGCCGAGATTTGGAATAATGTAATGACGCGGGTTCATGTTGGTGTGCCGCCACGCCCTTTGCCGATGATTGTGCCAAACGGCGCGCCATCGGAGCCCGAACCCGTCGCGCAACCTAGCCCAGAGCGCGAAGACACGGCCCAAAACATCTTGGTTGAGGTCTTGCGCGGGCTCTTACAAGGCGACTAGCCGCCCGTTTTGATAGCCGTCTTGATAGTCCGTCTTGATAGCCCGCCTTGAATAGATGCGGCGAAGTTTGCATGATGGTGCCAAAATTGGGACAGGGAGTTCACTATGAGACGAGTTTTGGGACTGGTCGCGGCCATGGCGGCGGCGGTGATTGCACCAGCAGCATGGGCCGACGATCTCGCGTTGATCATTGCGCAAGAGCGCCACAGCAACCTTTCGCGGCTGCGCGGCGTTTCGAATGAGGCGAAGGCCCTGCGCAGTGCTTATAGCGCCGATGGGTTCGACGTGATTTCGGTAACAAATGCTGATGGCGGGCAAATTCGCGATGCTTTGCGCAAGTTTGAGGATGAGGCGGCGGGCAAGGATCGTCTTGTGATCCACTACCTCGGCCACCTCAGCGTCTCAAACCAGGACGTGCGTTTGGTCCCGCAAGACGGCGGCAAAGCTTCCTTGGTTGAAAGCCACTATCAAGGCCCGTCGCTGGGTCTAATCTATGAACTCTTGGGCAAGCGTCCCGGGCGCTCGGCGGTTGTTTTGGATACGCCCTACGAGCAGCGCCAACTTGCGCTCGCTTGGGGGCCGCATATCGCACAAGGCGTTTTGGTGATCGCTGGCCCTGTGCGCAAAACAAGCGAGATCGTCCGAGAGGCGTTGCTTGAGGACAATGATACGCCCATTGCGATCCGTGCAAACAACTCTGCTCTCGTGGTCACGGGGTTCGTGAATGATGAGCCGTTCGACACGGTTTTCGCGCCGAACCCCACGGTGGTTGCGGCACCGCGTGACGATGCTTTTGCCGAAATGGCCGCTTGGCGCGCCGCGACGCAGGATGGCTCACAGGCGGCACTCGAAGGGTATATGGCCGCTTATCCAGGTGGTCTTTTTGCCGGCGAAGCGCAGGCGCGGCTTGATGCCTTGCAACCCCCCGAGGCCCGCATCGAGGCCGCGCTTAATCTCACGCGCAACGAGCGGCGGGACATTCAGCGCAACCTGACGCTGCTTGGGTTTGATACGCGCGGTGTTGATGGGATTTTCGGGCGCGGCTCGCGCCAAGCGGTTGCGAATTGGCAAACCTCCGAGCGGTTCCGCGCGACGGGCTATCTCGATATCGCGCAAATCCGCCTGCTGAGCACCGCTGCCGAGGCGCGCAAGGCCGAGATGGATCGCGAGGCCGAGGCCGATAAAACTGCGCGTGATGCGGCGGATCTTAGTTATTGGCAGCGCACCGGGGCCTCTGGTCGCGAGGATGATTTGCGCGCTTACTTGCGCGAATATCCCGACGGCCTGTTCGCCTCGCAAGCGACGCGGGCGCTTGGGGTGATCGAAGACCGCAACGCAGGTGCTGGCAACAATGCGGCAGAGGCGGTTGAGGCAAAGCTGGGGCTGAATTCGCGCACCCGGCTGATGATCGAACAGCGTCTTGCGGGTCTGAAAATCTCGCCGGGCCGGGTCGATGGCAATTTTGACGCCAGCACGCGCACGGCGATTGCGACGTTTCAAACGCGGGTTGGGCTAAAACCTACAGGGTATTTGACGAATGAGACGGTCGGCCAGTTGATCGCCTCTGTGTTCAGATGATTTGGCGGGCGTCGGGTCAACCGGCGCCCCCAACACCACAATCCAGACACAAAAAAACCGCCGCCCAAAGGCAGCGGTCTTTTGCAGATTTGTAGTCGCTTAGCCCTGACGGGCTTTGAACCGACGCTGCGTTTTGTTGATCACGTAGATCCGCCCCTTACGGCGAACCACGCGACAATCGCGGTGGCGGTTCTTAAGCGAACGAAGTGAGTTTTTCACTTTCATCGCATCGTCCTTTCTCGTGCGTCGGGCCGGGAGCCACGGACGCGCATTCCAACTCTTAACTTCACCAATTAGGGTGAAGGATGGTGGGCGTAACTGGGATTGAACCAGTGACCCCTTCGATGTCAACGAAGTGCTCTCCCGCTGAGCTATACGCCCGACACCATCATTTTCGCGCGACTCGTCGTGCACGAAGTAGCGCTGCCTATACTTCGGGATTGTGACCACATCAAGGGTTTTCGCTTGGGCTGCCACGGTCTATAAACGGGTATGGATTTAGAGAGACGCCATGTCCACTCGACCTTTAATCTTGCCTTGCCGCAGGACTGGACGTCGCCGTGTATCTTTTCCTCCCCCCATAGTGGTGCGGACTATCCAGATGAGCTGACCCAGCGCTCGCATCTATCGCTTTTGGCGCTGCGATCTTCCGAGGATGCCTTTGTTGATGAGCTCTTTGCCGCTGCGCCCGCCCTTGGTGCACCGCTTTTGTCCGCGCGATTGCCGCGTGCGTGGATTGACCTGAACCGCGCGGCCACCGAGCTTGATCCCGCGTTGATTTCCGGCGCAAAACCTGCGCCGCGCTCGCCCCGGATCAATGCGGGGCTGGGGGTGATCCCGCGGGTCGTGTCAGAGGGGCGCAGTATTTTGCAAGGTAAAATCTCGCTTGCAGAGGCGCTCAGCCGAATTGAACGGGACTATCGGCCCTATCATGACGCGCTGCGCGCCCTGATCTCTACCGCACGCCGCAAGTTTGGGTATGCTGTTCTCATTGATTGTCATTCCATGCCCCACGACGCAGTTGGCGGTGTCACGATTGCAACGAACCCGCGCGCCCAGATCGTGTTGGGTGATCGCTTTGGTGCGTCCTGCGCGCGCTGGGTGACCGATGCAGTTTCTGCGGGTTTTGTGGCCACGGGGCTAGGGGTGATGCGCAATTCGCCCTTTGCTGGTGGGTTCATCACGCAAAACTACGGCAAACCTGCGCAAGATGTGCATGCGATACAGATTGAGATTGATCGCGGGCTGTACATGGATGAGGCGACGATCACGCGCGGGCCGCAGTTTGACGGTCTTAAGTCGCATTTAGAGGGGGTGATTGCAGGGGTGAGCCAGCTTCGGCCCCCGGCGATGCCCGTTGCGGCGGAATAGGTGGCGCAATAGCCGCGCTTGGCGGTAATAGGTTTACGCAAAAAAAAGGCCACGCTTAAAGCGCGGCCCAAGTCTAGGGAGGAATGTCCGCTAGGCGGACACAACGCGGCACTAGTGCCGCACTGCAATAACTATTTGTGCACCGCAGCAATGTCAACCATTCTAACCAAGAGCGATAAAAATTTTCGAGATCTGTGGCGGCTTGTCTAAAAAACAGTCAAAGCGGCTTAAGTCTAAGGCAGATGGCAAAGCAAATGGTCTAATTTATCCCAATTTTGGGCAATGTTTAAGATTTTAGCGACCGCCCTTTGATGATTGCCCCGGCACCAAACCGATTTCGGATCGCATCCGTCGCGACCTCGGCCTTTTCACGCATGGCCCGGTCAGGATCGAGCAGGTTGCTGTACTGCGTGGCTTCTTGCGCGTTTTGGATTTGGCTCAGGCCGACGCCCAACAGCCGAAACGGGCCCGCCTTTAGCTCGCGGGTCAAAAGCGGTGCTGCAGCGTCGTAAATCGTATCCGCTAGCTGCGTGGGATCAAGTAGGGTGACACGGCGGCTGATCAGCTTGAAATTGGCGGTCTTTAGCTTCAGCGTGACGATCTTGCCAGTTTTCTCCGTGGCCTTGGCGCGATCCGAGACCTTTTCGGCCATGCGCCACAAAATCCCGTCCAGATGGCTAGGATCAGAGATATCCTCCATGAAAGTCGTCTCGTTCGAGATGGATTTAACCGGCGCGCGCGCCGTGACAGAGCGGCGGTCTTTGCCGCGGGCCAGATGCCACAGCCGCTCGCCCATTGAGCCGTAGCGTTCCGACAGATGTTTGCGGTCGCGCTTGAGCACATCGGCGATGGTGCGAATGCCGTCGCGCGCCAGCGCTTCGCGGGTCACGGCGCCCACGCCCCAGATCACCTTCACGGGCTGTTTGCTCAGAAACTCTTGGGTCTCCTCGCGGCCCACCAGAGAAAAGCCGCGCGGTTTGTCGATATCCGAGGCGATTTTGGCGAGGAATTTATTGTGTGACAGGCCAACCGAAGCGGTCACGCCGATCTCGTGTTCGATCCGCGCCACGAGCCTTGCCATGAGTACCGCAGGGGGCGCGCCATGCAGACGTTCGGTGCCGGTTAAATCCAGAAAGGCCTCATCAAGCGAGAGCGGTTCGACCACGGGGGTCAGCTCTTGCATCAGCGATTTGATGGCGCGGGAGACCTCGACATAGGTGTCCATGCGTGGCTTGACCACCACCGCATCGGGGCAGAGTTTGAGCGCTTGGAACATCGGCATCGCCGAGCGCACGCCTTTGATGCGGGCGATATAGCAGCAGGTCGAAACCACACCGCGCTTGCCGCCGCCCACGATGACGGGCTTATCCGCCAGCGCCGGATCGTCGCGTTTTTCCACCGCCGCGTAGAAGCTGTCGCAGTCCATATGGGCGATGGACAAGCTGCCAAGTTCGGGGTGGCTCAGGATGCGCGGCGAGCGGCAGGCGGGGCAGCGCGCGCTGGCAAAGCCGGTGGTCAGACAGTCTCGGCAGAGGGTTTTTATGGGTGTCTTAGCGCTCACGCAATCTCGGCGAGGATTTGGGCCGCCGCTTTTGCGGGATCATCGGCCTGAGTGATGGGGCGGCCCACGACGATATGATCCGCGCCCGCATCCAGCGCGGCCTTAGGGGTCGCGACGCGTTTTTGATCGCCCAAATTGCCCCCTGCCGGACGCACGCCGGGGGTGACGATCAGCCGATCCTTGGCGCTGGGCAGCGCGCGGATTTGCGCGGCTTCTTGCGGGCTAGAGATGATGCCATCGGCCCCCGCATCAAAAGCGCGCCGCGCCCGTTCAATGGCCAGATCAGGCAGCGCACCGTCCTTGATCATGGCGTTATCCAGATCGCTGCGATCAAGGGATGTCAGCAGCGTCACCGCCAGAATTTTCGTGTTCGCCGCGCCGCGCCCGCGCATCGCCGCCTCGACCACATGCGGGTCGCCATGAACGGTCAAAAAGTCGATCTCATAGCCGCAAATCCCGCGCACGGCGGCCTCGACCGTGTTGCCGATGTCGAAGAACTTCATGTCGAGAAAGATCGATTTGCCCTTTTCCTTCAGCTCCATCGCCGCCGCCAGCCCGCCGCCAGTGAGCATTCCAAGGCCGATTTTGTAAAACGACACGCCGTCGCCGATCCGATCAGCAATTTCGAGCGCCTCAAGGGCGTTTGGCACATCAAGGGCAACGATGAGGCGCGGGTCGGCAGTTGTCATGGCTGCAGTCATGGGCGTGATCCTTTTTTCGGTGTGCCCCGCGCCTAACCGCTTTCGCCGGGTTTGGGAAGATCGTTACAGGCGGGTCACATGGGCAACAGCTTTGCCGGTTGGTCGGGGCGCTGTATACCGCCGCACCAAATACACTCGCCCGCACGGTTGCAAAAACGCGCCTATCAACTGTTTGTGATTGGAAAATCTAAACAGGTCAGGCTTAGGGCGATTTGAAAAGTTTCAACCAAAAGTTGTGGTCTTTTGCGGTGATCTAGCGGTGATCTACGGGGCGCGGGCGGGCGTAAGGTATATGTCGGACCAATCCGGCAGACACTTTTGTAAACAACTTTTGGAGATCCCTCATGTTCAAAACCCTTCTTGCCGCATCCGCGACCGCCTTGGCTCTGGCAACCCCCAGCTGGGCCGGTGACATCGTTGATACCGCCGTCGAAGCGGGCACGTTCAATACGCTGGTGGCCGCGGTTCAAGCCGCTGATCTGGTCGACGCGCTCAAAAGCGAAGGCCCGTTCACCGTATTTGCCCCAACCGATGAGGCCTTCGCCGCTCTGCCTGCTGGCACCGTCGAAGACCTGCTCAAGCCCGAGAACAAGGATCAGTTGATCGCGGTTCTGACCTATCACGTTGTGTCGGGCAAAGTGATGTCCGGCGATATTGCGGGTAAGACGATGATGGTTGAGACCCTGCAAGGCTCGTCGGCGGATGTGAATGCCACCGATGGTGTAATGATCGACGGCGCCAAGGTTGTGGCGGCGGATATCGAGGCGGATAACGGCGTGATCCACGTGATCGACGCGGTGATTTTGCCTAACTAAGCCTGTCTAACGAAACCTGCCTAATAAACGATGTGGCCGCGCGCAGTTTTTGCGCGCGGCGCTTTCTCTTAGTGAACCGTTGCCTCTTCAGGCGCCTCAGGCGGTGTGGGCGGCGGCGCGGCGACGTGATCGCCAACCACCAGCCCGTCTGGCCCCGCGCTCACCGAGACCTGTGCCCCATCCATCAACTCGCCGGACAAAAGCATCTGCGCCAATTGATCCTGCAAGGCCTTTTGGATCACCCGCTTCAAAGGCCGCGCCCCGAAAATCGGGTCGTAGCCTTGATCCGCGAGCCACGTCTTAGCCGCCTCATCAAGGTTCAGCGTGATATTGCGCGCCGCCAGCCGCCCCTCAAGCTGCGCCAGCTGGATGGTCACGATCCCGTCCATATTCGCGCGGGTCAGCCGGTCAAAGAGCACGATCTCATCGAGGCGGTTCAGGAATTCCGGCCGGAAGTGACCCTGCACCGCATCCATGACCTCCTCGCGGGCATCCTCGGCACTCGCGCCTTCGGGCAGCAAGGTCAGCGCCTGCGCCCCCAGATTTGAGGTCATGATGATCAGCGTGTTTTTAAAGTCGACCACATGGCCCTGCCCATCGGTCAGCCGCCCGTCGTCGAGCACCTGCAAGAGCACGTTGAACACATCCGGATGGGCCTTTTCGACCTCATCGAAGAGGATCACCTGATAGGGCCGTCGGCGCACGGCCTCGGTCAAAACGCCGCCCTCGTCGTAACCAACATAGCCCGGAGGCGCGCCAATGAGCCGCGCGACCGCGTGTTTTTCCATGAACTCGGACATATCGATGCGCACCAGCGCGCTGTCATCGTCAAAGAGAAACTCGGCCAGCGCTTTGGTCAGCTCGGTTTTACCCACGCCCGTGGGCCCAAGGAACAAGAAACTGCCCATAGGCCGGTTCGGATCGTTCAGCCCCGCGCGCGCACGGCGCACCGCGTTCGAGACCGCCGCGACCGCCTCGTGTTGGCCGATCACGCGCTCGCCAAGCACGCCCTCCATGCGCAAGAGCTTTTCCTTTTGGCCCTCTAAAAGCTTATCGACGGGCACACCGGTCCAACGCTCAACCACGCTGGCGATATGCTCGGGCGTCACCGCCTCATCGACCATGCGGCTGTCACTTTGATCCTCACCATCGCCCAGCTTTTTCTCAAGATCGGGGATGATGCCGTAGGCCAACTCGCCCGCCTTGGCCAAATCGCCTTTGCGCTTGGCCGCGTCTAGTTCCGCCCGCGCCCGGTCGAGCGCCTCTTTGATGCCCGTGGCCCCCGCCAGCTTGTCGCGCTCGGCCTGCCAAGCGGCGGTCATCTCGGCGGATTTTTGGCCCAGCTCAGAGACGTCCTTTTCCAGCTTTTTCAACCGATCCCGCGACGCGGCATCTTTTTCGGCCTTCAGCGCCTCAACTTCGATGGCCTTTTGCATCAAATCGCGATCAAGCGCGTCCAAAGCCTCGGGCTTGCTTTCGACCTCCATGCGCAGGCGCGAGCCCGCTTCATCCATCAGATCAATCGCCTTATCGGGCAAAAACCGATCCGTGATATAGCGATCCGAAAGCGTCGCGGCGCTCACGAGCGCGCGGTCGGTGATGCGAATGCCGTGGTGCAGCTCGTATTTTTCCTTGATGCCGCGCAAAATGCTGATCGTGTCCTGCACCGTCGGCTCATTAATAAAGACAGGTTGGAACCGCCGCGCCAGCGCCGCGTCCTTTTCCACATGTTTGCGGTATTCG
>CAYLLD010000134.1:0-8026 GCA_964384315.1 uncultured Rhodobacterales bacterium | reverse complement strand
TGGCCATCTATAGCTTGTAGGGGAACGGGTGCCCTAAGGCGCGTCTGGTATAAAACTGCGCCCAAGGCACGTTTATAAAGGTGCGCCTACGGCACTTCGGGCAGCAGGCTCAGATCAATATCGCCCTTGGCCAAACGCGACGGGGCGTGGGCCTCGAAATCCAGATCGTCGGTCAGCTCGCGCCATTTGCCACCGATGAAAATCTCCAGCGGCTTGTAGTTCTTTTTGTAATCCATCTTTTGCGAACCCGCGACCCAATAGCCCAGATAGACATAAGGCAGGCCAGCGGCGCGGGCGATTTCGATGTGATCCAAAATGATGTAAGAGCCCGGCGAGCGCGGCTCTAGCTCGGGGTCGAAGAACGAGTACACCATCGACAGCCCGTCCGAGAGCACATCCGTGAGCGCCACCGCGCGCAAGCGACCACGCCCGCTTTCGTCGATTTCCGAATATTCGACCACGCGGCTGCGCACCGGTGTCTCTTCGATCATCGAGGCATATTCATAAACGTCCATCTCGGCCATGCCGCCGTTGATGTGGCGGTGGTCAAGATAGCGGCGGAACAGATCGTATTGCGTCTCTGTGGCCCAAGGCGCGTTGCCCTCGCGGACAATCCCTGCATTTTTGCGCAAAATCCGCTTTTGGCTGCGCGAGGGCTCAAAGTCAGCGACCTTGACCCGCGCCGACAAACAGGCCGAGCAATTGGCGCAAGAGGGGCGATAAAGCACGTTTTGCGAGCGCCTGAACCCTTGCTGGGACAGCGCGTCATTGATCAATTTCGAATTCTCACCGCCCAGCGCCGTGAACAGCTTACGCTCCACCTGACCCGGCAAATAGGGGCAGGGCTGCGGCGCCGTCACATAAAACTGCGGAGTTATGGATTTCGAATGACGCATGAAATTGCGACCGCCTCGTGGTTTCTTACTAGCAGAATAAGCATCGAAAGCCGTTCGGACAAGATTGAATTTTTTAAATACTTAATTCCGACAAGGTCTTGCCGGGTGCAACCGATCCAAATTGGCACAAAACCCGGGCAGAACGCCCGGGGTGATGCAGATGTTGACACCTTATACCAATTCAGGCGTGAGTTTTGAGGTGTCAGAACGGCGCTCGGTCATGAACTCATCAAACTGAGCCTTGTCCTTGGCATCGCGCAGGCGCTCAAGAAACCCCTGAAAGGCGCTTTGCTCTTCTTCGAGCCGCTTCAAGGTTTCATCGCGGTAGGCGTCAAAGGCAGCGTTGCCGGAGCTGGCAGTGACGGTGCTGCGGATGCGTTTAAAGCCGTTGTGACGGGTGTGGGATTTACAAACCATGCGATTGCTCCAGATCATATAGCCAAGAATAAAGAGGCCCAGTGGCCAAAAGAAGATGAAACCGCCGATCATAGCCACCAGCCATGCGGGCCTGCCGCGGGCGTCAAGCCAGTCGCGCGCAGATGTCATCCAACCTGTTACTGTATCCATGTGAGTGCTCCTTTCAAATGTAAATGTATATTACATTAAGATAGATAGGCGTGCTTTGGCTTTGGCGCAAGAGGGATCAGGGGAAAATTTTTCGGTGTCCAAGAGATCGCTATGCCTTCAGAGCTATTCAAAGTAACGCGCCGATATTTTGCAGATTAAATTATAGGCATGCGCTCGTAGCATTGGGTTTTTAAACGAGTACTGGTGGCATTTTTCGGTATTTCAGTTGTTTATAGTTGCAATGAAAATTCGGGCACCAGTATAAGAAAGAAATTTTTAAAATTTTTTGGAGAAAATCATGAGTAAAAGTTCTGTATTATTGAAGTAAATTTTGGTGGCTTCTGCGCTTGCAGGGTGTGGTGGCTCTGCAAAGCAAAATTTGGAACAAGTGGCCCCGCCCGTAGTCAACCCTACGGCCCCACCTGTCGTTATATCTAGGGAAACGACCTATCCAGGCGGTATTGTTGGTGACGTGGTTTATAATCATCCATTGCCGGGCGGTTCGGTCGAAATTGACGCTGTTCTTTTGGCCGATGCGGCGGCAGCAGACTATGTCTTTGCCGCTATTAGTGATGTGGCTTCGGTGGATGGGGGGCTATCGATTTCTAGAACGAATTCTAACATCTCCGCAGTAGATTCCGAGGCGGCCGTGTCGGGAACAGACGCATATGGCAACGAAGTTCGTTCCGCATTTTATTTGATCCGATTACCAACTGAAGGCTATGTCAGCGCAAATATTACCAAAATTGAAGGTTTGGGCTATGGATTGGTCACCGATGGATATTCGCCAAGTGGCACGGCACCTGCGACCGCGACTTATAGCGGGTCACTATTGATTGGGTCTCTCGATGCCGGATCTGTGCTTTCTACCGAGTTTGGCACGTTTGATATGACGGTCGATTTTGCGGCCCAAAATGCGTCTTTGAACGGTACAACTGAAACCGGTTCAATCGCAGCACCGAGGTTAGTTTTGAATGAAAACACGATCGAGTCTGCGTTTTTTGGGTCTGCGCAGTTGTCGATGGCTGCGAGGGGGCCAGCGGTTGAAGCGGATGTGTTTGGTGTGTTCGCTGGGGCGAACGCAGAAGGCGTGCACGGTCTTGCGCATGAAACCAATCGCGAAGCTGGCCCTTTGTCAGCTGCCTTTTTTGGCAAGGCCAATTGAAGTATCGGGCCTTTGGCTGTTCGCGTTAGATTAACCTTGTTTGCCTAGGGTTGTTCTCAGTGTGATGAGAACCAGCAGCGGGGTCGGGTTTTGCAGCCAGCGATGATCATAACCCGCGCAGGGACCGCGACGAAATTTGTCCGCTCGGATGAGATGGCGGCGCGGGTGATGCAGGACGTGGTGCGCGATACCCGGTCCAGCGGGGCCGCCCGTCCTGCAGCGCCGCCCTCGGCCCCTAGTCGCAATGAAAACCGCGAGCCGCGCACCCGCAACGGCGTGGATGCCTTTCGCCGCGATGTTGAGGCAGTGCGCGACATGGTCTCGCAACTGCGGGGCTTTGCCGCTCACACCGATCCGCAAAAACCTGTGCTGATCAGGGCTGACGTGATCGAACACGGGCTTTTTGCGGCGGAACTTTTGCCGAAGATTGACGGGCCAGAATTCGACTTTGTGACTGAGGCGGTTGAGCCTGAGCAGGCCGAAGAGGCACCAGGCGCGTCAACAACGCTGCAAATTGGCCGCGCTAGTCTTGATCTGGTGGGCATAGATGAACCGATCAGGATCACCCAATCAACGGGCTCACATTTCAACTTGGTTTTCGCAACACTGACCCGCCACGACCTACGCTTTGAGCGCAGCGGTGAGGGTCATGTGGATTTGGAAGTTCTGGTTAAAGGTGAGGCGCTCGTTCATTTTGAAAAGGTGGATTACACGGGCTCTTTGGCGGTGGTTTTGCGCGATCAGCGGATTGTTTTGAACACCGATGCACCAGATGCGAAGGCCCGCGTGATGGATGTGGCGGTTTAGCGCGAAATACGCCGCAAAAAGTGATCCTAAAGCCCCCAATTCCCGTATACCTGTTAACCAAAACAGGGACAAATTATGGGCGACGATGTGCACCCCAATATCATATGGTTTCGGCGCGATCTGCGGCTTGCTGACAACCCCGCGTTAAGTGCCGCTCTCGAAGATGATGCGCCGATTGTTCCGGTTTTCATCATTGATGAACAGGTCGATGCGATGGGGGCCGCGCCTAAATGGCGGCTGGAGGCGTCACTTCGTGATCTGGCCACACGGCTGAAAGCTCTGGGCGCGCCATTGATCCTGCGCCGGGGCGATGCGGCGGGCCAATTGCGCGACCTGATCCAAGAAACGGGCGCGCGGGGGCTCTATTATAACCGCGATTACACCCCCGAGGCGATTGCGCGGGATAAGGCGATCAAATCTGATCTAAGCGCCGATGGGTGTCATGTGGCCAGTTTCAACGGGCTGCTTTTGCATGAGCCTTGGACCGTTGAGACCAAAACTGGGGGGCCGTTTCGGGTCTACTCCCCGATGTGGCGCGCGGTCGCTGAGCGCGAGGTGCCGCCACCTCTTGCGGCGCCCACATCCCTGAAAACAATCCCGCATCCGCCAAAGGGCCTCGATCCAAGTGATCTAGACCTCGGCCGTGCCATGGATCGCGGTGCCAGCGTGGTTGCCGCTCATGCTCACATCGGCGAAGCGGCAGCGGCAGCGCGCTTAACAGAGTTTTTGTCAGAGCAACTTTCAGGTTATGCCGCGCAGCGCGACAGGCTTGATAAGCCTGCAACTTCGGGCCTGTCAGAAAACTTGGCCTATGGCGAGATATCTCCACGGCAAATCTGGCATGCGGCCAAGGCCCTTGGACATAGTGACGCCAAGGCCCGCGAGAAGTTTCTAAAAGAGCTGGTCTGGCGCGAATTTGCCTATCACCTCATTTATCACACCCCGCATATCGCGACCCGCAATTGGCGCGAAGCTTGGGATGAGTTCGGCTGGCGTGCGGATGCGGCGGCGGTGACCGCTTGGCAACGGGGTCAAACTGGCGAGCCCGTGATCGATGCGGCCATGCGCGAACTTTACGTCACCGGCATCATGCACAACCGGGCGCGGATGATCGTGGCCTCCTATTTGTGCAAGCATCTATTGGTGGATTGGCGCGTTGGTCAGGCGTGGTTTGCGGCGTGTTTGATCGACTGGGATCCGGCCTCAAATGCCATGGGATGGCAGTGGGTCGCGGGGTCTGGCCCCGATGCTGCGCCTTATTTTCGCATTTTCAATCCGCGTTTGCAGGCGGAGAAATTCGATCCCGCGGGGACCTATCAACGTCACTATCTAAGCGGCGCAGGCGCTCAGGAATTTGCGGCGGCCATTCCGCGCAGTTGGGGTAAAACGGTGCCTCCGGCTGAGCCGATTATTGCGCTGGATGTTGGACGCAAGCGCGCGCTGGCAGCTTATCAGGAAATTCGCAACTGACGGGCGCAAAAAAATGCCAGCTTGCGAAAGTGAATAAATATGCGCAACCTAACCGTTGCGCTGGTTTTGGTGGCCTGGGGTAGGCCGATGTGGGGAGAGGGAAGCGATGAGTGAGATTTTTAACTCACTGGCGGGGCAACGGGATTTGCCGCGGTGGTTTTCGCGGGTTTATGCAGTGCTTGAGCGCATCACCGTGGGGCGCATAGATATTGTGATCCCCGATGGGCGTATTTTCCGCGTCGATAGTGGTGTAACGGGCCCCCATGCGGTGATGCAGGTCAAAGATGGTGGGATATTCTCGCGTATCATTCGCGAGGGACAGATGGCCTTTTGCGAGGCCTATATGGATGGCCAGTGGGACACGCCGGATTTGCAGGCGCTGCTTGATATTTTGCTTTTGAGCAATGACAATGTTGGCCATGAGATGCCCGGCTTTGCAATTGTGCGCGGCTATGAGCGGCTGCGGCATTGGCTGCGGTCAAACTCTAAGTCGCAGGCGCGCAAGAACATTTCCTATCATTATGATCTGGGCAATTCTTTCTACGAGCAATGGCTTGATGAAACCATGACCTATTCCTCGGCCTTGTTCGACGAGACCACGCAGGATATTTCCACCGCGCAGTCCAAGAAATACGAGAACCTGTGCAATGTAATCGGCGTGAATGACGGCGATCATTTGCTTGAGATTGGCTGTGGCTGGGGCGGTTTTGCGGAACATGCGGCCAAGACCCGAGGGGCGCGGATCACCGGGCTGACGATCTCGCAGGAGCAGCATGATTTTGCCAAAAAGCGGCTCTTTCACGCGGGTCTGAACGAGCGGGTCGATATTGTGATGCGCGATTACCGCGACGAGGCGGGGCGCTACGATGGGATTGCCTCGATTGAGATGTTTGAGGCTGTGGGGGAGAAATATTGGCCCCAGTATTTTCGCACGTTATCAGATCGGTTGAACCCCGGTGCTACTGCTGGTTTGCAGATCATCACTGTCTCAGATCACCTGTTTGAGAGTTATCGGCACGGGGTCGATTTCATTCAAAAATACATTTTTCCAGGCGGCATGTTGCCCTCTGCGACGGCGCTGCGGGACCAGCTTGGCAAAGCCGGACTGGCAGAGACGTCTTGGGTGGCTTTTGGGGATAGTTACAGCCGCACGCTGCGGCGTTGGCATAGCGAGTTCAACTCAGCATGGCCGTCGATTGAAACCATGGGGTTCGATGAGCGGTTTCGCCGGATGTGGAATTTTTATCTAACGTCCTGCGCTGCATGTTTTGCCGCGCGCACAACCGATGTGGTGCAAGTGGGGTGTCGCCACCAAGCCTAGGCCGAAATCCAAGGCTGCGCCGTTAGGAGGCGCAGCTTTGGGTCAGCTCTTGGTATTTTGTTTGGATCCACATCACTGCCTGACTATCGGACGCGCCGCCTTGGTCGCTGCCGATCACAGCATCATTGATGGATTGTTTTAGGTCGCCCAGAACCACAACCGTTTGGCTGTCCGTGACCTGCGCAAAGCCCTCACCGCCGCCCACAGCAATTTCATAGACGATCAGCGCCACGGCCACGAGAACCACACCCCGCGCGATCCCGAACAAAAAGCCAAGGCCGCGGTCAATCGGCCCCAGCGCCGAATTGGCGACGATGCCCGAGAATAGCGGGGTAAAAATTGAGACCACTACCAAAACGCCAATAAAGACGACCGCAAAAGCCGCCAGGATCGCAAAATCGCAATTATTGCCGATCACATCCCTAAGATAGGGCAGCTCAGCAATCAGCGGTTTGACCTGCGGGGCAAAGACAAAGGCCGCAATCGCTGCCAGAACCCAACCCAAAATTGACATTGCCTCGCGCATAAACCCGCGCGAAAACGCCAAAAAGGCGGAGATTAAAATAATCAGGCCAACAATGCCGTCGACGATGGTGAAAGCTTCAAGTTGCATCGGGTTCTTTCGTAAAGTCGGCGCGACCAAAACACTGAGACATGAATGGCGTCAAGTGCTCATGGTGCATTAAGGTTATATCTGTGGTCTTAAAGCGATTTTTGGCGTGTTTTGGCAGGTGAACATGGGAAAATCCGAGTTTTTGGGCCTCTTTTAGCCGTGTATCCGCGTGGATGGCTGGTCGCAGTGCGCCGGATAGAGAAATTTCGCCGAATAGCGCGGTTTGCGCGGGCAGGGGCATATCTTGGAGCGCCGAGACCAGCGCGGCGGCAACGGCCAAATCCGCCGCAGGCTCATTAATCTTTAGCCCGCCTGCAACATTTAGATAAACGTCATGTCCCCCAAGGGCGATCCCGGCGCGCGCCTCAAGCACCGCGAGCACCATCGCCAGCCGCGCGCTGTCCCAGCCCACCACCGAACGGCGCGGGGTGCCAAGGCTAGAGCGGGCCACCAGCGCTTGGATCTCCACGAACATGGCGCGGGTGCCTTCGATGCCGGCGAAAACGACCGAGCCGGGGGCCGCCGCTTCGCGCTCGGATAGGGATAAAAACGAGGGGTTAAGCACCTCGGCCAAGCCCGCGCCGGTCATTTCAAAGACGCCGATTTCATCCGCCGGGCCAAAGCGGTTTTTGACCGCCCGCAATATGCGATACTGATGCCCGCGCTCGCCTTCAAAATAGATCACCGTATCGACCATATGCTCGACAACCCGTGGCCCGGCGATTTGGCCCTCTTTGGTGACATGGCCCACCAGCATGATCGCGACGCCAAAGCGTTTGGCAAAGGTCGTCAGCTCATGGGCGCAGGCACGCACCTGGGCCACCGAGCCCGGGGCGCTCTCGACGCGGTCGGACCACATGGTCTGGATTGAATCAATAATCGCAACCACAGGGCGCTCGGCCTCAAGGGTGGTCAGGATATTACGCAGATTGGTCTCGGCGGCCAAGGCCACCGGCGCATCCGCAAGGCCCAAACGGCCTGCGCGCATGGAAATCTGCCGCGTGGCCTCTTCGCCTGAGGCATAGATCGTTTTGGCGCCGGTTTTCGCAAGCTTGCTGGCGACCTGCAGCAGCAGCGTCGACTTCCCGATCCCTGGATCGCCGCCCACCAACGTGACCGAAGCAGGCACAAGGCCGCCGCCCAAAACGCGGTCGAACTCGGCAATGCCGGACATGGTGCGCGGCTCT
>CAYLLD010000133.1:0-8054 GCA_964384315.1 uncultured Rhodobacterales bacterium | reverse complement strand
GCGAGGTTCAGCAAGATATAGGCGCTGGCAAAGACCAAACAGCAGGCCTGCACCACCGGCAGATCGCGAATTTTCACGCTATCGACAAAAAGCTGCCCGATGCCCGGATAGACAAAGACCACCTCGACCACCACGACGCCGGTGATCAGATAGGCGAGGTTGAGCGCCACGACATTGATGATCGGTGCCAGCGCGTTGGGCAGGGCGTGGACCATGATGATGCGGGCGGGCGAGACGCCTTTGAGCCGCGCCATCTCGATATAGGGGCTCGCCAGCAGGTTGATGATCGCCGCCCGTGTCATGCGCATCATATGTGCTGTCACCACAAGGGTCAGGACCAGCGCGGGCAGGATGGTGGCGTGAAGCCGTGCGCCGAAGCTCATGTCCGCATAGACGTTCGAGAGCGAGGGGAAGATCGGGTTTAAGACGGCCAAGAGCAGGATCAGGATATAGGCCACAAAGAACTCGGGGCTGGAGATCGAGCTGAGGGTGGCGACATTGGCGGCGCGGTCGAACCAAGAGTTGCGGTAAAGCGCGGCCAAAATGCCGATAGTCAGCGACACGGGCACGGCAATCGCGGCGGCGACCCCTGCGAGGAACAGCGTGTTGAAAAACCGCGGGCGCAACTGATCCGCCACGGTGGTGAGCTGCGTGCCCCCTAGGTTGCTTTGAAAGTTAAGCTGGCTGAACGAGACGCCAAAATCGCCAGTGATCGCGCCGCCAAGCCAGCTGAAATACCGCGCGATGGCAGGTTGATCGAGACCGATTTGGGTGCGGATCGCCTTGACCGCCTCGGGGGTGGCGCCTTGGCCCAAAATGGACTGCGCGAAATCGCCGGGCAGTTGATTGACGGCAATGAAAATGATCAGCGAAACAACGAAGAGGGTCACCAATCCAAGCAACAGTCGTTGAATGATAATCCCTAAAACAGACTTCACGAACTCTCGGCTCCTACCCGCCAACCAATGGGGCAAGCTTAAGGGATTGAGACGTGGTGTCAAAAGCCTAAGACCGCTAAAAGCCAGAGTTTAGCGAATAATGGGTCTGGATGACGCAAAATAATGCGAATTGCGCAAAACCTAGCCGCGCAGCTTGTCCATATAATCCAAAAGCGCCTGACTGATCCCCGGCTCACTGAGGGCGTGGCCGTCGTAGGGGCTGATGTAGAGCGACGAATTTGGCCATGCCTCATGCAGCTCATAGGCTGTACGCGGCGGGCAGATCATATCGTAGCGGCCTTGGACGATCATGGCTTTGATGTGCTTGATCTTATCCATGTTGCGCAGCAGGTGATTGTCCTCGGGCAAAAAGCCCATATTGGCGAAATAGTGGTTTTCCAGCCGCGCAAAGGCCAGCGAATAGGTGCCAGAGGGCAGGGCGCGCGAGCGGTTTGTGAAACTGGCCAAGGCGCTTTCCCATCCGGCCCAAACCCGTGCGAATTTGATCTGGATCACCTCGTCGTCATCGAACAGACGGCGGCCATAGGCGGCGATTAGATCACCGCGCTCTTTCTCGGGCACCATTTGCGAAAACCGCGCCCATTCCTCGGGAAAAAACTTGCCAGCACCGCCGCCATAGAACCAATCCAGCTCGGCCTTGGTCATCATGAAGATGCCGCGCAGCACAAAATGCGTCACGCGCTCGGGGTGGGTCTGGCCATAGGTCAAAGCCAGCGTCGCCCCCCAAGAGCCGCCAAACAGCACCCAATCCTCGATCCCAAGATGGGTGCGAATCCGCTCCATATCGTCGATCAGATCCCAGGTCGTATTGCCTTCAATTGCTGCATTGGGCAGCGAGCGCCCGCAGCCGCGCTGGTCAAACAGCACCACACGATAGTGCGAGGGGTCAAAAAACCGCCGCATCCCCGGACTGCAACCGCCCCCCGGCCCGCCATGCAAGACCACCACGGGCCGTCCGTCGGGATTGCCACATTCCTCAACGTAAATGCGGTGCCCCCCCGGCATATCGATATGATGCTGGGCAAAGGGCTCAATCGCCGGATATAGCTCACGACGGTCGCGCCGAGGCGTCCTTTGTGGCGATGTGGTCGAGTTTTCCGGCATGCGCGCCTTTAATTTCTGAGGGTTTGGCTTATTCTAGTTAGTCAGATTGATAATGGGTTTACAATGAACACGCAAACAACGGTCGATCCGCAGGAAGTTTCCAAATTCGAGGCCATGGCCGCCGAATGGTGGGACCCCAACGGTAAGTTCAAGCCGCTTCATATGTTAAACCCGTGTCGGCTTGATTACATTATTGCCCAGATTTGCGCGGAATTCGAGCGCGATCCGTCGGTGCCCGCGCCGCTAAGCGGGTTGCGGCTTTTGGATATCGGCTGCGGCGGTGGTCTCTTGAGCGAACCTATGGCCCGACTTGGGGCCACGGTGGTCGGCGCGGATGCGGCCCCGCGCAACATTCCCGTGGCGCAGCATCACGCAAATGAAATGGGCCTCACGATCGATTACCGCAACACCACCGCCGAGGATTTGGCCGCTGCGGGTGAGCAATTCGATGTGGTTTTGAACATGGAAGTGGTTGAGCATGTGGCCGACCCGCAGGCCTATCTTGACGCCTGTGCGGCGCTCTTGCGGCCGGGCGGGCTCATGATCGCCAGCACGATCAACCGCAACCCCAAAAGCTTTGCCATGGCCATTGTCGGCGCTGAGGTGATCATGCGCTGGCTGCCGCGCGGCACCCACGACTGGCGCAAGTTCATCACGCCCGATGAGTTGATCGCGATGCTGGGCAAGGCGGGGCTGACCGAGCTGGACCGCGCGGGGTTTGTGTTCAACCCCCTAGGCTGGAGCTGGTCGATCTCGCATCGCGATTTGTCGGTGAATTACGTTACGGCTTCGGTGAAACCGGGCTAAGATTACCCTAAGATTGCTCAGCAGGGGCGGCGTCAAAGTGGTCTTTGAGCGATTGCATCATGCCGATGGCGCTCAACAGCTGCTCTTCGCCAAGCTCGCCCGACAGGCCTTTGAATACCCCGCCCAAGGCGGATAGCGCATCACTATGGGCGGCTTTGCCCTTATCGTTCACGCTCACCAGCTTGCGGCGACCGTCGTTCCAATCTGGGCGAATATCCACCAGCCCTGCCTTTTCCAGTCGCGACAGTGTGTTGGTCATCGCGCCTTTGGTGACGCGAAACCGTTTGGCCAGTTTGGCGGGGGTCTCTTCGTCTGTTTGGCTCATAAAATGGTTCAAAACGACGAAATGGGAAAGTTCCATACCGCCGGGGAGGGCCCGCTTTAGGCGTGACTGCGATAACTGCTCAACAAGAGCAATTTCGCTGAGCAACGTCTGGGCAAGGCCATTGCCATGCAATCCCGTCATTGGTCCGGTCATTGGTGTGCCGCTTTTCAAGTCTAAGGGGGTCTATTCGGGGTAGTCCCTAGAAGTTGACAAGAAACGGCACCGCTTCGTCAAGACGTCACACAATAAAGTTGTTTAATGGGCGGTTATAGACCCAAAAGCGCGTCCAGCTTGCCCTCGCGCTCAAGGGCGTTCATGTCGTCGAACCCGCCAATATGGGCGTCATCGATGAAAATCTGCGGCACCGTGTGGCGCCCGCCTGCGCGTTTCATCATCTCATCACGCAACTGCGGCTCGCGCATCACGTCGAACTCGGTAAAGGCCACGTTCTTGGCGCTCAAGAGCCGTTTGGCCGCGGCGCAATACCCGCATATTGGTGTGGTGTAGAGGATAACTGTAGCCATTGGTCCGTGCTGCTCGCGTGTTTTGAGATCGGGGTTTGGTTACGTGTCTCGCACCGCGCGTGCAAGGGCCAAGACATCGACCCGCGCCACCTGCGCGGTAAAAAGCACCTCGGCGCAGGCGCTCAAGGTCGCCCCCGTGGTCAGCACATCGTCGATCAGAATCACATGCGCGCCCTTTAAATCTTTGGCCCGGCGAGGGTTCACGTCGAAGGCATCTTTCAGTGTCTCGTGCCGCGTGGCCCGGTTACCCTTGAGAGGCGGCGTGTTGACCGAACGCAAAAGCGCATCGGGCAAGGTCTTTGCGCCGCACCGTTTGCCAATGGCGCGGGTCAATTCCGCCGCTTGGTTGTAGCGCCTTTGCATCAAGCGAAAGCGGTGCAGCGGCACAGGCACCAAAAGCGCGTCCGGGTGCAGAATATCGACACCCGCGCCTGTCACCCAACGGGCCAGTGCGGGTGCAAGATCTGTGCGGTCCCCGTGCTTTAAGTTCATCGCCGCGCGCCTGCCCGCGCCCTCATAGGCGGTGGCGCAACGGCCGCGCCCCCACGCCGGGGGGTGATGCACGCAATCATCGCAAATCGCCTCAGCGCTCTCGTCGGGGGTTTGCCGCAACGGCGCGCCGCAACGATCACAAAGCGTGCCGGTCAGAAAATACGTGTCGCGCCAACAGGCGCTGCACAGCCCGCTGGCGGTTTGCGTCGCCGCGTTGCAGGCCAGACAGCCTGCCGGAAATAGCTGGTCAATGAGCGCGGTTGAGACGTGACGCCATGTTGAGTGCCATGTTTTATGCGGGCGGTTCGACGAGGTTTTTGCGTCTTTGCGCTCGACACCTTGCGATTGAGAACCCATGTAGCCTCCAATGAGCCAGCTTAGCTGGCGATTATGCTTGGAGACGATGTGCCAGAGGCTTCGCTACCCCAGATTTTTTCGCCCCAGCTTCAGGCCCTCCGCCGCGCGCGCGCGCGTGCCATCGGCCCTGCGAATTTTCTCCATGAGTTTGCCGCCCATGAGGTTAATGAGCGCTTAACCGAAGTTGCCCGCAGCTTTGAGACGCCGCTTTGCGTTGCGGCCCAGCCCGAGCTTTGGGGCGATCTTTTGGAAATCAGGCCAAAAACAGTCGCCGTCCAGCCGCATCTGCCTCTCAACGAGGGCGCCCATGATCTGGTGATCCATGCCATGGCGCTGCACGGCGATAATGATCCGGTGGGCCAGATCATTCAGTGCCGCCGTGCGCTGCGCCCCGATGGGCTCTTCATTGGCGTGATGCTGGGGGGGCGCACGCTGGGGGAGTTGCGCGATGTGCTGATGCGCGCCGAGATTGCCCTGCGCGGCGGCGCCGCCCCGCGGATTGCGCCCATGGGTGATCTGCGCGATCTGGGGGCGCTCTTGCAGCGGGCGGGACTGGCCATGCCCGTGGCCGATGCGGTGCCTGCCCATGTCAGCTATGCCACCGCCTTTGATTTGATGCGCGATTTGCGGGCCATGGGCGAGACCAATACGCTCACCGACCAAGACCGCCGCATCCCGCCGCGCGCGCTTTTCGCCGAGACCGCGCGGCTCTATGCGCAGGATCACGCAGGCGCAGACGGGCGGCTGCGCGCCACCTTTGAGGTGATGTTCCTCTCGGGCTGGGCCCCCGCCGCCGATCAGCCGCAACCCCTGCGCCCCGGCAGCGCCCAGATGCGCCTTGCGGATGCTTTGGGCACCACAGAACACGACCCGCGCAAAAGCCCAAAGCGTTGACAGCCCTGCAACGGGCGCTAGGTTCCGATGAGACCGTAGCCACATCAGATCGCGACACCCATGCTTGACCAAACCGACCCCGCCGCGCGCGCGCATCTGCCCGCCGACCACCCGCCCGTCAAAAAGACCAAGCTGGGGGTGATCATCGCCAATCTGGGCACGCCGGATGCGACGGATTATTGGTCAATGCGGCGCTATCTGAATGAGTTCCTCTCGGACCGGCGCGTCATTGATTACTCGCCTTGGCTCTGGCAGCCGCTTTTGCAGCTGATTATCCTGACCAAACGCCCGTTTTCCTCGGGCGAGGCCTATCGCGGGATTTGGAACAACGAGCGCGACGAGAGCCCGCTTTTGACCGTCACCCGCGAGCAATCCGACAAGCTAGCGGCTATGATGAAAGAGGCCTATGGCGACGCGGTCGAGGTGGATTTTGCCATGCGCTACGGCAATCCCTCGACGGCTTCGGTCATTGAGGCGATGAAGGCAAAGGGCTGCGACCGGCTGGTGTTCTTCCCGCTCTACCCGCAATACGCCGCCCCCACCACCGCCACGGCCAATGACGAGGCGTTTCGGACGCTGATGAAAATGAATTGGCAGCCCGCGATCCGCACGGTGCCTGCCTATTTTGATGAGCCTGCCTATATCGACGCGCTGGCCACTAGCATCGAAGAGGCCTACGGCGCCCTAGAGACCCGCCCCGATATTCTGGTCGCCAGCTATCACGGCGTGCCCGAGCGCTATCTGATGGACGGCGATCCCTATCATTGCCAGTGCCAGAAAACGACGCGGCTGTTGAAAGAGCGCCTTGGCTGGGCGGATACGGATATTGTCACGACGTTTCAGTCGAAATTTGGCCCCGAGAAATGGGTAGGCCCTGCCACGGTGGATTATGTGGCCGAGCTGGCCGAGGGCGGGCAAAAGAACATCGCGATGGTTGCGCCTGCCTTTGCCACCGACTGCGTCGAGACCCTCGAAGAGATCAACGAAGAGATCAAAGAGAGTTTTGAAGAGGCGGGCGGCGAGCATTTCCACTACATCCCTTGCCTGAACGCGCGGGACGATCACATTCAGTTCCTCTTTGATATGATCAAACGCGAGGCTTCGGGCTGGTTGTAAGCCCTAAAGCCAATCCCGCAGCACCGCGATCAGCGGCACATCGGCGGCGGGCATCGGATAGTCGCGCAGCTCGTTCACCCGCGCCCACTTTAGCGTCTGGCCCTCTTTGGCGCGCGGGGTGCCTTCCCATTTGCGGCAGGCGAACAGCGGCATCAGCAGGTGAAAATCGTCATAGGCGTGGGAGGCGAACGTCAGGGGCGCGAGGCAGCTTTGCCATGTGTTGATCCCCAGTTCTTCGTCCAATTCGCGGATCAAAGCGGCCTCGGGGGTCTCGCCGGCTTCAACCTTGCCACCTGGAAATTCCCAAAGACCGGCCATGGATTTCCCCTCAGGGCGCTGGGCCAAGAGCACCCGCCCGTCGGTGTCGATCAGGGCGACCGCAGAGACGAGGACGAGGTTCACGAGCGGTAATCGGCGTTGATCGAGATATAGTCGTGGGTCAGATCGCAGGTCCACATGGTAGCCTGCCCCGATCCAAGGGCCAAATCGACCACGATTTCCAGCCGCTCGCCCTTCATATGGGCCGCGCCTTGGGCCTCTTGGTAGCTTTGGGCGACCCAGCCTTTTTCCGCGACCAAACAATCGCCAAACCAGATGCTGATCTTGTCGCGATCCGCCTGTGCGCCCGCTTTGCCGATGGCCATGACGATGCGGCCCCAATTGGGATCCTCGCCCGCGATGGCGGTTTTCACCAGCGGGCTGTCAGCGATGGCACGGGCGATGCGCTGGGCGTCGGGCTCATCTGCCGCGCCGCGCACGGCGACCTCAACGAATTTGCTGGCACCCTCGCCGTCGCAGACCACTTGATGGGCCAAATCCTGCATCAGCGCGGTCAATCCGTCGCGCAAAGACACCGCGCCCGTATCGCTCGGGCTCTCGATCTTGAGCGCGCCCTTGCCCGTCGCCACCGCCACCAGCGTGTCCGAAGTCGAGGTGTCGCTATCCACCGTGATCGCGTTGAAGGTGCTGTTGCACGCCCCCGTGACCATCTCTTGCCAGAGGGCGGGCGCAACCTGCGCGTCGGTGAAAATATAGACCAACATCGTGGCCATATCAGGGGCGATCATGCCCGAGCCTTTGGCAAAGCCCGTGATGGTCGCGCGCCCTGCGCCGGTGTCCACGGTGACCGCCGCGCCCTTGGGGTAGGTGTCCGTGGTCATGATCGCGCTGGCGGCGGGGGCGGCTTTGCCTGCGTCCAGTCCCGCGACCAATTCGTCTAGTTTGGCGGTGATGCGCTCTTGGGGCAGGCGCTCGCCGATCACGCCGGTTGAGGCGGGGAATATCATCTCGGGGGTTGTGCCGATGGCGCGGGCCACGGCCTTGATCAGGGCCGAGGTGCTCTCATCGCCGTGCCGTCCGGTAAAGGCATTGGCGTTGCCGGAATTCACGATGATCCCGACCGGCGCGTCGGTGGGGCCTGCGAGCTTGGCCAAATTGGCCTGACAGGTCAGCACCGGCGCTGAGCGGGTCGCGGAG
>CAYLLD010000132.1:0-8278 GCA_964384315.1 uncultured Rhodobacterales bacterium | reverse complement strand
ACCTTTGTATCGCCGATAAAGGCTGCACCGTTTGCGTCGATGTTTGCCCTCTGGACGTCCTGCGGATCGTTGAAAAAGACGACGGCAAAAAGACCGCCTACATGAAATACGATGAGTGCTGGTACTGCATGCCATGCGAGGCGGATTGTCCGACCGACGCGGTCACCGTCAATATCCCCTACCTGTTGAAGTGAGACGCCGGACGTGAACGACCTTTTCGAAGACTTTGACGATATTGCTGAGCTGGCTGACGGGCTCGACGACCCCGCGGCGGGCGCGCGTATCATGGCGGTGATTGAACTTGCCGATAGCGCGGACCCTGCGGTGATCCCTTATATCGCCAAAGCGATCAAGGATGAGGACGCGGGGGTGCGCAAACAAGCCGCCATTGCCCTGACCGATTTTGATGGGCCTGAAACGAGCGCTGCTTTGGTTGGTGCGTTAAGCGATAGCGATGCCGAGGTGGTTGACGCTGCCGCTGTGAGCTTGACCGAGTTGAAAGACCCAAGCGCGGGCGATTCAATTTTGCCGCATCTTGATGTGGCCGACCCGCGTATTTTGGCCGCTTGTCTTGCGGGCATCAAAGAGCTGCGCCGACCAGAGGCCATGGGCCCCGCCATTCAGGCTCTGCAAAGCGATGATACAGCCGTAAGGATACAAGCGGTCGGTGTGATCGGTTGGTTGCAAGATGAAACATCACTGCTCGCATTGCGCGATGCTGCCCATGATGCGGATGTTGCCGTCCGTCGCACGGCGCTTGCGGCCTTGGGCTTTTCAAAGTCTGAGCATGCAGAGGCCACTTTGGTTGATGCGCTCAACGATCCTGAGTGGATGGCCCGCGAAGCTGCGGCAGAGACGCTGGCCAAGACCGGCGGTGCGAAATGCGTTGCGGCGCTGCGCGGCGTCTTGGATGATGAGTTTTGGCAGGTACGGTTGAAAGCCGTGCGCTCGCTGGGCAAGCTCGGCGCGACGGAAGCCGCGCTTGAGATCGCCCCAATGATGGATCTGCCCGTGCCAAATCTGCGCAAGGAATGCGCGGCGGTGCTGGGTGAATTGGCGGTCCCCGAGACGGTAAGTTACTTGGAAAAATACGCGGATGATGCGGACCCGGATGTTCGCAAAAATGTCCGCTGGGCGCTGGGGAAACTCGCGGCCTGACGTAGGGACGTCACGTTCAAATCGCTGAAAGTTATTACCGCTTCGAGACTGGCTCTTGGGGCGGAAATTCTCGTTTCAAAAACCGTATAACTAATTGATATTAAACAGTAAAATTGATTCTCGGGCAGGCGCAAAATGACGGAAATTTCTGCGCTAGAACTGCACAATGCCCAAAATTTCAGCCTCAATTTTGTGCAACCGCAAAAAGAATCACACTTCTCGTCAAACAGTGGTTTGGTTCGCGCAAATTTGCGGTGAGCATGGACGCAGAATGAGCATTTACGCTCACGTCCAGCCAGGAGAAGGAAGATGAGACTTACTTTCAAGAGCTTACTGCTAAGCGCCGCAATGCTGCCTATGGCCAGTGCCGCAATGGCCGAGAAGATTGGGATCGCCGTTGGCCACCAGTCGATGTGTACCGATACATATACAGCAGGGATTATTGTCAAAGAGCTCGGCCTCTTCGAAAAATATCTGCCCACGGACGGCAAATACGCTGACGTGACCTATGACGTGAGCTGGGCTGATTATAGCTCCGGCGGTCCGATCACGAACCAGATGCTCGCCAACAAGCTGCAGTTTGGCGTGATGGGGGATTACCCGCTGATCGTGAATGGCGCGAAGTTTCAGGAAACCGACAGCCTGCGCACGAAATATGTTGCGGGCACGGGCTACAACCTGAAGGGGTCTGGCAACGCGATCGTTGTGCCTGTGGAAAGCGATCTTTACTCGATCGATGATCTGGCAGGCAAAGAAGTTTCGACGCCGGTTGGCTCTGCGGCTTGGGGCATGTTGCTCAAGGCCATGCAAGACAACAGCATCCCATCGACTGACTATGTTCTTAAGAACCAAAGCCCCGCTGTCGGCGCGGCGAACATCGCAGCGGGCAAAATTGATGCCCACTCTGATTTCTGCCCTTGGTCAGAGATCATGGAATTCCGCGGCACCGGTCGCAAAATCTATGACGGCTCAGAAACCGGCGTGCCTTACTTGCACGGCGTCGTGGTCCGCGAAGATTTCGCTGACGAGTATCCCGAAGTTGTCGAAGCTTTCATCAAAGCGGTTTGGGAAGCGGGCGAGTGGGTTCGCGCCGATCCAATGGAAGCTGTGACCAAGTTGGAAGGTTGGACGGGCGTCGAGAAAGAGGTGCTTTATCTCTACTTCTCAAAAGGTGGTCACCTGACGCTTGAGCCTTCGATCAAACCAGCTTGGACCGAAGCGTTGAAGTTCAACCACGGTGTTCTTGTTGCCGAAAAAGCCATTCCGCCGCTCGATTTCGATGAGTGGATCACGGAGGACTATATCCGCAGTGCTTATGCGGACCTTGGCGTTGATTATGAGGCCGACAAAGCCGTGCTTGTTGATCCGATTGCGGCCAACAAAGGCCTGCCAATGGAAATCTGGCACTCTCGCGACGGCGTCTCGACCTATGGCTCAATGGCCGAGTTCCTTACGGCGGCAGCCGAGATGAAGGGCACAGGCGCCAAGCTGAACGCCACTTACGTCTATGACGTGGAAACTGGCCTGAAGCTCTTTGGCAAGACCGCTTTCTGGGTCAAGTCGGGGGACAGCTATTCCACCTTCTTGCGCAAAGGCGAAGCCGAGGCATTTGCCGCTACAAATAGCGGTGCGCTGATCAGCTTTGACGCAGCGATTGCGGATTTTGTCAGCGAAGGCTGATGCCTTTGGCAATCAAATAAGCGTGGATCGGGGCGATGACGCCCCGGTCAACCAAATTGGGGGACCCGATGGCGAATGTACTGGAACAAGACAGCGTGGTAGCGGCGGCTCAGCGCGGCTCTGCAAAGCCTGATGGTGTCGCAAAAACGGTCGATGAGGCCAAAGCGGCCACCACTTTGCCCAAGATCGCTCCGGACACATGGCGCAGCATCGGTATCGCGGGTGCCTCTTTGGCTATCGGGGTTTTGCTTTGGGCACTTCTTACGGAAATAAACTTCAACTTTTATATCAACTTTGAGAATGTCCCGTCGCCTTTAAAGGTGTTCAGCGCCTTCGTCGGTCACATCCAGACCGAAATTTTCTGGACCCATATCTATGTGTCCATGCGCCGGATTTTGTTCAGCTACTCCATTGCCGTGGCGCTCGGGATTTCCATCGGGCTGGTCATGGGCCGCTCAAAACTCGCGCGCGCATTTATCATGCCGTACATTGAGGTGATCCGCCCGATCCCTGCGGTGGCTTGGATCCCGCTGGCCATCCTAATGTGGCCGACGGAAGAAAGCTCAATCATCTATATCACCTTTCTGGGCGCTCTGTTCCCCATCGTGCTGAATACGCTGCACGGGGTAGAGCAAACGCCCGAAGTTTTAGTCCGCGCGGTTCAATCGCTTGGCGCGCCCCGCTGGGCTGTGTTTCGCCATGTGGTGATCCCCGCCGCTATGCCCTCGATCGCCGCAGGGTTGGCGATTGGCATGGGGGTCAGCTGGTTCTCGCTTTTGGCCGGTGAGATTATTTCTGGCCAATACGGCATCGGCTACTTCACGTGGGATGCCTATAGCCTGATCAATTACCAAGACATTGTGGTTGGCATGCTGGTGATCGGGTTCTTGGGAACCGCATCAACCGCCGCCGTTAAGTTAATCACCAAACCGATGTTGAAATGGCAAGCGAGGGCACGCTGATGTTTGCAGTTCTTTGGTCTGAAATTCGTGGAAACTGGCGGCAAATGCTGCTGCATGGGGTGATCTTTGCGGTCTTGTTCCAAGTGGTGATGATGCTGGCCCTGATCGTCCGGTTCCAAGCCCTTCCCAACTACACCACCGGCTACAACTGGTTTGGCAATGTCGCGTGGATCATCAAATCAACCCCATCGTGGAGCGATATCCCCGCAATCGTTTGGGAAGAATGGCTGCTGGAAATCGGGAAGATGAATTACGACTACGGCATCGGCATTTCCGAGTGGAGCCTGAACGTCGTGCCGTCGCGTATGTTGGTGCTGGCCATCCTTGGTGCCCTGTGTTCGCTGTGTTTTGCGCTTTTGCGGCGCGACACTTGCGACAGGGGTACATCTACCAGCCTACATGCCACCACTGGGTTCGGCGCGCTTTTGGTTGCGATGACCAATGCCACCATGTCTTGGGTGGTGTGCTGCGCCACGCCCAGTTGGGTTGTGGGGCTAGCGATGCTGGGGCTTGGGGTCTCGACCTCGCTGGCGCTTGAGACCATGGGCCCGATCCTGAATGTCGCGGGCTTTGGCATCCTTGTGGCAATGATTTTGTTTTTGGCGTGGCGCAAGTCGCGGCCTTTGGCTGAGCCGAAAGGGCTACCCACCCATGCTTGATTCTCTGAGATTTAAAGGCAACCCGCCGAGTTCCAGCAACGGCAAGGGCGAGATCGCGGTCAAAGACGTCTCCGTCACCTTTGGCAAAGGCCATAGCGCTCATCGCGCGGTCGAGGCCACCTCGCTTGATATCAAAGCGGGTGAGTTCGTTTGTATCCTTGGCCCCTCTGGCTGCGGTAAATCCACGCTGATGAACGCCATTGCAGGCTATGTGACGCCGACCACGGGCGAAGTTACCGTCGATGATGTGCGGGTCGAAAAGCCGGGTCCAGAGCGTGGCATGGTGTTTCAGCAGTATTCGCTGCTGCCATGGAAAACCGTCTATGAAAATGTGGCCTTTGGACCGCTTATGGGGGGCTTAACCCGCGCTGAAGCAGGCTCAACCGCCAACACGTTCCTAGAGCTTGTCGGCCTAAAGAAATTCGGCGACCGTTATCCCGCAGAGCTTTCGGGCGGCATGCAACAGCGCGTCGGCATCGCCCGCGCCTTGGCCAATTATCCCTCGGTGTTGCTGATGGATGAGCCCTTTGGCGCTTTGGACGCACAAACGCGGCTAATGATGCAGGAAAGCTTGCTAGATATTTGGCGTGAGTTCGGCACCACAGTCGTCTTCGTGACCCATGACGTGGATGAGGCGGTGTTCCTAGCCGACCGCGTTTTGATCATGAGTGCTGCACCGGGCCGGATTATTGAGGACGTGCGTGTGCCGCTTGAACGGCCTCGGTCCACCGACATGGCCTCTAGCCCAGAGTATATCAAAACGCGGCAGTTCTGTCTCGACACCATCAAAGCAGAAAGCCGCAAAGCCTTTGAGGATCAAAACGGATGAAACAGCTGCTCGCCGCCTTGATGATCGCAATGGCCATTCCCGCCGCCACACCGGCTGCGGCCCAAGTGCAAGGCGTCATGCTGGATGAGCCGCTGGAGCTGCCAGAATTCGCTTTCTCAAACGAGCTGGGCCAGAGTTTCACCGATAAAGACCTCACGGACGCGTGGACGCTGGTGATGTTCGGCTTTTTGACCTGCCCCGACGTCTGTCCTTTCACACTGGCAAATCTTGAAGCGGCGGTCAGCGAGACGGGGATGCGGGTGCGCCCTGACAATGTCCCTAAGGTAATTTTCATCTCTGTGGACCCAGAGCGGGACGCCGATAGCGTCAGCGAATACGCCCAGTATTTTCATCCAGACTTCAAAAGCTTCACGGGTGAGCGCGCAGACATCGATGGCCTCATCGAGGCCACTGACAGTTTTTACCGCCTGCTGGAACCAGACAGCGATGGCTATTACGAGGTGCAGCACAGCTCATCCGTGTCGGTGATCGCACCAGATGGAACATTGCGCGCAAAATTACAGCCACCCTTTGATCCAGGGCTAACGGCTGAGTTCATCGCACGCCTTCAAATTGGCTACAGAAAAGAGCTATCCCAATGAAATTTTCCGCGCTTGCTTTCACAATCGCAACCCTGGTGGCCCCCGTTATCGCGAGTGCTGAGGGGCTGGCGATCAAAAGCCCGTTTATCCCCGCCGCACCGCCCTCTGCCATGGCGCATGCCGCCTATATGACCCTGAGCAATGAAGGCGCAGAGGCGCGGCAGTTGATCGGCGTGACGGCCGAGGGCTATATGATGGCTCATATCCATCTGAGTTCCGAAAAAGACGGCGTGGCCACTATGACTGGGGTCGATGTGATTGAGATCGCGTCGGGCCAGAGCGTCGTGTTTGAACGCGGCGGATTGCATGTCATGCTGATGCGGCCAATGGCGCCGAAATCTGTGGGCGAGAGCGTGGGTTTGGTGCTCGAATTCGCCGATGGCACGACACAATCCGTAAGCGTGCCTGTGATGCCCCTCGATCATGGCTCATAGGGCCGCGCCGACACTGGCAAAGACACTGGCAAAGACACTGGCACTTTTGATGGCCGCATCAACGGCACAGGCGGACTACGATCCCTCGCAATACCCGCCCTATGAAACCTGCGCCCTGTGCCACGGTCTTTTTGGTGTCTCGCACACCGCAAAATTTCCTAACCTCGGCGGACAAAAGCCCGCCTATATCGAAGCGCAGATCAAAGCGTTTCATTCAGGCAATCGCAACAACGATGGCGGGCAAATGGCCACCATCGTGACTGAGTTGCACCCCGACGCGGTGCCGATTGTGGTTGAGTGGTTCGCCACCCAAGACCCGCCAGAGCCCTATCCCGCAGATGACACCACGCTCGGAGAATTTGCTTTTATGGACTTGGGCTGTGTAGGCTGTCATGACAATGATGCCGAAGGCGCGCCAGAAGTGCCCTATCTCACGGCCCAGCATCCGGGATATCTCGTGAAACAAATGACAGACTTCAAAGACGGCACGCGCGAGGTGACCCGATTGCCCGCGTTGCACAAAAAAATGCTCGCCCTGCCTGACGATAAGATCGCTGAGATTGCCGCCTATCTAGCGGCGCAGCCACGTCCGAAATGAATAACCGCAACCAGCCCGATGAGCCCCTCGATCAGACTTCAGCCCAACCCAATGCGCCAAGTGCAATTTTCCTGTCAGAGTATATTCTAGAGATCAATGAGGGTGCGGGCTTTCTGGCCCAGCTTAGCAAACAAGATCAAAATACCGTTCGCAGAATGGGATCTCGCTGCACCTTTGGCAAAGGCCAAGGGGTCTTTCATCAAGGCGATGGCCATACCGGCGTTTGGATCATTGAAAGCGGGCGGGCGCGGACGTATTACGCGGGCCCCTCGGGTCGCGAGATCACGCTGGCCTATTGGACGCCGGGCCATTTCATCGGTGGGCCAGAGGTCTTCGGCCGAGGTCGCCACGTTTGGTCAGCGGACGCGCTAGAGCCCTGTGAGATGCTGTTTTTGTCCGGCATGAGCCTACAAAAGCTGGTGCGTGAAGTGCCGGATGTGGCCATTGCGGTGATTGACGGGTTGATTGCCAAGGGCAAAACCTATTCCGCTTTGATCCAGATGCTCGGCACCCGCTCTGCCTCTGAGCGGCTGCGGCAGTTTTTGCTGATCCTCGCCGACGCCCAAGGGCGGCATGAGGGGGCATCGGTGGTTATCGACCGCACCATCACTTATGAACAAATCGCCTCTGCTGTGGGGGCGACGCGTCAATGGGTGACACAGAGTTTTGACAAGCTGCGCTCTGAGGGCGTGCTGGAGATCAGCCGCGTTCAAATCACCATTCACAATATCAATGCATTGGAATAGCCGCGTTTAATGAAGGGACTTTCCTGCCGTTGGCTTTATGCGCCCGGACCGGAATCAAGCGAAGCGCCGGTCCATCGCCAGACCGTCCGTCACGCCAAAGGCGTGCTTTCAGCACGACGGGCTGGCGATTTGGTGGGGCTTGGTGCTTCACATGTAAGCTAGGAGGTATTGGCTGGCATAAAGTAAGTAGAACCACAGATCGGATTGCCATCCCCCGGTCTGGCTAAGAGCTTGGCCCAAAGACCGTTTCTGGCCAATTCCGTCGAAAAATCAATGTGTTGCGCCGCAATATCTGGGTCGAAATTGAGGGCTAATAGCCGCCCTCACGCCGGTGTTGGGAGCAGCTTCGCCATCTTGCGAAGGTTCTGCGCTGTGGCGGCTAGTGTGAAGTCGTCTTTCGCTCCGTTTGGTCCCCTTAGGCGCAGTCTGGTCAGTCCCATGATTTTCTTTAGATGGGCGAACAGCATCTCGACCTTTTGTCTGACGTCAGCGCCTATGAGACCAAATAGGTCTATTTGCTAAAAGAGGGTTTGTTGCTCATCGTAACCACTGAGAAGTGGACGATGAGAAAGACAACGAAGAGCCCTGGCGAGAAGATCGTCAAGGACAT
>CAYLLD010000131.1:0-8294 GCA_964384315.1 uncultured Rhodobacterales bacterium | reverse complement strand
TTCAGGTGCCGCTTCGACCGGAGTGGGTGTTGGCTCGGCAACTGGTGCCGCCTCAACAGGGGCCTCGACCACCGCTTCAACGGGGGCCTCAACCGGGTCTGGGGCTGCCACTTCAGCCTTAGGTTTGCGCGCGCGGCGCTTTGGCTTTGGTTTTTCCTCAGCTTCAACCGCTTGTTCGGGCACTTCCGCTGCGGCTTCTGCCTCTGGCTCAACCTTTTTGCGACGACGGGTGCGCTTTGGCTTTTCGTCGGCAACAGCCCCTTCGGTGGCCACTGCTTCAGCCGCCGTTTCAGTAGGGGCCTCATCAGCCGGAGCCGCCTCTACAGGCTCATCCACCGCAGAAACATCAGTTGAAGTCTCATCAGTCGATGGTGCTTTGTCCGAAGCCGCGTTTTGATCGGTCTCACCATCTTCGGTGCCACCCTCAGCATCGCCCGCGCGCTGCCGATCGCCGCGTCCACGTCCACCGCGCCGACGCCGACGGCGCCGCTTTGGCTTGCCGTCTTCGTCTTCTTCGGTGGCGGGGGGCTGCGATTGCGCAACGACTGGCTCGTCCAGATTGCCGCTGTCATCAACGGTGATCGCATCGGTTTTGGGCGGGATCACCGCGCCATGTACCGGGGTTTTGAACCGCTCGATTTCGTAGTGAGAGCCGATAAAGCTCGGGTCGGCCTCGATGCGCACCACAATCTCAAAGCGCGCCTCGATGGCAGCCAGATGCGAGCGCTTGTCGTTGAGCAGGTAATTGGCGATGGCCACTGGCACTTTGACCAGCAACTCTCGCGCGCGGCGGCGGGTGCCTTCCT
Source organism: uncultured Rhodobacterales bacterium (assembly GCA_964384315.1). Lineage (GTDB taxonomy): Bacteria > Pseudomonadota > Alphaproteobacteria > Rhodobacterales > Rhodobacteraceae > CAYLLD01. Next base: position 7,488 of record CAYLLD010000131.1, on the reverse strand, counting down.
CGTCCAGCTCGCGCATAATCGCCAGCGCAAGGTTCTCATCCGAGCGGATATAGCCGGTGCCCAAGCAATGCGGACATTGCGTGGTGGTCGCCTCAAGCATGCCGGGGCGCAACCGCTGACGCGACATCTCCAAGAGGCCAAAGCCGGAAATCCGGCCAACCTGAACCCGTGCCCGGTCGTGTTTCAGCGCCTCTTTGAGGCATTTTTCGACGGCGTTATTATTGCGGCGCTCTTCCATGTCGATGAAATCGATGACGATCAGACCAGCCAGATCGCGCAGCCGCATTTGCCGCGCCACCTCTTCGGCCGCCTCAAGGTTGGTCTTTACGGCAGTGTCCTCAATCGAGCCTTCTTTGGTGGCCCGCCCCGAGTTCACATCCACCGCAACCAGCGCCTCGGTGAGGTTGATCACGATATACCCGCCCGAGCGCAGTTGCACCGTTGGGTTCATCATCCCGCCCAAGTAGCTCTCAACCTGAAAGCGCGAGAACAGCGGCATGGTGTCTTGGTATTGCTTCACGTTTTTGGCGTGGCTGGGCAGGAGCATTTTCATGTACTCCTTGGCCTCATTAAAGCCGTTCTCACCATCCACGATCACTTCGTCGATTTCGCGGCTGTAAAGGTCGCGGATCGAGCGTTTGATCAGATTGCCTTCTTCATAGATCAGCGACGGCGCGATCGAGGTCAGGGTGCGCTCGCGGATTTGCTCCCAGAGGCGCAAGAGGTATTCGTAATCGCGCTTGATCTCGGTTTTGGTGCGCCGCGCGCCGGCGGTGCGCACGATCAGACCTGCACCTTGGGGGACATCGATCTCGGCGGCAATTTCCTTGAGCTTTTTGCGGTCCGCCACATTGGTGATTTTGCGGCTGACACCGCCACCGCGTGCGGTATTGGGCATAAGTACGCAATAACGCCCAGCAAGGCTCAGATAGGTCGTAAGCGCCGCGCCTTTATTGCCGCGCTCTTCTTTGACAACTTGCACCAAGAGGATCTGACGAACGCGGATCACTTCTTGGATTTTATAACGTCGCATGGGCGCGCGTTTGCGGACGATCTCTTCTTGAACGTCCTCGGCACCTACGGATTCGTAGCCTTGCGCGTCGTTGTCACCATCTGATGCGGCCTCATCTTTTTTCTTGCGACCGCCACGTGAACGGCGGCGCTTTGGCTTTTCATCGTCGCTAGGGGCCGCAGCTTCGCCGCCCTCATTGGCGTCTGCACCGGCATCTGCCTCAGAGGTCTCAGTTGCCGCCTCTTCGGCGGCCTTGGCCGCAGGCTTTTTGCGGGTCCGGCGGGCGCGGGGCTTTTTCGCCGCCACTTCATCGCCCTCAGGGGTCTCAACCAGCAAGCTCTCGGTGTCGTCTGGCGCGTCTTCGGAAACCACGTCATCATCGTCGGCTTCAAGACCAATGGCCTCAGCCGCGCTATCGGTTTTCTTCTTACGAACCGCACGGCGGCGCTTGGGCTTGGGGGCCTCTTCTTCAGCGGCCTCCGCTACAACATCAGCCTCGGGCGCATCAGCATCTACAGAAGCGGCCTCAACAGGGGCATCACTCTCAGGCGCTGCCTCTGCCGCAGGGGAATCTTCACTTGTGGCATCTTCGCTGACCGCTTCGGCTTCTACTTTATCAGCCTCAACCGCATCACCGGCCTTTTCATCGGATTTCTTCCGCCGCGTCCGCCGCTTTTTCGGCTTGGGCGCGTCATCACCCTCCGCCACAGCGTCCCCCGATGCATCAGCAGAGGCATCCGCCGAACTTTCAGCCGCTTCATTGGCCTTATTCGCGCGACGTTCATCAGCGGCGGTTTCCGCCTCTTGCGCTTCGCGTTCACGGCGCGCGTCTTCTTCTAACAGACGCTCGCGGTCCTCTTTGGGGATTTGGTAATAATCGGGATGAATTTCCGAAAAGGCCAAAAAGCCGTGGCGATTTCCGCCGTAATCCACAAAGGCAGCCTGCAACGACGGCTCAACGCGCGTGACTTTGGCTAGATAGATATTTCCGGCAATTTGCCGTTTCGTTATGGTCTCGAAGTCGAATTCATCGACCTTGTTTCCTTCGACAACCACGACGCGGGTTTCTTCCGCATGGGTGGCGTCGATAAGCATTTTCTTTGACATAGTGTTCCATGATTGAACCGGCGCAATTGCGCGAGCGCTTGGGGTATTGGGACGGTTCGAGAGTAAGGGGCGATGGTGCGGGGCGCGTTTTCCTCAACTGGCCAAGCGGCAATGCGCTGTCGGGCCATGGGTAAAAGCGTTATGTGTGTCCGGTCCATCACGGTTTCAAATTCCCCAACCACCTGTAGGTCAGGTGGTCAAATGTCGCGGCTAAAGGGCCGCTGCCAGATTATGCAGCCCCTTGGGGCCGCTGGTTCTTTGTTCGCTCTTGCGAACGATGCTGAACAAAGTGGCCTCAGATATCTGGGCTCTTCACCTATGGTTCAGCGAATAACTGTGTGCGTGGGGGCGTCGTTGTTTTTACCTTAGTTATACCGCCACGTTGTTCATATGTGGCACTGACGGGGCGAAATTACAATTTGTTTTTCACCCCGTGATGCCGGATAACCCAGTTTGGCTGCTTGGGTTCAGGGTGAAAAACAGCTTTAAGTTATCACGAAGCGGTGATTTCACGGTGGTGAATGGTGGGAGGCGAAAATAATGCAGCAGCGGTGCAATCTGAACGGGCTTGGTCTGTTTTTGCGGCTTATGGGCGGTTTGCTTTTTGCCGTACAGCTTGGTTTTGCCGGGGCATCGCCTTTGATGGCACAAACTGGTCAGGGCAAATGGGACATTGCGCAAATCGAGCCTGATGGCTCTTCAATTGCCATCACAAACACAGGTTTGGATGTGACCTTTGCCCTAAGCGCGGCGGTGCCGCACCGGGTCTTTACCCTATCGAACCCGCCACGTGCGGTGATGGATTTTCGCGAAGTGAATTGGAGCGGTCTAAACCCTAAAACGATTTGGGACGGGCCGGGCCGGGCGCATCTGCGCTTTGGCATGTTCCGCGCAGGCTGGTCGCGGTTGGTGATTGATCTGGAGCGGGACATGCGTGTTGAGCAGGTCAATATGCTCACAACGAATGAGGGCGCGCAATTTGCGGCCCGGTTGGTGCCTGGCAGCGCCTCTGAGATGCCGATTTTGGGCAAAGTTTTGCACGATGCACCGATTGCCAAGCCTGACGGCGGCGACGGCGCGGTGGTTGTGGCGATTGATCCGGGCCATGGCGGGGTCGATCCGGGTGCAATCCGCGCAGGGGTCTCGGAAAAGGATATCGCCCTGCGTTTTGCCCTCGAATTGCGCTCGCGTCTGTTGCAAACCGGCGATTTCTCGGTGGTGCTGACCCGTGAGCGGGACGTGTTTCTCTCGCTTTCGGATCGTGTGCGCATCGCCCAGTCCGCTGGGGCGGATGTGATGCTGTCGATCCATGCCAATACGGTCGCTCAAGGCGATGCTTATGGTGCCACAGTTTACTCGCTCTCCGAGCAAGCCTCGGATGCGGCAAGTGCGGCTTTGGCCCAGCTTGAGAACCGCTCGGATGTTTCGGCGGGGCTCGATTTGAGCGTTGAGGAAGACGACGTGGCCCGCGCGCTTTTGGATATGGCCCGCGCCGAGACCAACCCGCGCTCGCGGCGTCTGGCGGCGATCATGGTCAAAGCGCTCAAAGAACAAATTGCCGTGATACGTTCGCGTCCGCACCGCTCTGCTGGGTTTTTGGTGCTCAAAGCGCCGGATGTGCCCTCGCTTTTGCTGGAATTGGGGTTTCTATCCGATGATCTGGACCGCGAGCGGATGCAAAAATCCGAATGGCGTGCGCGGGCGGCAACCGGGGTGATCAACGCGCTTTATACGTGGGCCGAAGACGACGCTGAGCGGGCCAAGCTGCGGCTTAAGTAGTCTTAAACGCTAAATCGCCTCCAAAGTTTCGAGTAAGCTTATGGCTACATTGGCGAGCACGTTTACGGGCCAGCAAGTTTTTGCGGGCTTAATTGCCCATGTCGCGAGGTTTTGCATCCCAATGCCAACGCGCCTATATAAACCGCTTGGGCCGTTGAAACCCGCGGGTTGGACGCGGTGTGCGCTCGGGGAGTATGATTGTGTTCATGCCAATTTTACGGTTTTTCGGTTGGGCTTTTAGCTGGGCCACGTTGGGTCTTTTTGTCGGCGCGATCATGTTGGGCGGCGTGTTTTACATGTTCTCCAGCGATCTGCCCGAACACGCGGTGCTTGATGAGTATCAGCCCAAAACCCTAAGCCGGGTGTATTCGGGCCGCGGCGCATTGATGGATGAATTTGCCAAAGAGCGGCGCATTTTTACGGCCATCGATGAAATCCCCGACGTGGTGAAACACGCGTTTATCTCGGCTGAGGACAAGAATTTTTACGACCATCAGGGCTTTGATTTGCGCGGCATCGCGGCGGCGGGCGTCGAGTTTGTTACGGATCGGATGCGCGGTGGGTCAAGCCGGGCGCGCGGCGCTTCGACGATTCCTCAGCAGGTCGCCAAAATCTTTTTGCTCGACGGCTCGCGTACCGCAGAGCGCAAAATCAAAGAGCTGATTATCTCGACCCGTATGGTTGCCACTTTGGGCCGCGACCGGGTGCTTGAACTTTATCTCAACGAAATTTTTCTGGGGCAAAACGCCTATGGTGTGACCGAGGCGGCGGGGAAATATTACGGCAAATCCCTTGAGGAAATTACCCCAGGCGAGGCGGCCTATCTGGCGGCGCTTGCCCAGCGTCCCTCTACGCTGCACCCGGTGCGCTACGCTGAGGCGGCGATCAATCGGCGCAATTATGTGCTGCGCGAAATGTCGGAAAACGGCTTTTTGGACCCTGAAGTGGCCGAGGCCGAAACCGCGAAGCCTTTGATGACGGTGCAATCTGGCGAATATGTCTCGCTGCAATCGCAGCTGCCTGCACGTGATTACTTTACTGATGAAATCCGCCGCCAGCTTACCAATGCTTTGGGCGATGATATGCTCTTTGAAGGCGGGCTGGCGATCCGGGCCACAATGGACCCGGCCATGCAGCGTCACGCGGCGCTGGCTTTGCAAAAACAGCTTGAAGACTATGACCGCAATTTGGGCATCTACCGAGGTGCGGCTGGCACGCTTGATGCTGAGGCGCTGGCCTCCGAGGGTGCATGGCGCCGCGCGCTTAAGGCGGTCGATCTGCCGCGCGACATCGAGAATTGGGTGCCTGCGGTTGTGTTGCTGGTTGGCGAGCGGGCGGTGCGTATCGGGATTGAGGGTGTCCTTGAGGATGAGGACGGGCATTTTATTCCCATGTCGGACATGGCTTGGGCGCGACCCTTGAACAAAAACGGCGCACCCGGTCGCAAAGCCTCCCAGCCGAGTGATTTGTTGCAGGTCGGCGATGTGGTTCACGTAAAGCCCATTATAGAAGACGGCGCGTTCAAACGCTGGTCGCTGCGGCAAATCCCCGAAGTGCAGGGCGCGTTCATGGCCATGGACGTGCGCAACGGGCGCGTTTTGGCGATGCAAGGCGGGTTTTCCTATCAGCACACGGTGTTCAACCGCGCCTCCCAAGCGACGCGGCAACCCGGCTCTTCGTTTAAGCCTTTCGTTTATGCCGCCGCGCTTGATAGCGGCTATACCCCAGCGACGGTTGTGGTGGATGCGCCCATCGAGGTCGAGACCACCGAAGGCATTTGGCGTCCCAAAAACGCGACCAATCAGTTTTACGGCCCTGCACCGCTGCGCACTGGGATCGAGAACTCGCGGAACTTGATGACGATCCGCATCGCTCAAGATATCGGCATGGAGCTTGTGGGCGATTACGCTGAGCGCTTTGGGGTTTATCGAAATATGCCCGACATCCTAAGCTATTCGCTGGGGGCAGGTGAGACGACGCTGCTAAAAATGGTGGCGGCTTACGCGCAGTTTGCAAATGGGGGGCTGCAGGTTGAGCCGACCCTCGTTGACCGGGTGCAAAACCGCTACGGCGACACGATATATCGCCATGATCGGCGGCTTTGCGAAAATTGCGGCGCGCTGCAAGATTCAAACGGTAGCCCGACCGTGGTGAATAATGCCCGCCGGGTGATGGATGAGGTGACCGCCTATCAGTTGACTTCGATGATGCAAGGTGTGGTCTCGCGGGGCACGGCGGCGAAAACCGTCGGGCGTTTGGGGATACCTTTTGCGGGAAAAACCGGCACCACCAATGAGGCCAAGGACGCGTGGTTTATCGGATTTACCCCTGAGTTGGTTGCAGGCTGTTACATCGGCTACGACACGCCGCGCCCCATGGGGGAAAAGGCGGGCGGCGGGTCGCTGTGCGGCCCGGTTTTCGCGAATTTCATGGAAAACGCGCTGACCAGTTCGGGCACGTTCAAGTATAAACAGCCCTCTGGCACGCGGTTTGTCAGCATCGACCGCTTTTCGGGCGCGCGCCTGGGGGACAATGAGACCGGCGATAATGTGATCGCGGAACTGTTTCGCATCGGCGAAGAGCCGGACTACGGCTTTTACGGGGCCTTTGTGGATGGCGGTTTTGCCATGGGCGGCGATTTGCTCTTGGAGGGGCGCACCGAGACCACGACGATCACTGTAACCGATGATAAGGGCCGCGAAACCGAGCGCGAAGTGCTTAAAAAGCCGGGCTTCGGGTCGCTGTCATCGGGCGGGCTTTACTAACTGCGATCTTTACTAACCGACACCGATTGGCGATAAGCAGCGCCTTACGCCAATTGGGCGGTCAGGCGGGACGATCAGGCAATGCGCGCAGAAATTGAAAACACAGCAGCGGACATCGAGAAATCCCTCGCGCTTTTAAAGCAGCGCATGGGCTGGGACACCGCGCAATACCGCCTCGAAGAGCTCAATGCCATGACCGAGGATCCGGATTTGTGGAACGATCCGGCCAAGGCGCAAAAGCTGATGCGCGAGCGCCAGAGTTTGGTCGATGGCATCGATGCTTGCACAGGGATTGCGCAGGAATTGTCCGACAATCTTGAGCTGATCGAACTGGGCGAGGCCGAGGGTGATGCGGAGGTTGTGACCGAGGCGGAGGCCGCGCTTAAGACGCTGGCCGAGCGGGCGGCGCAAAAGGAAATCGAGGCGCTCTTGAACGGTGAGGCCGACGGCAATGACACCTTCATTGAGATCAATTCCGGCGCGGGGGGCACCGAGAGCTGCGATTGGGCCAGCATGTTGGCGCGGATGTATGTGCGTTGGGCCGAGCAGCACGGCTATAAGGTCGAGCTGATCTCCGAGAACGCGGGCGAAGAGGCGGGGATCAAATCCGCCACCTATAAAGTCACCGGCCAAAACGCTTATGGCTGGATGAAATCCGAAAGCGGCGTGCACCGGCTCGTGCGGATTTCGCCTTATGACAGCAATGCGCGGCGGCACACGTCGTTTTCCTCGATCTGGGTCTATCCGGTGGTCGATGACAATATCGAGATTGAGATCAACCCCGCCGAAATTCGCGTCGACACCTACCGCTCGTCGGGGGCTGGT
>CAYLLD010000130.1:0-8354 GCA_964384315.1 uncultured Rhodobacterales bacterium | reverse complement strand
ACCGTCGCGCTACCAGGCTGCGCCACGCCCCGAAGCCCGTCGCTTACACTGGCTCTCGCGCCAAGTGAAGCCTAATGTGCCACCGATTTTTATGGTTTTGGCATTTTTTTGCGCGTAAGCCGCTTTTATGACCAACTACCTTACCCTTCAGAGCGCCCGCGCGCAGGCCCCGTTCAAACGGCCCTTCGCCCTTTTGCTGCTCATGGCCATCGCCATGCCACTGTCGTTTTCCGTCTGGCTGGCGCTTTTGAACAATTTCGTCATTGAACGCGCCAATTTCGACGGCGTTGACATCGGCTGGCTGCAAACCGTGCGCGAAATCCCCGGCTTTTTTGCCATCGCGGTGATTTTCATCCTTTTGGTGGTGCGCGAGCAGCGCCTCGCCCTGATTTCGCTGGGGCTTTTGGGCGTGGGCACCGCGATCACCGCGTGGTTCCCCAGCTTTCACGGGCTTTTGATCACGACGCTGATCGGCTCGATCGGGTTTCATTACTATGAGACAGTCAATAAATCGCTGCAGTTGCAATGGCTGACCAAAGAGGAGGCCCCGCGCAAGATGGGGATGCTCGTGGGCATGGGCTCGGCGGCCTCGCTGGTGGCTTATGGCGCGCTGGTGCTTGGATGGCGGTACTTTGGCTGGTCCTACAATGTGGTCTATCTGACCGCTGGCAGCGCCACGATCCTGATCGCGATTTACTGTTGGTTCGCCTTTCCGCAGATCCAAGAAAGCACGCCGCAGACGCGCAAAATGGTGCTGCGCCGCCGCTATTGGCTCTATTATGCGCTGCAATTCATGTCGGGGGCGCGGCGGCAGATATTTGTTGTGTTTGCCGCCTTCATGATGGTTGAGCGCTTTGGCATGGATGTCCACCAGCTCACCATGCTGTTTTTGATCAACTATGTGATTTCAATGGTCTTTGCGCCGCTCATGGGCCGGGTGATCGAGCGCATCGGTGAGCGTAACACGCTCTTGATCGAATATGCCGGGCTTGCGCTTTTGTTTCTTGCTTATGGGGGGATCTATTGGTTCGGCTGGGGCATCATGCTGGCCTGCGCGCTTTATGTGATCGACCATATGTTCTTTGCCATGGCCTTTGCCATGCACACGTATTTTCAGAAAATCGCCGATCCTCAGGACATCGCGCCCACCGCCGCTGTCGCCTTCACGATCAATCATATTGCCGCTGTTTTCTTGCCTGCGGGGCTGGGCTATTTGTGGCTGACCTCGCCTGATGCGGTGTTCATTCTGGCCGCAGGCATGGCGCTTGTGTCATTCGGACTGGCCGCTTTGATGCCGCGCAATCCGCGTCCGGGTCATGAGACGATTTTCGCCCGGCCCGGCTCGGTCGCAACACCCGCGCAAACCGCGGCTGAATAACGGCGCAGGCGCTTGTTCTTTGGTAAAAACCACTTAGCTATGATCCAGACAGTGTTAGGAGGTCCAGATCATGTTCTCGCTTTTGAAAAAACCAAACATGCCTGATGCCGCTTCGGCCTTGCCGGGGCGCGCCGAGCCGATTGAGACCGAAGCGCTGCATTTTGAAACCGGCAATCCGCTCAAAGGCCCCTACCCCGATGGGTATGAAACCGCGATGTTCGGGCTGGGCTGTTTTTGGGGCGCCGAGCGCAAGTTTTACGAGACGGCGGGGATTTGGGTCACCGCTGTGGGCTATGCGGCGGGGCAAACCCAGAACCCGACATATAAAGAAGTGTGCACGGGCATGACCGGCCACAATGAGGTCGTGCTGGTGGTCTTTGATCCTAGCGTGATCAGCTTTGACGCCCTGTTGCGGCTGTTTTGGGAGAGCCATAACCCGACCCAAGGCATGCGCCAAGGCAATGACGTGGGCACGCAATATCGCTCGGGCATCTATACCTTCTCGCCCGAACAGACCGAGGCTGCCACGGCATCAAAGGCGGCTTATGAGGCAGCACTTGGGGCCAAGGGCTTGGGTCAGATCACCACGGAAATCCTACCTGCCCCAGAGTTTTTCTTTGCCGAAGGCTATCACCAGCAGTATTTGGCCAAAAACCCCAGCGGCTATTGCGGGCTGGGCGGTACCGGGGTCACTTGTCCCGTGTGACGCCTCCTTGGCTGATGCGGTAGCGGGTTTTCGCGATAGGGCAGAATAGCCCCTGACAACACCAAGTTCTTGTGTATAAATGACGGCTCTACGAGCGGTTTCACAGGCTTGGTTCTAGATGCCCGATCTTAGGTTAAAGCAGCAAGATAGTCTTTTTCACATACCCGCCCCGATCAAGGCGTTCTTTGTGGGATTTGCCCTGCTGCCGATCTTTTATGGCGCCTTTATCACCTTGGATTACATGGCTTTTTACAACAATTCCGTGGCCACAGTGGCGCGCGTTGTGAATATTGAGCCGCAACGCCGCGCCCTGCCAGCAGAGCGGCTCGACGCCATATCCAAAGGGTATTTGGGCCCCGATACCGCCCAATTTCGCCCTGGTTTCTTTTACACACATGAAAATGGTGAAAAACATATCGGCGGGGCCCTCAGTACCGTTGCCAATTGGCAGCTACAACGTGGCGAGATCGTTAAAATTCGATATAAACGAGGCAGTCCAGATCTGGCACAGCCCGTGACATTCACTTCGTTTTGGGCGATACCAGCCTTGTTCATTGGTGGCGGGCTGGCCCTGTTGCTTGTTATAATCACTGGCATGATTGCGCTTGAGGCACGGCGGCAGCCGCGCAGACCGCTTGAATTGCGCCGTGGCTCGCGGCTTAACATTGGTAGGTTCCCCGAATAAATGCCCGCGCATACTGCTTTTACGACACTTGCTGGAAAACCCGAAGCCCAAGCGCTTGGCACCGCCATGGAGGCGCTTGATCCGGCCCCCGTGGGTGTCGGGGTTTTCGAAATTGAGGACGGCTCTGGAACCTTTGAGATCGGTGCCTATTTTGACGCGCCGCCAGATGCCACGGCGCTTGCGCTTTTAGAGGCGGCCTTTGGCTGCAAGACTTTCGCGGTGTCGCAACTGCCAGATCGTGATTGGGTCGCTGAGGTGCGCCGTGAATTGGCGCCGGTGCCTGCGGGGCGGTTTTGGGTGCATGGCAGCCACGACAGCGACACGGTGCCGCCGCAAAAGCTGGGCATTTGCATTGATGCGGCTATGGCTTTTGGCACCGGGCATCACGGCACGACCCTTGGCTGCCTAAGCGCCTATGACATGTTGCTCAAACAGGGTCTGGCCCCGCGCAATGCGGTTGATTTTGGCACGGGCACTGGGGTTTTGGCCATTGCCGCAGCGCGCAGTTCCGACGCGCAGGTCACCGCCACAGATATGGACCCTATCGCGGTCGCCACGGCGCAGGCAAATATGCGGGCCAATCGCTGTGGTACGCGGGTGCTCACTTTGCAAGCACTCGGCACCCGCCACGCGGCCATTCGCGCGCGCGCGCCCTATGATCTGATTTTCGCGAATATTCTGGCAAACCCGCTCAAACGTCTCGCCCCGCAGTTCGCAGCGGTGTCAGAGCCGGGCACAATCGTCATTCTATCGGGTATTTTGAACACGCAAAGCACCAGTGTGACCCGCGTTTATGAAGGTCACGGCTTTCGGCGCGAACATCTGTTGCGCATTGGCGAATGGGATAGTTTGGTGCTTCGGCGCAGCTAATGCCCCGAAGCATGGATGTGCTTTAGCGTGGGTTCACCAGCGAAAACAGCATAACCGCCAGCACAGCGCCAGCCCCAGCAAATAGGATCGTCATGCCGAAGGGGATCCACATCAGGATCGATTTCACGATCCAGCCGCCGACCAGACCGCCAATGGCGCCCAAAACACCGGCAGGCAGAGCCTCCATGCTGAGTTTCCCTTGCGCGGCAAAAACCACGCCGACGATTGCGCCAATGATAATGGCGACAAGAGCAGTGATCATGTTTCGTCTCCCCCGAAATGATGCAGTGCAACTTACTGCTTAAATTTGGGGAATAGGTCAACCGCTGGCAAGCAAGTGATTTAGGTCTATCATTTGCCAGCAAGTGATTTAGGTCTATCACTTGCTAGCAAGTAATTTAGCTCAACCGCTTGCCTTGCGGCAGGTCGAACCCACGCAGGAAGTCATCAATCCCTGCCACGCCTCGGCCAGCCCGTTGCGCGCGTAAAATACGCACCGCGCCGCTGCCGCATGCAACCAGAAACCGATCATCAAGCACTGTGCCGGGCGCACCCTTTGCCTCTTCGAGCTGGCACTGCAAAAGCTTGACCCGCTCACCGTCGATCTCACACCACGCCCCCGGAAAAGGCGAAAGCCCGCGAATTTGGCGGTCGATCTGAACTGCGGGATCGGACCAATTGATCCGCGCTTCGGCCTTGTCGATCTTGGCCGCATAAGTGATGCCCGCCTCAGGCTGGTCCACAGGCGGATAACCCGCCGGATCGCGCAGCACCTCGACGATCGCGCGGCCACCAAGCTCGGCCAAACGGTCGTGCAGGGTTTGCGCCGTATCATCGGCGGCAATGGGCGTTTGCACCTCGTGGCGCACCGCCCCTGTGTCGAGCCCCGCCGCCATATCCATAATGCAAATACCGGTTTGCGCATCCCCTGCCATGATCGCGCGCTGGATGGGCGCCGCCCCGCGCCATCTGGGCAAAAGCGATGCATGGATGTTCAGACAGCCCATCGGGGGGGCTTCAAGTATCGGAACTGGCAAGATCAAGCCATAAGCGGCCACCACGGCCACCTCGGCATCAAGCGCGGCAAAAGCCGCAACTTCGGCCTCGGATTTCAAGGACACCGGGTGGCGCACCTCAAGGCCAAGAGCATCCGCGCGCGCATGAACCGGGGTTGGCCGCTCGGCCTTGCCACGGCCCGCAGGGCGCGGGGGCTGCGTGTAGACACAAACCACCTCGTGGCCCGCCGCCAGCAACGCATCTAAAGCCGCGACCGCGAAATCCGGCGTGCCCATAAAAATCAGTTTCATGCGCCGCGCCTCCCGCGCCAAGATCCGTTAGGCCCGGCCAAGCTCTTTTTTGAGCTTTTTCATCTTTGATGTGATCATCGTGCGTTTGACCGTGCTGAGGTAGTCAATAAACAGCTTGCCGTTGAGATGGTCGATTTCATGCTGCACGCATGTGGCCCAAATCCCGTCGTACTCTGCCTCAAGGCTCTCGCCGCCAATCCCCTGAAAAGCCACCCGCACCTGGGCGGGGCGCGTCACTTCGGCAAATTGGTCGGGGATCGACAAACAGCCCTCTTCATAAACGCTAGTGTCCTCTGATATCCAAGTGATTTGTGGGTTGATCATCACTGTTGGCTCGGCGGGTGTGGGATCATTCTCATCCTCGCGGCTGGCGCAATCCATCACCAGCATGCGTTTGGTGATGCCAATTTGCGGCGCCGCAAGGCCAATGCCCGGCGCGTCATACATGGTCTCAAGCATATCCTCCGCCAGCGCGCCTAGCGCCGCGTCGAACTCGGTGATCGGATCGCAGGTCTTTTTGAGCCGCGGATCGGGGTGAATAAGTATGTTCCGTAGTGCCATGGGCGTCAGTTAAACCCGCGCCCCGCCGCTTGCAAGGCATCGCGATGCAAGTTCCAGATAAGACCGCTTGCACTTGCCGTGGAACCTGCCATTTTTGCGCCAACGACATCAGCCAACGAGACCCAAATGAGCTTTGATTTCGACAATCCCCCTCCGATGATCGGCACCAATTCGGCCAAACACGATATGGCGGCGGCAGCCACTGGTGCGCGCGGGGACGATGTGATCCCGATGTGGGTTGCGGATATGGACTTCCCGGCCTGCCCTGCGGTGCAAGAGGCGCTAATGGCCGAGGCCAAGCGCGGCGTCATCGGCTATTATGGCGACCACGCTGAAATCAAGGACGCAATCATCGGTTGGATGCACAGCCGCTACGGCTGGACGATTGAGCGCGATTGGATTTTCTTTTCACACGGGGTCATTCATGGGCTCGCCATCACCCTTGAGGCCTATACCGAGCCGGGCGATGGGGTGATCCTCTTCACCCCGGTTTATCACGCCTTTGCCAAGAAAATTGAGGCCAAGGATCGGCGGGTGGTCGAATGCGAATTGCCCATTCGTGATGGCGTCTATCACATGGACCTTGAGGCGCTGGCCGCGCAGCTCGACGGCTCCGAGCGGATGCTGATTTTTTGCTCGCCCCATAATCCCGGCGGCAGGCTTTGGAGCGCCGCCGAGATCAACGCGCTGGTGGATTTCTGCCGCGCGCGCGACATCCTGCTGGTCTCGGACGAGATCCACATGGATTTGACCTTTCCGGGCCAGACCCACCTGAACACCGCCGTCACCGCCCCCCAATCCACACCGGGTCTGGTGACGCTGACCGCGGCCTCAAAGGCGTTTAACATCGCCGGGGGTGAGACCGGCTTTGCGATTGTCGGCGATGCGACGTTACGGGCGAAATTCACCAAAGCCCATACCAGCCACGGCGGCTCGCCCAACCGTTTTGGGATGATCATGACCACCGCCGCCCTGACCCAAGGGGCCGATTGGTTGACCGCCGCTACCGCTTATATCGCCGAGAACGCGCGGATTTTTGAGGAAGGCGTCAACGCCATTCCGGGCCTCAAGGTGATGCCGATGCAATCAACCTATCTAAGCTGGGTGGATTTTTCGGGCACGGGCATGGAACGCGCCGAGTTTTCCCGCCGGGTGCTCGAAGATGCCAGCATCGCCGCCAATCACGGCCCGACCTTTGGCACAGGCGGAGAGCAGTTCATGCGCTTTAACGTGGCCACCTCAAAAGCGCGGGTCGAAGAGGCGGTTGCCCGGCTTGCGGCGGCCTTTGGCGATCTGCAATAGCCCCTGTAATTCAGCCCCAATGCCGCTAAACTGCGGCCAAACCAACAAAGGATGATGCGATGAAAACTGCCAGTGATTACCTATCCGAGGCCAATGCGGTCGTGCCCAAACTCTCAAGCGCCGAGGCGGTTGAACTGCATAAATCCGGCGGTGCCGTTTTTGTGGATGTCCGCGATAGCGGTGATATTGCCCAAAGCGGCACAATTGCGGGCGCCCAGCGGGTCTCGCGCGGGATGATTGAGTTTATGGCCGATCCGGCGATGGAGGCGTTTTACAATAAGGCGCTTCAAAAAGACCGCAAAATCGCGGTGATCTGCGCCAAGGGCGGTCAGGCCGCGCTGGCGGGTAAGACGCTCAAGGATATGGGTTACACGGATGTTGTGAACATCGGCGGTTTTGCGGATTGGAAAGACGCAGGCGGCCCCGTCGAGGCAGGTTAGGCGCGCACCCAAGTTACCCTCAGGTGCGCGCCAAAAATCACTCGCCGCGCGCGCCTGTTACGTGCAGATCCATGTTCATTTCGAAGTCGAACTGACCGCCTGCGCAGATCACATCATCAAGTTCGATCTCGCCGTCCTCAACCTCAACATCACCAGCGATTTCGCAGCGCATAGCGTTCATCAAAGCATCGATTTGCTCAAGCTGCGCTTCGCTTAGCTCATCTGCAGCGAATGCGGGTGCACAAACTGCGACTGCTGCCGCTGTGACCAATGCAAATTTAAATTTCATGTTTTCCTCCCGTTCATTTTTGTATTGTGTCAAAACTTCACCCAAACCGGTCACCAGTTCAATTTTTAAAAACTAAGTGCGGTTTGATGCTAAGGTCTCGGCTCACTTGATCGAAATCATTGCCGCGACCGGGTCATCCTCGCTCGTGCAACAGACCTTGATTGGGTTGCGTGATGTACGCAGCGGAACGAACCACCAATCAACCTGCTGACCGGCAAAAACTTCGAACTCTGTGATATTGCCTTTGATTTCGGCTGTGCGCTGAATCTCTCCATCGATCATCCCGTAGGACTGAACTTTGCGCGTGAAAATTCGGCTCACAAGATCCGGCGCATCCACGTCGATTTTATATTCGCTGCTATTGGTCAGGATGAATTGATAGAGTTTGCCGGTTTCCAATTCAAACGCATCGGGAACCCATTTGGTGGCCTGATCTGCACCGATTTCAACATTAATCACAATCGGGTCTTGGCGGGTCAAATCGCCCTCTGCGGTTGCACTAGGTGCCACGCCCAAAAGCGCCAGTGTTGGCGCCAGAACCTGCAAGAACTTCTTGGTAAGCTTGTTCGTTTTACCCTCCCGTTTTTGAATAGATTAATGGTTATGGAGAGCGCGCTGAGTAATCCATTCATAATTTCTAAGAAAATCGGCCCGCGCACCACTCAATGCCCCAAGCTAAAGGCACTACGAAAAGGCACCACAAAATTGATGCAGTGCACAAAACGCAGTTGACAGGCCTGCCACCGCGAAGTTACTTGTTTGCGCAATAATATTACACAAACGTCAGGAAATCTTTCCATGTCTTTCAAAGTCCAG
>CAYLLD010000129.1:0-8411 GCA_964384315.1 uncultured Rhodobacterales bacterium | reverse complement strand
CGTGTGAAAGGCATTGCCGTAAAGATAAATCGTATGGGCGGGGGACTCGCTTGGGGTGCCGTGCGGTCCTTGCAAGAGGTGACCGATCACTGCTGCCAAGAGGTATAGAAGTGGCAGGGCGAGTAGGGTGCCGGTTATGGCAAGAAAGCGTCGGATCAGAATTGGACGCGCCAAAAAAGTCAGAGCCGTTTTTCGATATGGGCAATGGCGACTTCGACGGATTGCTCGATGGTCAGCGCCGAGGTGTCGAGCAAAATTGCGTCATCCGCGGGCTTCATCGGGGCGGCATCGCGCGAGGCGTCGCGGGCGTCTCTTGCGGCCAGATCGCTGGTGACCCGCAAGAGCGTGGTCTGGGTGCCTTTTTCGGTTAACTCGTCAAAGCGCCGTTGTGCACGCACGGTATCGGTTGCTGTGACATAGAACTTCACCTGCGCATCCGGGCAAATCACCGTGCCAATGTCGCGCCCATCGAGGATCGCACCGCCCTTGCGCGCCGCGAACTCTCGCTGAAATTGCAAAAGTGCCTCGCGCACCTCGGGCAGGGCCGCCACCTTTGAGGCGGTGGATGAGGCCAAGGGTGAGCGTAGATCTTTGCGGGTCATATCCGCTTCGGTGAGGCGGGTCGCCAGTTTGGCGGCATAGTTTGGGTCGATCACGCCGCGTCCCGCATCCATCGCTTTCATCCCAACCGCCCGATACAAAATCCCGGTGTCCAGATGCGCAAAGCCAAAATGCCGCGAAATTGCGCGGGCAATGGTGCCTTTTCCAGCGGCGGCGGGGCCGTCAATGGCAACGGCAAAAGAGAGATTAGCTAGGTCGTTATTCATGGGCGGGTTCTATGCGATGATTTCAATCAAAAGCGGCCTGCTTTTTGCGGCGAACTCGCGAGATTTGCAATGGGTATGATCATGCGCCACATCCGCAGGACGCGGGGCTGGGCTACAAGCCGCCGACATGACGCTGATCTTGGCGCATTAGGTCACAGGCTTCTTCGTAGCAAACGGCGCGTGAAAACAAAAAGCCCTGTGCCGTATCGCAGCCCAGATCCAACAAGAACTGGCGCTGCGCCTCGGTTTCCACACCTTCTGCAACCACTGAAACCTCAAGGCCGCGTGCGATGGTCAAAAAGCCATCGACGATCACATCAACCGTGGGGTCTTCGCCTAACCCGGCCACAAATGTCGTATCGATTTTCAGCTCGTCAAACGGCAATTG
This sequence comes from uncultured Rhodobacterales bacterium, assembly GCA_964384315.1. Taxonomy (GTDB): domain Bacteria; phylum Pseudomonadota; class Alphaproteobacteria; order Rhodobacterales; family Rhodobacteraceae; genus CAYLLD01. Next base: position 7,196 of record CAYLLD010000129.1, on the reverse strand, counting down.
TCGCAAGTGCTGGAACGAGGCGAAGCCCGTGCCGAAGTCATCGAGCGAAATCCGCGCGCCCATGCGCCGCAGCGTGGCGATGTTTTCAAGGATCATTGAGCCGGACCTGGTGATGAACACGTCCTCGGTGATCTCAAAGGTTATGTGATGAACGATGTCTTGGTATTCAGCGAGCAACCACTGGAAATCCTCCATCCCTGAAATCGTTGCGATGGTGGCCTCGGGCACGTTCAGCGACACATTGCCCGGATTAAAGCCCATTTCGATCATTGTGCGCACGTCGTTGAATACCTGCCGCGCCATTTGATAGGTGAAATCACCTAGCAGCCCCAGCTTCTCGATGCGCGATATGAAATGCGCGGTTCCGTGAGATGCGTTCGGCTGTTTGGGCCAGCGCGCCAAGGCCTCAAATCCCACAATCTCAAAGGAGTGCAGCGCGAATTTGGGCTGGTAATAGGGCAGGATGTGCCGCTCTTGAATGGCCAGCTCAATCTGATTGCGCTCTTCGATTGACACGCGGTCCTTGTCGAGACTTGTGTCGTAGGGAAAGAACATCGACTTGGGATTTTCTTTGGCCCGGTAAAGCGCAGCATCGGCGGCTGCAAATATCCGTTCCGAGGTTTCATAATCCGCCGTGCAGATCACCCCGCCCAAACTGGCACCAACCGCCAGCTCCGTCGAGCCAAAATTGATCGGTAGGCCGAACACGCGGATCAGATCATGGGCCAGATCCTCTAGGGCCTCGGCATCGCGGATTTTTGGCAGGGCCACGGCAAATTCGTCGCCGCCCACCCGAGCCACAAAACCGTTGCGCCCCACTGTGTTGACCAAACGGGCGGAAATCTCACGCAGCACCGCATCGCCTGAGGGGTGCCCAAAGCTGTCATTGATCGGCTTAAACCCATCAAGATCGAATAGAATGAAGGAAAAACAGCAACTGCTTTCCTTTCTACGTGTCTCGATCAGCGCCTCGAGCCGGATTGTAAAGGCGGCCCGGTTCAATAGCCCCGTCAGATCGTCATGCTCGGCGATATATTTTAGCTTGGCCAGATTTTCCTCGGCCTCAAGGCGCGCCTCGGCTAGCAAAACATAGGTTTGCTTTTTGCGCGAGACGATGCGGCGTGTGTGATTGAGGATCACCGCTGAGATCATAAAGGGGATGGCCCATTCGAATGTGGTGGGCACCTCAAGGGGGCGCGAGCCGACTGTTGCCAGAAACATCACAAAGGCACAGCCCAGCGGGATCAGGTTGGCGGCCATGAAAATCGGCATGCGCAGGTTATTGGTCGCGGCCACAAAAATCGACGCGGCCAGCCAGATCGCCCCGGTCATCACCAGCGCAATATTGTCGCTAAATCCGGCGTAAATACCGATTCCGGTTGTGGCAAGACGGGCCAAAGCCTCAAGCACGACGTAGATATAGAGATGATATCGTTGGTAGGTGTCGGTTTGTTTTTCGAGCCGATTGGTAAAGCCAACGCGAATGAGATCGAGCCCAACAAACGAGGCAAACACAGCAAGACCCGCCAATTGATGACCCGCGCAAAAGAACAGCAGGCACACCGCGCCAACCAAATAGGTGCGCGGCACTGTATCGCTTCTATTCAGATTTACGATATGCTCTAGCTGATCCTCCGCATTGGCGGAGATCGGAGCCCTAAGAAACCTAAACATCAAACCCTCGTGTTCTTTCGCGAGCGTTTAACAGCGCAAGTATAAGTTCAGGTGAACGTCGACAATTTTCACTAGTAGTTTTAAGCGCAATTGAATGTGCCTGATGTGCCCTTTAACGAGATGTTCGCAAGGGATGGTCATGACAAGGTTCATAGCCGTCAACAGGAACAGTTAATCGTCGACGGCGCTGGTCTCTTGGGGTAACGGTTGCTCCGCCTATCCAAATAAGCCCGAACAAAAAGGACGACAAAGCCATGGCGTCAGAGATGCTCAATTCCTTCCGCACTGCCCCCGACGAGCGGGGCCGTTTTGGTGATTTTGGGGGGCGGTTTGTGTCCGAGACGCTGATGCCGCTGATCCTTGATCTTGAGGCCGAGTATGAGCGCGCCAAAAAAGACCCCAGCTTTTGGGCCGAGATGGACGATCTGTGGAAGCATTACGTGGGCCGCCCCTCGCCTTTGTATTTCGCCGAGCGCCTGACCGAAGAGTTCGGCGGTGCCAAGATTTACCTGAAGCGCGACGAACTTAATCACACGGGCGCGCATAAAATTAACAACGTGCTGGGCCAAATCCTCTTGGCGCGGCGCATGGGCAAGACCCGCATTATCGCTGAAACCGGCGCGGGTCAGCACGGTGTGGCCACGGCGACGGTTTGCGCGCGCTTTGGGCTGGAGTGCGTGGTCTTTATGGGCGCCCATGATGTTGAGCGGCAGGCCCCCAATGTGTTCCGCATGCGCCTGCTCGGGGCCAAAATCGTGCCGGTGACCGCGGGGCGTGGCACGCTCAAGGATGCGATGAACGAGGCTCTGCGCGATTGGGTGACCAACGTTGATGAGACGTTTTACTGCATCGGCACCGTGGCAGGGCCGCATCCCTATCCGGCGCTTGTGCGCGATTTTCAGTCGATCATCGGCAAAGAAACCCGCGAACAGATGATGGAGCGCGAAGGGCGGCTGCCCGACAGCCTTGTGGCCTGTATTGGTGGCGGCTCGAACGCGATGGGCCTGTTTCACCCCTTCCTTGACGACAAAGATGTGCGCATCATTGGCGTTGAGGCTGGTGGTCACGGGGTTGATGACCGGATGGAGCATTGCGCCTCGCTCAATGGCGGGCGGCCTGGGGTGTTGCATGGCAACCGGACGTATTTGCTGCAAGACGAAGACGGGCAAATCCTCGAAGGTCACTCTATCAGCGCGGGTCTCGATTACCCCGGCATTGGTCCCGAACATGCGTGGCTCAGCGAGCTTGGCCGCGTCGAATACGTCTCGGTGACCGACAAAGAGGCGCTGGATGCCTTTCAGACCTGTTGCCGCACCGAGGGCATCATTCCTGCCCTAGAGCCGTCCCACGCGCTGGCCCATGTGGCCAAGATCGCTGGTGATCTGCCCAAAGACCACCTGATGGTTATGAACATGTGTGGGCGCGGCGATAAGGATATCTTTACCGTGGCCAAAGCCTTGGGCCTCGACATGTCGGAAAGCTAAGTCATGGCTAATGTGCGTGAGGCTCTGCCTGCGGATTTAGACTGGATTTTGGCTCGATCCGAGCCAATCGGTGGGCCAAAGATTGTCAGCCAAGGGTTTGTACACGATTTGGCGGAACACCCTGCACTGGTGGCCGAAGAAGATGGCGAGCGCACGGGGCTGGTGGTTTACAAGCCCGGCAAACTGCGCTGGATCATCCTTGCGATCCGCTCGATTGAGGAACGCCGCGGCTTAGGCTCACAACTGCTAGAGGCGGTTGAGGCGCGGGCGCGCGAGGCTGGCGCCTTGGGCATTCGCATCTCGACCACCAACGACAACATGCCGGCACTGCGGTTTTTACAACTGCGCGGCTATCGCTTGATTGAGCTACACCGCGAGGCTTTCAAACAGGCCAAAAAGCTCAAGGGTCTGCCGCCGGATCACAAAGCTATCGGCCGTCATGGCATCGAAATTCGTGATGAAATCACCCTAAGCAAGGATTTGTAGCGCGCGCTTGGCGAAACGCTACGATGGCACCCGCGTCTCGCAGCTTAGCTCCAACAAACGCTGGGATGCCGCGATTAAATCCCCAATTTCTACTGGCTTTTCCAAGGCCAGTGAGGCGCCAATTTCTTTGGCAAAATTTAAGGGACTGAAATTGTTTTTGCCTACCTGAGCCGAGGCCACCGCGATCACCGGCACATGGTGCATCCAATCCAGCGCGGCATCCAGCTTTTTGGCCCGCAAACGCCCAAGCAAGAGCGTGCCGCCTTCGGGGAAATTCTGATCTTTGCGGCGGACAAAAATATCGACAATCACAAGGTCGAACCGCTGTTCTTGCACCGCGCTCCAAGCACTTGTTGCGCCAGTTTCAACAGTCACATCATAACCTAGTTCCAAGAATGCATCCGTCCAATATGACGAAATCTCTTCTTTTTCTTGAAGTATGAGTATGCGCGCCAAAGACTATCTCCACAAATCAATCTCGCGGATTCGCCGTCATTTCTTGGAGACTATATACCAAATGCGCCGGTTTTGCTCGGACTATTTCGCAGGAATTATATTCCCGAAATATTAATCCTTGCTTGGTATAAAAATCGCGCGCTGGCTGGCTGGGCGGTTAAAGCAAATATCATACCACCGCGCCACGTTGTGAAAGCTGGAAAGCTCGACCAGATCTTCGGCCCCGTAAAACCCCAGTGATTTGATCCACGGCCACATCGCCATATCTGCGATTGTGTAGTCTTGGCCCATCACAAATTCCCGCCCAGAAAGACGCGCATCAAGCACGCCCAAAATCCGCTTGCTCTCATTGGCATAGCGATCACGGGCGGTTTTATCCTCCATCTGGGCACCGGCGAACTTGTGAAAGAACCCAAGCTGGCCAAACATCGGACCCAAACCGCCCATCTGAAACATCAGCCATTGGATTGTCTCAATGCGCGCGGCCGGGTCTGTTGACAGAAATTTCCCGGTTTTCTCTGCCAGATAAATCAAAATAGCCCCAGACTCGAACAGCGGCAGCATCTGCCCACCGGGCCCATTGGGATCAATGATCGCCGGAATTTTGTTGTTGGGATTAAGCGCCAAAAACTCAGGCGTCATTTGGTCATTCGACCCAAAATCCACCAAATGCGCCTCATAGGGCAGCCCGGTTTCCTCCAGCATCGTAGAGACTTTGATGCCATTGGGCGTGGGCAGCGAGTACAGCTGCAGAACCGTCTCATCCGCCGCAGGCCAACGTTTGGTTATGGGGTGATCTGCAAGTTTCATTGGCGCGTCCTCGGGTCTATTTTCACTTAAGTTTCACCCAATAGATAATGCGGTGTGTTCAGAGTTGATAGGTTTTGCGATAGTAAAAAGCGGTCAAAGCGGCTTTCTATTGATTTCACCCGTTTTTTTGGTATTTCAGTTAGGCATCTGGACTAAATCCAGCAAAAAAACAGGGACGAGATCTATGTTGAATGAATTTAAGGACTTTATCGCCAAAGGCAATGTCATGGACATGGCTGTTGGTATCATTTTGGGCGGTGCATTTACGGCGATTGTTGGATCGTTGGTAGCCGACCTTATTAATCCGCTGATCAGCCTCTTCATGGGCGGCGTTGATTTCTCGGGCATGAAACATGTCATCGGCGAAGGCGAAGGCGCGGCATCGTTTAACTACGGTAGCTTCATCATGGCCATCATTAACTTCCTGATCATCGCTTGGGTGGTGTTCATGTTGGTTAAAATGGTTAACCGCCTGAAAGGCGAAGCTGAGGAAGAAGAAGAAGAAGCACCCGGTCCTTCCGAGACTGATCTTCTTGGTGAAATTCGCGATCTTCTCGCGAAGTAACCGAAAATTAATCAAAGTTTCTGAGGCTCGCCAGCAATGGCGGGCCTTTTTCGTGCCCAGAGTCTGCTGCCGTTTTAGTGGGTTTATCGGCATGGTTTCTTAGGTGAGCGCGCAACATACCGTCTTGCGTCTATGCTGCACTGCGGCAATACTGGAATAGCGGACTGGAATTTGGCGCGTGCCCACCTATTTTAACGAATATGAAACCATCGATTGTTCACAAAAGCATGAACACAACTGACGAAAATGAAAACACCCTCGAAGGCCGTCTCTTGGTCGCGATGCCTGGTATGGGTGATCCGCGCTTTGAGCGCTCGGTGATTTTCATGTGCGCGCATTCGCCCGAAGGTGCGATGGGGCTTATCATCAACAAGCCCGCGCCCGATCTGGATTTTAACGATCTACTCGATCAACTCGACATTACCAAAAGCCCCGATGGCCGCCCGGTTGAGGTGCATATCGGCGGCCCGGTTGAGCATGGCCGGGGCTTTGTGCTGCACTCCACTGATTATCGGCTTGAGGACAACACGATGGTTGTCTCGGATCAATTCGGCATGACCGCAACCTTAGAGATCCTGCAGGATCTGGCCAAAGGCGATGGGCCGGTCGATAGTTTGCTGGTGCTGGGGTACGCCGGCTGGGGGCCGGGGCAGCTTGAGAGCGAGTTCCGCGATCACGGCTGGGTGGCCTGCGATGCCAGCAATGACATCGTCTTTAATGTGCATGATGAGGATAAATGGGGCGCTGCGGTCTCGTCGATTGGCGTCGATCCCATGCTGCTCTCAGGCGAAGGGGGCCGCGCATAAACGCCGCCCCCCTTTAATTCACCTAAATCCGATTGATGGATTAGTTGATCGTTTCAGCCCGAACATACTCAACCGGTGCCGGTACAACCGCTGTAACAGCCGAGAGCACAGCGTTGATATTCTCAACCGGGCTATCCGAGACGTAAACAACGTCGTCGTTGCGCAGGTTAAAGGCAGAGGCGAGGAAGATCATATCAGGACGGCGCGCGTCAAAGCGGTAAACCACTGGCAAACGCTCACCTTCGAGTTTGCTCACATCCACCCCAAGGGTTTCCAGAACGATCCGGTCTTCGATGCGGAAGACAAAGACACCGCGGCGATCAGCCCGGCGATTGAGTAGCCCGCCCGCTTGACCGATACCCTCAGCCAGCGACAACTGGCTGGACGGGAAGTCGATCTTGGCGTTCGCAGCACCCGCACCAAGGAAGGTAAAGGCGTTATCAACCACCTCAACCGAGATCACATCGCCGTCGCGCATGTGCACATTGGCATCAGAGTTTCCATAAAGATCCGACAGGCGGATATCCGAGGTCCGGCCCGCACGGCTCAAGGACACAACGAGGTTGCGCGATGAACCCAAAGGACCACCAGCTTCTGCTAGCATCTCGATGAGATGGCCGTTGTTGGCATTGATCGGGAAGACACCGGGCGAATTCACTTGGCCCAGAACCGAAACCGACGCGCTGCGCCGATCCGACAGACGCACAATCACCGAAGGCTCAACCAGTTGCTGCGCCAGACGCCGCGCCAAGAAAGCTTCGAATTGCTGTACCGACTTGCCCCGCGCCAAAACGCGACCAAGGGGCGGTACGTTGATCATACCGTCAGAGCCGACGACCTGAGGCGGCAAATCTGTCGCAGAAACTGGCGATACCGAGTTTTGCGAAAAGTCGATGAACCCCGTGCTCGAGGTAC
>CAYLLD010000128.1:0-8431 GCA_964384315.1 uncultured Rhodobacterales bacterium | reverse complement strand
ACGGGATGGATGACTATACGGAAATGAAATACATCTGCATGAGTGTTTGAGCCGAGGATAACCCTATGCCCCAAAGCGCCATCCCCTTTTTGTTCATGCGCGGCGGCACCTCGCGCGGGCCCTATTTCAACCGCGCCGATCTGCCCGATGATCTGGACGAATTGGCCGCGCGGCTGATCCAAGTCGTGGGCTCGGGTCATCCCCTGAACATCGACGGGATCGGCGGCGGCAATGCGGTGACAACCAAAGTCGCCATGCTCAGCGCCTCGGATGATGACTGGGCGGATATCGACTATTTCTTTGCCCAAGTCTCGGTTGAGGACCGGCTGGTGGATTTCAAGCCGACCTGCGGGAATATCCTATCAGGCGTCGGCCCCGCTGCGCTCGAAATGGGCCTGATCGCCCCCCAAGGCGCGCAATCGCAGGTGAAAATCCGCGCGGTGAACACCGGCGCGCGGGTGATCGCCACGGTCGAGACCCCCAGCGGCGTGGTCGAATACGCAGGCACCGCCGCCATCGACGGAGTGCCGGGGACAGCCGCCCCAGTGGCCTTGCAATTCATGGACACAATCGGCGGCGCAACCGGTGCGTTTTTGCCCACGGGCAATCTGCAAGACGAGATCAACGGGGTCGCCGTCACCTGTATGGACGTCGCCATGCCGCTCGTGATCGCCCGCGCCCAGAGCTTTGGACTGACGGGCTATGAAACCATCGAAGAGCTAAACGAGAACGCAGTATTTTTCACGCAGATGGAGGCAATCCGGCTCAAGGCGGGGGAGTTGATGGGCATGGGGGATGTGACAAAATCCGTGACGCCCAAATTTGGCCTTTTGGCTCCGGCGCGTGCAGGGGGCACCGTCGCCGCGCGCTACTTTATGCCGTGGAGCGCCCATCCGACCATGGCGGTGACCGGCGCACAATGTCTGGCCGCTTGCGTGCTGACGCCGGGTTCCGTGGCCGAGGGCCTCGCGCCGCCCCCCAGCGCGCAGCCCGCGCGGGTCGTTCTGGAACACGCCTCGGGCAGCATCGCGGTGCTGGTGGATTATGAGATTACCGCCGATGGGATCGATCTGCGCGCGGCAGGGCTGGTGCGCACCGCGCGGCTTTTGGCGCGGGGCGAGGTGATGGTCCCCCAAACCTGAACGCTTAGCGGGCAAACAGCCGCGCGGCCAAAGGCGCGCCGATAATGACCAGCACCAGCCGCAGCACGTGATGGGCGATGACAAAGGCCATGTCCGCCCCCGCAATCAACGCCAAAATCGTCATCTCAGCCTGCCCGCCCGGTGCAAAGGCCAAAAGCGCCTCTAGGGGCGGGGCAAGGCCCAGCATCAGCACCGCCTCGACCACCAAGAACGTCAGCACGATCAAAATCAGGCAAAACCCCAGCCCCGCGGTTACGTCTCGGCGCAGCTCGCCAAAACTGATCCCCGCATATTTCGCGCCCACGGTCATGCCGATGAAAAACTGCGCGGCCCAGATGGCTTCGGCGGGGGGACGGTACTGCAACAGCCCCATCAAAGCCGCCGCCGCCGCCACAATCATCGGCCCCAAAATCGTCGCACCAAAAAGGCCAAGGCGCGCCGCCACTTGCCAGCCAACCAGCGCACAAAACCCCATCAGCAGCAGTTGCGAGAGCGGTAAGTCTAGCGCAGGCGCACCCGGAGGATTGCTTAGATCAACCTGCCAAAGCTCTTGCAAAATAAACGGCAGCGCCACCACGATGGCCAGAACACGGGTCGCCTGAATGAGCGACATGGCCCGGACATTCCCGCCAGCCTCTTCGCCGAAAACCAACATATCCTGCAGACCGCCGGGCATGGTCGCATAATAGCTGGTGGCAAAATCATAACCCCAGAGCTTGTGAAAATAAGGCACGCCGCACACCGCGATCAGGCAGAGCATCACCGGGATAAACAGCAGTGTGGGCCACATGCCCATCATGCTGTGCAGCAAAACTGGCGTGAATGTTGCGCCCACTGCCACGCCCAAAATCGTGCGCATCGCGTCGTTGACGGGCTTAATGCCGCGCAGCCTCACTCCGGCCAAGGCCGCCAAAAGACAGGCAAAAATCGGCCCCAAAAGCCACGGTAGCGGCCAGTCTAGGACAAAGAAAACCGCCACGCCAAAAGCGGCAATTGCGAAGGTGAGTGCGACTTGCGCCATGGGAAAATTTAGCAGTTCGCCGCCCTTCGAACGGCCCTAGCCCAGCGCCTTGTCGCGCCCCATGCGGCCTGTGATGGTCGCGATGATACTGGCGGCCAGTAGCAACATGGCTAGGGTGATCAGCGCAAATTTCACCACCGCAAAGAAGGAATAAGGCAAAGCAAGCCAGTCCGGAAAATCAATAGGGCTTGCGAGCATGAAAAACGACAGACTGTTTTCAATGGCATCACAAGTTGCACCGAAAATCAGCGTTATCCCGGACCAAATCCCAAGCCGCCGCCCCCAGCTTTCGGGGCGCGCAAAACGGGCGAAGAACGTGCAAAACAAGGCGCCAACCGCCGCAAATGCCAGCACCAGACCAAAATCCAACAGCTGCGTGCGCACATAGACATCCAAAGTGCCCGCCTCGGTCATTGTGGCGTAGTAGCTCTTGATCAGCTCACCATCAAAACTGGTTTGACCCTTGGCGTAACTGACCGGATGGTTCGAGGCCGTGTAGCTCGCGCCAACCCGCCCAAACATCGTGACTAAAGCAAAAGCGGCGGCCGCTGCGGCAATCCCATGCACCCAAATCGGTGCCGTTACCCGTTGAAAAAATCCACCCATCTTAGCCGTCTCCTACTAAAATTTTTCAGACGAAAATCGCCCTGAAAATTATGTTATACAACAGTTATGGATCAATCAAATTGCCGAAAGCTCCTGTTCCAGATCTGCCATTTCGGTGCCACCAGACATCAAACGCCGCATCTCCACGTCACTGATCTCGCTTGCAGTGCCCGCGCCGATCACTTTGCCCAAGGCTAGAAAAGTATAACGGTCACCGACCAGCCGGGAATGGATTTCATTATGGGTGATGAAAATAATCGCGATATCCCCGCGCGCGCGAACGCGTTTGACGGTTTTTAGCACCTCCATCTGCTGTTTTTGCCCCAGCGCCGAGGTCGGCTCATCGAGGATCAGCACCCGCGCGCCAAAGTAGATCGCGCGGGCAATAGCGAGGGTTTGCCGCTGCCCGCCGGACATGGTGCCGACCGCTTGGGTTGGGTCGGAAAAATCAATCCCGATCTTGAGCATCTCATTATGGGCGATTTCATTCATCTCGTCCATTTTCAGCCGACCAAAACTGCCCGTCAGCTCGCGGCCCATGAAGAAATTACGGGTGATGGACATCAGTTGGTTCAGCGCAAGATCTTGATAAACCGTGCCAATTCCTGCATTCGAGGCATCGCGCGGAGAGCGAAAATTCACCGGCAGCCCCTCAATGTAAATCTGACCTTGAGTGGGTTGATGGACCCCAGCCAGCGTCTTGATCAGCGTCGATTTTCCCGCGCCATTGTCGCCCAAAAGCGCATGAACTTCGCCCGGATAGACCTCAAGATCGACACCGCCGAGCGCCGTGAAAGGCCCAAAACGTTTGACCAGCCCTTCGACGCGCAAATATGGACCGCTCATGGTCAAATCCCCCCGGTGATGCGCTTGCGGATGCGCTCATTGGCGAAAACCGCCGCCAAGAGGATCGCGCCCAAAAAGACCCGGAACCATGCCCCGTCAATCGCGGGAATGAAGAACACCGCGTTCGATACCAGCCCCACGGTGATCGCGCCGAAGACGATCCCAACCACCGAGCCAAACCCCCCGGTCATCAGCGTGCCGCCAACCACGGCGATGGCAATGGCGAAAAGCTCCATCAGGTTGCCCTTGGCCGCATCGGCGGTGTTGGTGTCAAAGACCTGACAGGCGGCGAACATGGTGGCGCAAAAGGCGGTGAACATGAAGAGCCCGACTTTGACTTTGTTGACAGGCACGCCATTGGCGCGGGCGGCCTCTTTGTCGTCGCCTGTGGCGTAAATCCAGTTGCCCAGCCGCGTATAGCTAAGAACGTAATAGGCCGCGATCGAGAGGAGGATCCACCACAAGAACCGCGCGTCGAACCCATCAACCCATTGGGTGCCTTTGCGGTTGAGATTTCCGCCCAAGGTGAACCATTGATCGTTGCGCTCATAGCCCATCTCAACAAAGCGTTGCCCGACCCAGAACCAGCCGTCGTAAAACAGCCCGAAAACCTTACCGCCGAGCATATCGGCGAACCAGCTGGTCTCTTTGAAATCTTGCAGGCCCGACACTTGGGTTGATTGATTTACGAGGCGAAAGCCAACCTCGGTGACGCCGCGCAAAAAGAACAGGAACGCGAGGGTCACAATAAAACTGGAAAGCCCCGAGCGCACGACCACCGTGCCGATGAACCAGCCCAGCGTTAGGGTCATGATCAGCGTGACGAAAAAGGCGCTCATTGGTGTGGCCTCGCCCAAACCAAAAGGCAGGCCCCATTTCAGCATCAGTGCCATAGACATGCCCGCAAAGCCGATCATCGAGCCAATCGAGAGATCAAACTCGCCCGCGATCATCAAAAGCGCCGCCCCAGTGGCGATGATGCCGTATTGCGAGATGATCTTGATGTTGTTCTTAAGGCCCAGCGCGTTGAACGCTTTGCCGTCGGATGCCCAAAGCAAACTCACGATGATCACCACCATCACGATAAATGCGCCCACTTCGGGCCGCCTTATGGTCCGCTCCACCCATGTCTGAGATTGCATTCGATCAGATTCGTTGCGATCCACCATCTTTTCCTCGCTTGCCCCCGCATTTACGCGACGGGCAGGATGTCCCTGCCCGTGCTGTTTTTATCTGCGACTAAAATCGAGATCCGCTTAGCGGTCGATACCAGCAAGCGCCTTAACAGCAGCAGCGTTCGACTTGTCCACAAAGCCCGGACCCGAGGCAATATTGTTGCCCGGCAAGAGACCCGCGTGGTTGTTATACAGGTGCAAAACAATGACCGGCATGTAGCCCTGCAGGCGTTGCTGCTGGTCAATTGTATAGGCCGCATCACCCGCTTCGATCATGTCCATAACGCCGGGGCTAAGATCAAAACACGCAAGGTGAACATCAGCGCCAACCGCCTTGATCGCCTTATTCGCCGCTTCGCACACGTGAGGGCCAACTGCCAGAACGCCGTCGATGCTCTCATCCGCTTCCAAGGCTGCCGCCGTCCGAGTTTCAATCTGAGCCACATCGTTCGAAACATCGATCTGGTTCAAATCAGCGCCCATAGCGTCGAAATAGCCCGTGCACCGATCAACAAGCGCCGTGTTGAAGGCCTCTTGGTTCAGGCAAAGCCCTTTGGTCACACCTTCGGCCATTGCCCGCGTGCCCGCAGCAAAACCTGCGTCGCGCTCTGGCTGACCAACATGCATCAGCGCGCCCAGTTCAGCCGAGCTTTCCAGCCCTGAGTTCATGGTCACAACCGGGATGCCATCGGCCACAGCGGATTTAATCGCAGGGCCAAGCGCCGCCGCATCGGGCAGTGACACGATGATCCCATCAGGGTTCGACGCCGCCGCAGCCTCGATCAAAGCCGCCATTGCCGCCATGTCGCCAGAGACATCAAAGTTGTACTCAAGCTCTGCGCCAACTGCCTTTGCCGCGTCACGGCCACCTTTTTCCACAACAGGCCAAAACGGGTCTGTGCCTTGCGTATGCGTGATCATCACATAGCGTTCAGCCATAGCCGAGGTTGCGCAAAGCGCAGCTACACCGGCGACAAACGCGCCTTTGATAAGTGAGTTCATGTCATCCTCCCAAGAGACATTATGTGAGAGCCGTTAACGGCCCATACGTTCGGTCTTTGCCGAATCTTGTATGGGAATCAGTCTTGCGCAGAAGTTCGTCGGTTTCCAGCCCTCGGATGCGGGCCTGACCTTAAAATAGACTTTTTGCTGTGCGGGAGGTTTTAATTAGTCTCGATAATCAAAGCAGAATGGTCCGAAAGCCGCGCCTCGCGGAGGCTATGGTCGTAGTAAACCGCGCTTAGACGCGCCGCAAAACTGGGACTGGCCAGCGCCTGATCGTAGCGAAAGCCGCGCCCCGTGCGCGGGCTGATCCAGCTAAAATCCCGCGCCGCCTCGCCATTGGCCTGCCGATAGAGATCAACCCAACCCGCATCCAACAGCGCCTGAACATATTTGGCATTGGCGAAGGTTTTTTCGGAACTGTCCAGAAAGGGCAGGCCGCAATTCAGATCACCCAAAAGACAGGCCTCAAGGGGCAGCAAGCTGGCGCTATCGGCCAAAAGCGCCTCAAACAGCGGCACCTGCGCGCCCTTTTGCGGGAAATGCACAGGCAAAAGCGTCAGCCCATCCGTCTCCGCCTCTAGGATATGGCACAGGCTCGTCTCATCCTCATCGACCGGCAAAAACGGCCCTGCCTCAAGCGGCTGGCGGGCCGCAATGAAAATGCCGTTTTGCGCCTTGCTGGCGGTCTCGGACATATAGCTGTGCCGCAGCCCAAGCCCCCGCAGATGCGCCGCGATCTTGGCAGCGCTGGGCGCGCGGACCTCTTGCAGGGTGATGATATCGGCCTCAAAATCGGTGAGCGCCTCGATGATACCGTCCAGCCGCCGCCCACCACCTTGCAGAATGTTCCACGAGACGAGCTTCACTGCTCGGTCCAGCCCTTTTTGAATTTCTCGACCTTGGCCGCCTCAAAAAGCTCCATGATTTGGTCGCGATCCACCGACACCTTAACCTCCGATTGCAGCTTGCGCGCGCGATTGGGGCTAAAGTCGGTGACATGCAGCACATAGGCGGGAAAATCGGAACTGACGTCATCCTTATTGGTTTTGATCGCCAGCACCTTGCGCAGCATGGTCTTTTCCTTGGCAATCTTGGTCGCCACCGCCCGCGCGATCACCTTCGACTTGGGCAGCGCCACCTCTTTGGCCACGCGATCCACATCGGGAATATCGACAATCGCGCTCATCTGCGCGATCCCCGCGTCCTCAGCGGTGGCCTCTTTGTCGTCGCGAATACGCACGAACTGCGGCGATAGAATCGAGGCCAGCGGCAAGCGGCGCACCCCCTCCCACATCTCACCAGTCCATTCGAGGATCATCTTTTCGATCGTGTTGTCGCGGCTGGTGCGCGAGATGATATCGAGGCATTGGATTTCGATCACCAGCCCCGGCTCGATCATCTGATAGGCCACGCGGTCCGAGTTCACCTCGCGGTAATCGCTTTCAACCACCCGCTTCTTGAGGGTCTTGAAAATGGTCAGACGCTCTTCGTCGGAAAACCCGCCGCCCACTTTGGCAACCAGCTGGTACTTGCCCGAGGGCCGCACGATCCCGACCAGAAGATCATGCACCATGCCCGCGCGATCCTCCATGCCTTCGGAAAACCCGACGACCGCCAGATCAAGATTGTGGCGTTGCTTGATCTTATAAACACCCGCCGTTGGCGAGCGGGCAACGACCCCCTCTTCGCCATCTTCCAAAACCCATTTTTTGAACTGGGTCAGCACCGCCTTCGAACCGTCCCCAACCACGGTCTCAACCGGATGAACCAAGCTGCCGCCTTCAAAGAGCGACATGAATTTGTCCAGCGCATCGGCGTAGGATTTCGGCGCCTTGCCGTCGATTTCGTAAATATCAAAAACCGCAAAGGCCAGCTGCGCGACCTCGTCAGCGTCTTGGGGATTTCGCGCAACCCGCACCACGTCATGAACCCGTGGGCGCTCACCATCGGGGCGCTGCACGTATAATTCGCCCGCAATCAACGCCGACTTCACGCCCTTCAGCGCCGCCGCCGCCTCTTCGAGAAACGGCGCACCCGCGCGCAAGGTCCCTCCGGGATTAAGCGTGCAAATCTCGCCGTCCTGCCAGACCAAACAGGTGAACTCGCCATCGACCTTGCGGCTGATATGATACTGCCCATCGGGGATCCGCCGCCGCGCGCTTTCAGGATCAAGCGCGGTGGTCATGCCCGAAAGTTGACGCCTGCGCATACGCACTTTGGCCAAAACGCCCTCTTCGGTGAGGGCCTCGTAGGTGCCCGTGAGGTATCCGCCGGGGAACTTTTTTAGGGCCTTCGCGTTAAAAAGGGTCATGCGCTTTTGCCCTTTTTGGATTTGCTAGCAGCCGGTTTCTTTTTTGCGCTAGCTTTGGATTTAGCGGCTTTAGGTTTAGCAGCCTTAGCTTTGGCGGTTTTACCCGTGGGCGTCTTTGTTGTCTTTTTGGCACTCGGCAGCGCCTCGTCCGCCTCATCTGCACCGGTGACATCCTTGAGCGTCTTCATCTCAAGATTAGAAAGATGCAGCAGCAAAACGTAAGCCTCGCCCTCAATCCGTCCCTCTAAAAAAGCACGATATGGCGTTGAACCACGGCGAAACACCAGCGGCGAGCGTCCGGTTTTACCCGCACCCATCACCATCA
>CAYLLD010000127.1:0-8448 GCA_964384315.1 uncultured Rhodobacterales bacterium | reverse complement strand
AGCTCATCGATCATGGAAGAGATCAGCGACAGGCCTTTGTCCCAGAACTTGGGATCGCTGGCATCCAGCCCAAAGGGCGCCAGCAGCTCTTTGTGGTGCTTGGACCCGCCCGCCTTGAGCATCTCGAAATACTTTTCTTGGAACGCCGGATCGCCCTCTTCGTAAACCGCATAAAGCGCGTTCACCAACCCGTCGCCAAAGGCATAGGCATAGACGTAAAACGGCGAGTGGATGAAATGCGGGATATAGGCCCAGAACGTCTCGTAGCCCTCGGCGAAATTGAACACCGGCCCAAGGCTCTCGCCCTGCACGCTCATCCAAATCTCGTTGATCGCATCGGGGGTCAACTCGCCCTCGGCGCGGGCCGCATGAAGCTTGCACTCAAAGTCGTAGAACGCGATTTGGCGCACCACGGTGTTGATCATATCCTCGACCTTGCTAGCCAACATGGTCTTGCGCTTGATCGGATCATCGGCGGCGGCCAGCAGCTTGCGAAAGGTCAGCATCTCGCCAAAGACACTGGCAGTTTCGGCCAAGGTCAGGGGCGTGCCCGAGAGCATCTCGCCCTGTTCGGCGGCCAGCACCTGATGCACGCCGTGACCCAGCTCATGGGCGAGCGTCATCACATCGCGCTGTTTGCCCATGTAATTGAGCATCACATAAGGGTGCACGGTCGTGACCGTCGGATGCGCAAAGGCCCCCGGCGCCTTGCCCGGCTTGACCGGCGCGTCAATCCAGCCCTTAGAGAAAAACGGCGCGGCCAGTTCGGCCATTTTGGGATCGAAAGCCCCGTAAGCCTCCATGACGATCCGCTCGGCCTCATCCCAGCCGATCGTGCTGTCATCATCGTTGGGCAGGGGCGCGTTGCGGTCCCAAACCTCAAGGGTCTCAAGCCCCATCCATTTCGCCTTGAGCTTATAATAGCGGTGCGACAGCTTGGGGTAGGCGGCCACAACCGCGTTGCGCAGGGCCTCGACCACCTCGGGCTCAACGTCATTGGCCAAATGCCGTGAATGCATCGGCGAGGGCAGTTTGCGCCAGCTATCGTCGATCTCTTTTTCCTTGGCCAGCGTGTTGGTGATCCGCGCAAACAGCGAGATATTGGCCTGAAACACCTCGATGAGCGCACGGGCACCGGCCTCGCGCTGCGCGCGGTCCTTATCCGAGAGCAAATTCAGCGTCGCCTCAAGGTTCAAAGTCTCGCCCTGCACGTCAAATTCAAGCGAGGCCATGGTCTCGTCAAACAGCTTGTTCCACGCCGAGGCCCCCACCACGGATTTATCGTGTTTGTATTTCTCCAGCTCGTCCGAGAGCTGGTGCGGTTTCATCGCCCGCAAGCGCCGCAGCATCGGTTTATACCGCCCAAGCGCCGCGTTTTCGTTCATCCACCCGTCCAAAAGCGCGTCATCAATCCGGTTCACCTCCAAATCGAAAAACACCATCGCTGAAGAGGCCTCGGTGATCTCCGCCTGCATGTCGGACATGAATTTTAGCCGCTGGGCATCGGTGGTGTTTTGATAGTACCGCAATCCGGCAAAGGACATGATCCTTCCAGCGATATTGTCGATCTTTTCCATCCGCTCAATGGCGCCCAGAAACCCAGCCGCGCCCAGATCGGCCAGTTTGCCTTCATAATCTGCCGCAAAAGCCGCACATTCGCCGCCCAGCCACGCCAGATCATCGGTCAGCGCCTTGGCATCGGGGGCCGCATAAAGATCGCTGAGATCCCATTCGGGCAAATCGCCAAATTCGCCATCGGCGCTCGCAAGATCGAGACTGCGGGGCAAGGGAAGCGGGGACGGAAAGCTTTGGCGGGTCATACATGATCCTTCATGGGAGGTGTTTTTCGTGGTGGTTTATGCATCATCACATAGGTCTACTATCGCCAAGTTGCAGGCGGTTGAACGGTTTTAAAACAAATTTTGCGTAAGAAGTTTGTGAATACCAACAGAAAATTGTGATTTTGGCCTTAGCACCATGAACCAATGCAACGAGTAACCGGGGTTCGGTGATGCGCAATGAGGTTTTTGGGATTGCTTTATCCGCTGATGATGCGGCGCGGTTTGGTGCGTTTTTTGCAACGACCGGGTTTAACTTTCGGCAAGGCAGTGCGGCTGATGCCCAAGCGGCGCACGCTGATTTGGTTTTAGCGGCAGGGCAGATTGATTTGTCACCCCGTGCCATTGATACCTATGCAGTGGCAGTTGCGGATCAAGGGAATTTTCACGCATATGCCAGTGCCGTGCGGGCGGGATATCGCGATATTATTTCCAGCGCCGCCTCTGACGAAGATTTAGCGGCGCTTTTGGCCCGCTACACTGCGTGGCGCGCTGAGGTGCGCGACCCGAAATCTTTGCGCGCCCTTGCGGATATAGAGCGTGATGCCATTGCAAATGCGATTTTTGTTTGTCGCGGTCAAATGTCGCTGGCGGCCCGGCAATTGCAGATCGGGCGTTCGACGCTTTATCGAAAAGTCGAGCAGTATCAAATCGACGTTACAGGGCGCCCTAGCTGATCAGGATTTTTGCTCTGGTTCTGGGGCATGAAAGTCGACTGTGACTGGGAAATGATCCGAGGCAGTCAAAAGCGCTTTGCGGGTTTTTTTGCACGAAAAACATGCCGCATCGTCAAAGGGATGCCATATCTGCCATTTGGGCCGCAATAACTGGCGCAATTGCGGCGAGACCATCGCGTAATCAAGCAGTGCATTAAGATATTTCTTTTTCCGGTGCAGATAAAACCGCGCCGAAGAGGGGGCCCAAGCGTCACGCGGATCAAGGCGCGCGGCGGCATGGGGATCAAACAATTGCTGCGATTTGGGCGCGGTCAGCCCCAAGACGAGCTCAACACCGGAACTGCCGAATAGCTCTTCGTATTCATCAAGCCCCGGCCCATCATTAAAATCACCCATGACCAGCACATGCTCGTTTTTGCTTAGGTGCATCTCAACGCGCCGCCGCAGCCAGAGGCATTGCGCCAATTGCTTGCGCCGATTGGCGATGGAAATTGTCACCTCCTCTTCGGGGGTACGCGCACCGTGCGGGGCCTTTGATTTGACGTGAACCCCCAGCATCCGCAGCGCCACATCGAAGGGGCGCAGATAGAGCGCCAACTCAAGGGGGGGCTTGGAAAACTGATGCGGCTCAGCGGTCCCGTCAACATCCATGTCCCAATGAAACGCTTTGTCGAAACGCGGCGCATGGGGATCATCGTCTTGCGGCTCATGCCGGGCCGCGATGAGATCGGATTTATACATAAAAGCAATCTCTTGCTGGGTGCCATTGGCAAACCCATGCACGATCCGGTCGTAGGGCAGATCAGCGAATTTGATGAAATTCTCAAGCGCTTTGGTCGTCGTGCGGCTGCCATCGGTATCAGGGGCCTCAACAATAAGAATGCCATCAGCTTTTAGGGCCCTCATGACCTTCGCCAGCGCTTCAAGTTGCCTGCGCCGCGTCACATCATGGCGCCCTGACCATTCATTATCCAAGAGCAACTCGTTGTTGCGCGAGAAAAGGGCGTTGAACCATTCGACGTTATATGTAGCGATGCGCATTAGGCGGCGGACCGTTCGGCCTTGATTGCCTCCCAAGCGGTGTTGATTGCGGCCAGACGTTTGGTGGCAAGCTGTACCGCCTCTTCGGGGACACCGCGCGCCATCATCAAATCTGGGTGGTTTGTGCGTACAAGCGTCGACCAAGCCTCTTTGATTGTGTCTAAATCCGCCCCCGGCGTTATTCCCAAAACCGCGTAGTGATCCGAAGCATGGGTAACCGCAAAGCGCGATTTGATGCGGTAGTAATCTTCGTCAGATACCTCGAAAATTGCCGCAACACGGGCGAGAAACTGATCTTCGCCGGGATGATACTCGCCATCTGCTGCCGCGATGTGAAACAACCCTTCAAGCAAATCCTGCAGCATCGGGGCATTGGCCCCGAACATCTTGGCCACTTGCGCGGCATAGCTTTCAAAGCCGGTGGTATCCATGCGCGCCAAATTATAGATGCGCGCCGCGTTCTTTTCAGCGGCGGTAGGGATATGGAAAACTTCGCGAAAGGCGGTGACTTCGTCGCGGGTGACCGTTCCATCGGCCTTGGCCATCTTGGCCCCCAGCGCAATCACCGCAATGGCAAAAGCCGCGCTTTGCTCAGGGGGCGTTTTTAGCTTAGCAAAAACATCCGCAAGGCTATCGCCGGAGGTGAGGCTATCAAGCGCCTGAATGATGCGGTCCCAAAGTGACATGGGCCTAAGCTAATCTGCGCCGCGCTCAGGTAAAAGATCAAAAAATGAGAATTTCGTGTGAAAGGCGTGAAGACGCGCTTGGTTTGGCGCGTCTTGAGGGGGTGGAGGCCCGATATATTAGAAGTAGCGTGCAACCTGCATGGTGAGCAAAACGTCAGCCACATCGCCCGCAGGCATGATGCGCATGCGCAGATCGGTGTTGTCTTGGACCCGGAGCGTCACCTGAGCGCCCGCACCCATGACCCAGTTGCCGATTGTTGGAACGCCGCGGCCTTCGAATTTATTGCGCTCACCGGGGTAGTGGGCAAAGCCCATGAAACCGCCCATACGCAGGCTAAGGTTTTCCGATACTTCCCAAACTTCGGCATCAAGCGAGCTCATGACATAGACCGACTGCTCGGACAGGGAGTTTTTGTACTGGCCAACTTCGAAATCAATTTCAATGTCAGGATTTGCAATTGCAAATGTCAGGCCAGCGCCGATACCGGGGTTGATCTCGTTGAAGTCTTGAATGGCATTGTGGTGGTAAGACCCGACGTTGAATGTCAGGTGGGGCCGCACTTCCGTCAGCTCAATGCCGAAAGCGCCACGGGCGAACGCCGTGATCATCAGCAGGGTAACAACAGTAGACAGGGAAAGGCGACGAATAACAATCATCAGGGGCACTCCAACACGATACACACAAGTCTCATATATATTGAAATCAATTTTATGAAAAGGTACATAAAAGACATATGGTTAACGACACAAGTTGAAGTGATACATGAAAAATGGCCTGCGTTGACGTCACAAAACCTGCTGCACTATCGACTTGATGCGCTGCTCGGGCTTGGGCAGGTTACATAGGCGGGTGAGCCGCACGAGTTAGGCTGGGCGATTGGTAGAGCGCATGAGTGGTTGGGATTTCTGGATTGATCGCGGTGGCACTTTTACGGATGTGGTCGCGCGCGATCCCAAAGGCGAGATTTCGACGCGCAAGCTTTTGTCCGCGAACCCCGAGCAATATGAGGATGCGGCGCTGGCTGCCATGCGCGGCTTTTTGGGGTTGGGGCGCGACGATCTGATCCAAGCTGCGGCGATTTCCAGCGTGAAAATGGGCACCACGGTCGCCACCAATGCGCTGTTAGAGCGCGCGGGCGAGCCTTTGGCGCTGATCATCACGCGGGGTTTGGGCGATCAGTTGCGGCTGGGGCTGCAAGCGCGACCCAAGCTTTTTGAGCGCCATATCAAACTGCCCAGCATGCTTTATTCCCACGTCATTGAGGCGGACGAGCGTCTGCGCGCCGATGGCACTGTTGAGCAGCCCCTTGATGAGGCGGCGCTCGCGCGGGATTTGGCGGCGGCTTATGAAAAGGGCCTGCGCGCCTGCGCCATCGTGCTGATGCATGGATATCGCTACCACGCCCATGAGGTTCAAGTGGCAGCTTTGGCCCGCGCGGCAGGTTTCACGCAGGTTTCGGTCAGCCATGAGGTTTCGCCCTTGATGAAACTGGTGAGCCGGGGCGACACCACGGTGGTGGATGCTTATCTGAGCCCGATTTTGCGGCGCTACATCGACAGGGTCGCGGCGGCATTTGACGGGGATATGACCGGCAAGCTGATGTTCATGCAATCCTCGGGCGGTCTGACTGATGCGGGGTCCTTCTTTGGCAAGGACGCGATCCTTTCGGGGCCGGCGGGGGGCGTGGTCGGCGCGGTTCAGACCAGCAAAATCGCCGGTGAGGATCAGATCATCGGCTTTGATATGGGCGGCACCTCGACGGATGTTTGCCATTTCGACGGCACCTATGAGCGGGTGCTGAACACCGAGGTCGCGGGGGTGCGGATCACCGCGCCGATGATGAATATTCACACCGTGGCGGCGGGGGGCGGCTCGCTTTTGAAGTTCGACGGCCAGCGCATGCAGGTCGGTCCCGAAAGCGCGGGGGCCAATCCGGGTCCAGCCTGTTATGCGCGCGGCGGGCCGCTGGCGGTGACCGATGCCAATGTGCTTTGTGGCAAGCTGCGCCCTGAGCATTTTCCGGCGATTTTTGGCGCGGATGCGGATCAGCCCCTCGATGTGGCCGCGACCCGTGCGCGGTTTGAGGCGCTGGGTCGTGAGATCGGCAAAACGCCTGAGGATATCGCCGACGGCTTTCTGAAAATCGCCGTCGAGAACATGGCCAATGCGATCAAGAAAATCTCGGTGCAGCGCGGCTATGACGTCACGCGCTATTGCTTGACAGTTTTTGGTGGGGCGGGGGCGCAGCACGCCTGTGCCATCGCCGATGTGCTTGGCATGACCACGGCGCTGGTGCACCCGATGGCCTCGCTTTTGTCGGCCTATGGCATGGGGCTTGCGGATATTCGTGAGACGAAAACCGAGGCGGTTGAGGCGGTTTTGGATGATAAGTCGCGGCTTGCGGCGGCGGCGCGTATCGAGGCAATGGGCGCGGGGTTGCGCAGCGCGGTTGAGGCCCAAGGGGTTGCGCCTGCGCGCATCAATGTGATTGCTCAGCTGCATCTAAAAGTCGCTGGCACCGACACGCCTATGCCCGTGAGCTTTGACACCGCGCCTGCGATGATCGCCGAATTTGCTGCGCTTCATAAGGCTCGTTTCGGCTTTGACATGCCCCAAAGCGATCTGGTGATCTCGGCGCTTGAGGTTGAGGCCATTGGCGCGGTCGCCGATCTGACCGAGGCGCGCGCGCCCGAAGGCCCCGCTGGGGATGAGACCTATCAAAACGCGCAGCCCCACCGGTTTTTCTCAGGCGGCGCGTGGCACGAGGCGCGGTTCGTCCCCAAATCCGACCTGAGCGCTGGCCAGACCCTGACGGGCCCTGCGGTCTTGGTGGATGAGCACACCTCGGTGGTGATCGAGGCGGGGTGGCAGGCGCGGTTGACCGGCGAGGGCCATATCAAGCTGCACCGCGTGAGCGCGCGGGCCGAGCGTTTCGCCGTTGGCACCGCCGCCGATCCGGTGATGCTTGAGGTCTTTAACAATCTTTACATGAGCATCGCCGAGCAAATGGGCGCGGTGCTCGAAAACACCGCCGCCAGCGTGACCATCAAAGAGCGGTTGGACTTTTCCTGCGCGGTTTTTGATGCCAAGGGCGATCTGATTGCGAACGCCCCGCATATGCCGGTGCATCTGGGCTCTATGGGGGCCAGCGTCAAAACGGTGATTGCGCAGAACCCGCAGATGCGCGCAGGGGACGCCTATGCCCTGAACGCGCCCTATAATGGCGGCACGCATCTGCCGGATATCACCGTGGTGCAGCCGGTTTTTGTGGGCGATGAGCTGATGTTTTTCACCGCCGCGCGTGGGCATCACACGGATGTGGGTGGGCTGACCCCTGGCTCGATGCCCCCCGATAGCCGCGATATTCATGACGAGGGGGCCTATATCGACAATCTCAAGATGGTCGAGAACGGGCAGCTCTTAGAGGATAAGCTGCGCGCGGTTTTGACCGGCGCGAAATATCCTGTGCGCAGCATCGAGATCAATCTGGCGGATCTGCGCGCGCAAATGGCCTCGTGTGAAAAAGGTGCGGCGGAGCTGCACCGGATGGTCGGCATGTTCGGGCTGGATGTGGTGCGCGCCTATATGGATCATGTGCAGGACAACGCCGAGGAATGTGTGCGCCGCGCTATCGAGGCGCTGGCCGATAGCGATTATACCTATGAGATGGACCCTGATTTCGACGGGACGCCCCGCGCGATTAAGGTGAAGATCAGCGTCGATAAGACTGCGCGCACGGCGGTGATCGATTTCACCGGCACCACGGGCCAGCTTGCCACAAATTACAATGCCCCCGAGCCGGTGACGCGGGCCGCGGTGCTCTATGTTTTCCGCCTGCTGGTTGAGGATAACATCCCGATGAACGAGGGGGTGATGAAGCCCCTTGAGGTGATTTTGCCTCAAGGCACCATGCTCAGCCCTGCCTATCCGGCGGCGGTGATCGCGGGGAATGTCGAGACCTCGCAGGCGGTGACCTCGGCGCTTTTGCTCTCGCTTGGGGTGCAGGCGGCGGCGCAATCGACCATGAACAACACGACATGGGGCAATGCGACCTATCAATACTACGAGACGATTTGCGGCGGGCAGGGCGCGGGGCGGCTCAATGATGGCACGCTGCATCCGGGTACGGGGGGGGTTCACACCCATATGACCAACTCGCGGCTGACCGATCCGGAGGTGCTGGAATGGCGGTTCCCTGTGGTGCT
>CAYLLD010000126.1:0-8451 GCA_964384315.1 uncultured Rhodobacterales bacterium | reverse complement strand
CGCTGATCCTCGTGGTCGGGATGTTGGTGGACGGCGCGATTGTCACCACCGAGCTGGCTGACCGCCGCCTCGTTGACGGCGACACCCCCAGCGCCGCCTACGCCTATGCCGCCAAGCGCATGGCATGGCCGATCATCGCCTCAACCCTCACCACCCTCTGCGTGTTTTTCCCGCTGCTGTTCTGGGAAGGCGTCGTGGGCGAGTTCATGAAATTCCTGCCGATCACCGTGATCCTGACCCTCGCGGCCTCGCTGGTCATGGCGCTGATCTTTATTCCGGTTCTGGGCGGCATTTTTGGCAAGAAACAACCGCAATCTGCCCGCTCCAAGCGCCAGCTATTCGCTGCGGAATACGGCGACCCGCGTGACATTCGCGGCTTTACGGGGGCCTATGTGCGCCTCTTGCAATGGGCGATCCTGCGCCCCGCCGCCACGATCCTGATCGCCATTGCCATGCTGCTGAGCGCCTTCACACTCTACGGTAAATTCGGCGTGGGGGTCGAGTTTTTCCCGTCGGTTGAGCCCGAGTTCGCGCAGGTGCAAGTGCGCGCCAAGGACAATTTCTCGGTCTTTGAAAAGGACAAACTGGTGCGCGAGGTCGAGCGGCGCTTGCTTGATTTCACCGAGTTCGAGAACGTCTACGCCCGCACCACCTCGGGCCGCGAGGATGACGAAGAGGTCATCGGCGTGATCCAGCTTGAGTTCACCGAATGGGACACCCGCCGCAAGGCGGAGGTCATCGGCGCTGAAATCCGCGAAACCATGCTCGATATTTATGGCATCGAGGTCCAATACGAGGTCGCTCAGGGCGGTCCGGGCGAGGGTAAGCCAGTGGCGCTTGAGCTCTCGGGGGGCACGGCCAAGGCGCAATACGCCTCGATTGATCTGGTGCTGCAAGAGATGGCGCGGATCGGCGGCTACACGGATATCACCGACACGCGCCCCTTGCCGGGGGTGGAGTGGCGCATCGAGGTCGACCGCTCGGAGGCGGCGCGCTACGGCGCGAATGTCGCGCTCTTGGGCCAGTCGGTGCAGCTCTTGACCCAAGGCATCACCGTCGCGGATTATCGCCCCGACGACGCTGAGGGCACCGTGGATATCCGCGTGCGTTTCCCCTCGGCGGATCGCACCTTCGAGGATCTGCAATCCCTGCGCGTGCCCACGGATGCGGGGCTGGTGCCGATCAGCAATTTTGTGTCCCTAGAGCCAAGCCCCCGTTCGGGCAAAATCACCCGCGTCGATCAAAAACGCGTGGTCGAGATTGCCTCGAACGTCGCGCCCGGTCTCTTGCCCAACGACCAAATCACCGCCCTGCGCGAGGCGCTTGAGGGCATCGAGTTGCCCGGCGGTGTCGAGTGGAGTTTCGGCGGCGAGGCCGAAGAGCAGCAGGACGCGATGATCTTTTTGATGAGCGCCTTTGGGGCGGCCTTGGCTGCCATGTTCATCATCCTTTTGACCCAGTTCAACAGCTTCTACCAAGCCTTCGTGGTCATGTCGGCGATTGTCTTTTCCGTGGCGGGGGTGCTCTTGGGCCTCTTGGTCACGGGGCGGCCCTTTGGCATCGTCATGGGCGGCATTGGCGTGATCGCGCTGGCGGGGATCGTGGTGAACAACAACATCGTTCTGATCGACACCTACAACGATCTCAAACGGCGCGGCGCGGCGCCCCTTGAGGCGGCCCTGCGCACCGGCGCGCAACGTCTGCGGCCGGTGGTGCTGACCTCGATCACCACGGCGCTGGGGCTGATGCCGATGGTCTTGGGGATGAACATCAACTTTTTCACCCGCGAGATCGCCTTTGGCGCGCCCTCGACCCAGTGGTGGACCGAGCTCTCAAGCGCTATTGCTGGCGGGCTGGTGGTGGCCACGGTGTTGACCCTCGTGCTGACCCCAGCGATGCTGATGGCGGGCGAGAATTTCATGGCTTGGATCAGGCGAGACCGCACCCCCGCCCAAGGGGTGCCAGCGGAGTAAACCCATGCGTTTGCAAGACTACAAAGTGCTGACATTTGACGTTTACGGCACGCTAATCGACTGGGAAAGCGGCATGGTGGCGGGGCTGAAGCCCCTGACCGACCGGCTGGCGCGCACCCCCAGTCGCAACGAAATCCTAGAGGCCCACGCCTATTACGAAAGCACGACCCAGAAATGGACGCCCGCCAAGACCTATGCCGATCTGTTGGGCGTGGTCTATCGCCGTCTGGCCGAGGAATGGGGCGTCGAGGTGACGTGGGAGGACTGCGCGGCTTATGGGCGCTCGGTGCGGCACTGGCCCGCCTTTGACGACAGCCGCGCGGCGCTGGCCTATCTGAAGGCGCATTACAAGCTGATGGTGCTGACCAACACGGACAACCTGTCGTTTTCCGGCGCGAACACGCGGCTGGGGGTGGCTTTTGACGGGGTGTTCACCGCCGAAGACATCGGCAGCTACAAGCCCGCTGACCGGAATTTCGACTATATGCTAGAGGTGCTGGCGCGCCGCGGCATCGCCAAACACGAGGTGCTGCACGTCGCCGAGAGCATGTTCCACGATCACGGGCCTGCGAATAGGCACGGGCTGGCGAATTGCTGGATTTACCGGCGGCATGACCAAGAGGGGTTCGGGGCGACCATGAATCCAGGCGAGATGCCGAAGGTGGATTTTCAGTTCAACTCAATGGCGGATTTGGTGGCGGCGCATCGGGCGGGGTAGGGGTCTGCTTTGGGGGACCTTTAGTTGCCGTTCGGAAAATGACAGACAGTGTCCGCTCCTGTCTGGAAGGAGACATTCATTTGGTTTGGGGCGATTGTTCGCTTAGTAAAGCCGCAGAGAGACTGCTTTCACTGCCGTCGCGATATTTATTGAAGTTTTTTCAATAAAAACGGAAACTCGGCGTTCTGATCAGAGCTCTGGGAGAAATTGTCTAAATGTCAATTAATCAGTATTGGCCAATCTACAAAAGGCTAGAGAAAAACGTCGATGATCTAACGCATGCGGTTCATATTTCTGATGACCAATTGGATGTTTATTCTTCTCAAAATTCAGACCTGATCCTTCGAATTGGCGCAGAGATCGAAGCAATATCCAAAGCAATATATCTTCGAGATTTTGACCCTCAAATGTCTGATCAAGCAAAGTTCGATGAGGTGGCGATCAAGAAGTTTGTCCAAGACTGGAAGCTGGATCAGAAAGTCGCCTACCTTAGCCACCCAAACTGTTTCTGTTCAGAGCGAGAGTACAAACCGTTCGTAAAAGATACGACCCGAACAGGTAGACAAAATATGACTTTTCGCTGGAACAATGCGTACCAAAATTTGAAGCATAATCGTCAACAGGCTTTTAACCACGCGAGTATAGGCGCACTATTATCAGCTATGGCGGCTCTATACATCCTTAACTTGTACTACCGAAACGAGGTTGTGGAGCTCGGTGACGATCATGCCGCTGCACGGATTGATCCGGGTCTTGGTTCTGGGTTGTTCTCCGTGCAATTCTCAGCTGGGGCGCTCTGGGATGCACAACATGTGAGACAGCCAAAAGAGGACTTCTCATCCAGCGTATATTTCATCGATCAAGAGAAGAAGTTTGCTCAGGAACTCAAAGAATCGAGGGAAAATTTCGCCATCGCATACGAAGAGGAAATTATGAACTCGCCCGAAACTCAAGCAGCCTTAAAAGCTGCTACCCCAGATCAATTAGCAGATCCAAAGTGGCCTAGCGGATACGTTTCTAAAGATACTTTTCGTCGGGCAGCTCGACTGGCAGAACGGAAAGCTCCAAGACTCACAAAGACACCTAAATATCAGGCGATCGTAAACCGACATCAAGTTCTGGATGAGCGCAACAAGGGTTAGTAACTTGCAAGGTCTGCTTAGGGGTTCAAAGCGGACCATAAGTTTAGGCACCCGGCCCAGAATCAAGGCGAAGCACCGGGCCATCGCCAGAGCGTCCGAAGGGATGGCGATTTGGTTGGGCTTGGTGCGGATCACTTAGGTTGGCCCGTTTTGGTGACCATAAAGTGAGTGTCACTCATGGAGGATCGCCAGCCCCCAGTCTGGCTAGAACGAAACACCAAAATACCCCCCAAAAAAGAAAATGCCCGCTCAAACGGGCGGGCATCTCCAAAGTTCTCAGATCAGGTCGCCCTTAGGCAAACCACCAGCGCTCAATCATCCGCGAGCCGTCAAGCTGCCATGAGTTGCCGATGGTGCCCGAGTTCGCGAGCTTCGTGGAATGGGCGTCCACGTAGTTGGCGTACATCGGCACAATCGTTCCGCCCTCGGTCGAGACCAGCGATTGCATTTCGCGGTACATCTCGCCGCGTTTGGCCTCATCAAGGGTGCCGCGCGCCTCAAGCAAGAGCGACTGGAAGCGGTCGTTTGACCAGCCCGTGTCGTTCCACGGCACGCCGGTTTCGTAGTTGGTCGCGAACATCCAATCCTCGGTCGCGCGGCCTGACCAGTAGCAGGCGCACCATGCTTTTTTCAGCCAGACGTTGGACCAATAGCCGTCATCCGCCTCGCGCACGACGTTGATGTCGATGCCTGCGCCCGCCGCTGAGGCTTGGAACAAGAGCGAGGCGTCTACCGCGCCGGGGAAGGCTGCATCGGCTGCCGAGAGATCCAGCGTGATGCCGTCGAGACCCGCCTCTTTGAGGTAGAACTTGGCCTTATCCAGATCGTAGTCGTTTTGCTCCAGATCAGGGGCGTAGTACTGGTTCGCGGGGCCAATGGGGTGATCGTTGCCAACCGCACCGTGGCCTTGCAGGATTTTCTCGACCATTTCCTCGCGGTTGATCGCGTGTTTAAGCGCCTTGCGCAGGTTGACGTTGTCGAAGGGCGCAATGCCGGTCTGCATCGGGAAGGTGAAGTGCTGGTTGCCCGTGACCTCAAAGATTTTGACCATCGGGTTGCGTTTCAAGAGCGCCTCGGTCTTGAAATCAACGCGGTTCACCGCATCGACCTGACCGGTCATCAGCGCATTCATCCGCGCCGAGGCGTCATTGATCCCGATCACTTCGACACTGTCAAAGAAACAGGCGTCGGCCTTATAGTGATTTTCGTATTTGCTCAGAACCGTCCGCACACCCGGATCGAAGCTCTCGACCTTATAGCCGCCGGTGCCGATCCCGTTCGCAATCGCGCCTTCGATATCATCGGCGGGGAACATCAGGATGTGGTAGTCCGACATCAAGAAGGGGAAATCCGCGTTGCCATTGGCCAGCGTGAACTGCACCTGATGCTCGGTGATCTTTTTCATCTCGGTGATGGCCGAAACGATGGGCTTGGCCGCCGATTTGCTGTCCTCGGCAGTGTGCATTTGCAGCGAGGCAATCACATCATCAGCGCCAAAGGGTTTGCCGTTGTGGAAGGTCACGCCTTGGCGCAGATCAAACGTCCAGACCTTGGCATCCGGTGAGGCTTCCCAGCTCTCGGCCAATTCGCCCTTAAGCGAGCCATCAGCGGCAACCTCGGTCAAGCAATCGAACACAGCGCCATGGGCGGTGATGATCATATAGCTGTCCGAATGGGTCCGCCCATCCCAGCTATCCGAGGTGTTGCCCCCCGCAAGCCCGAGGCGCAGCGTGCCGCCGGTCTTTGGCGCGGCCAGTGCTGGCATTCCGGTTGCGGCCAAAAGGCCCGCGGCGGCACCGGATTTCATCAATCCGCGTCTGTCCAGTTCAAAACTCATAATCGTAGTCTCCCTGTTCTAAAGACAATTCACCGAATCTTTCGGTGGTATGGTTGGTGGTTGGTTTGGTTAAAGCTTATGGCGGGTGTGGCGGCTAGGGCATGACCCGTTACATCTGCGAGGCGGCGGCATCCCCCAGATTATTCACGCCGCGGCGCTCTAGCAGGTTGGTCAGCCAATCGGGGTCCATTTCGGGCACAGAGCTGAGCAAAAGATCGGTATAGGGGTGATGGGGCGGGCTAAACATCTCGTCCTTGGGGCCTGCCTCGACCACGCGCCCGTTTTTCATCACGACCACCTCATCGGCAATGGCGCGCACCGTCGCCAGATCATGGGTGATGAACATATAGGCGAGGCCCAGATCGTCCTGCAGTCGCGCCAAGAGCTTTAAAATACCCTCGGCGACAAGTTGATCCAGCGCCGAGGTGACCTCGTCGCAGATGATGAACTCAGGCTCGGCGGCCAGCGCGCGGGCGATGCCGATGCGCTGCTTTTGCCCGCCCGATAGCTCGGAGGGCAGACGCTCGGCATAGTCACTTGGCAGCTCGATCGCCTCAAGCAGCTCATCAACGCGGCGCCGCCGCTCAGCGCCTTTGCGGCCGGTATAAAACTCAACCGGGCGGCCAATGATGTCCTTGATCTTTTGGCGCGGGTTGAGGGCCGTATCGGCCATCTGATAGATCATCTGCGCTTGGCGCAATTGGTCCTTTGAGCGCTTTTTATAGCTGGGCGGCAGCGGCGCGCCGTTGAATTCCACATGGCCCTCAAGGGGCGGCAAGAGCCCCGTGATCACCCGCGCCGCCGTGGATTTCCCCGAGCCGCTTTCGCCGACCACCGCCAAAGTGCGGCCCTTGTGGATGTCAAAGCTGATATCGTTGAGCACCGGGGTTTTGCCATAGGCCGCCGTCACACCGCGCACCGAAACCACCGGCGTCTGCCCCTCAGGCACCGGCGGCTTTGCCGGACGCTGGAACGAGCGCACCGCCCAAAGCGACTTGGTGTAGGCCTCGCGCGGGCTGGTGAGCATGGTGCGGGTGTCCGCTTCTTCGACCTCGTCGCCCTTCAAGAGCACTTTGATGCGATCTGCCATCTGCGCCACCACTGCCAGATCATGGGTGATGTAGATCGCGGCGGTGTTGAATTGCTCAACGATGTCGCGGATTGAGGCCAGCACCTCAATTTGCGTGGTCACATCGAGGGCCGTTGTCGGCTCGTCAAAAATGATCAGATCAGGGCGGCAGGACATGGCCATGGCGGTCATGGCGCGCTGCAATTGCCCGCCAGAGACCTGATGCGGGTAGCGAAACCCGATCTCGTCGGGGTTTGGCAGGCGCAAGCGGCGGTATAGCTCGATCCCGTCCTCTTGGCTCTCGGCACGCGAGGACACGCCGTGCTGCACCGGCGCCTCGGTGTGCTGATCGATCAAGCGGTGGGCGGGATTGAAACTGGCCGCCGCCGATTGTGCGACATAGGCGATGCGCCGCCCCAAGAGGCTGCGCCGCTGCGCCATGGTGGCATGGGTCAGATCAATGCCGTCAAATTCAATTGAGCCGCCCGAAATGCGACAACCGTCGCGGGTGAAGCCCATGGCCGCCAGCCCCACGGTGGATTTGCCCGCGCCGCTCTCGCCGATCAGCCCCAGCACCTCGCCGCGGTTCAGATCAAGATCAATGCCGTGGACGATCTCTAGCCACGTCTCATCGGCGCGCCCTTCGATGCGCAGATCGCGGATTTTCAGCAGAGGGTCGGTCATTCTTTGAGCCCGCTTGTTTTATGCAGCATCCAATCGACAACGAAATTCACCGCGACGGTCAAAAGCGCGATGGCCCCTGCGGCCATCAGCGGCAAGGACGCGGCCAGCATGTCGAAGGCGGCAAAATTGATGAATTGCGACAGATCGCGCACCATTGAGCCCCAATCGGCCAGCGGTGGCTGGATGCCGATGCCAAGGAAGCTGAGGCTGGCGATGGTCAGGAAGACAAAGCAGAACCTGAGGCCGAACTCGGCCAACAAGGGCGCGGTGGCATTGGGCAGGATTTCGCGAAAGATCAGATAGGTGAGGCTCTCACCGCGCAGCTTTGCGGCCTCGATATAGTCCATCACTACGATGTTCAGCCCCACCGCGCGGGCAAGGCGAAAGACGCGGGTGCTGTCGAGCACGGCGATGATCAGGATCATGAAATAGGTCAGTGGCACGCCCAATTCATTGGCCCAGACAATGGCGATGGTCATCAGTAGCAGCGCGAAAATCAGCTGCGGGATCGCCATAAGTGCATCAATGGCGCGCGAGATGATCTGGTCGGTCCAGCCGCCCAAAACCGCCGCCAGAAAGCCCAAACTCATGCCGATCAGAAAGGCCAGACAGGTGGTGACAAAGGCGATGCCCACGGTATTGCGCGCGCCGTAGATCAGGCGGGTGAGGATGTCGCGGCCGATTTGATCCGTGCCCAGATAGTGATCGGGATGGCCGCCAAGCTCGGGGTTGCCCCCCGGTAGCACGTTGAAATTGTCAAAGACCTGCGCCTCGCCATAGGGGGCGATCACCGGCGCGAAGACCGCGAGAATGACGTAGATCAAAATGACTAGGATGCCGAAAGCCGCCGTGAGGGGCATTTGGCGGAACAGCTTGGCGCCAAAGGCCTCGGGCATCAGGCGGCGGCCCAATTCGCGAAACACCCATGCCACCACGGCGCAGGCGATGATGACCAGCCCCGCCCAAAAGCAGAACCGCGCAGTGGCCCGCAGCCCTTCAAGGCCGAAGCCCCAAGCGATAAGAGCCGC
>CAYLLD010000125.1:3782-8536 GCA_964384315.1 uncultured Rhodobacterales bacterium | reverse complement strand
TGTTTGGCGCATGCTCTTCGATCAGATCGTTCAGCGGAATGAAGGCACCTTGCGGCCCGTATTCGTTCACCATGTCTTTGATTTTATCACCGCCAACGATGTGGGGGATATCACCCGAGGCCAGCATCAGGTTATGCGCCTCTTTTGAGCTAGGCGTATTGGTGCCAAAGGTTGCGCCAACCAAGGACACACCGGTTAAGGCGCGCGCAGCTTGCTCAACCGGCCAGTTGCTATCGTAATGGTAGCGCTTGTTATGCAAGTGGACAGTGAACTCCACCGGCTCGTCGGTGATCTTCAAGTGACCGTCTGCATGTGCAGGCGCCACCATAGATGTCGACAGCAAAGCCGCTGCCAAAATTGACGTGATACGCATAGTGTTTCCTCCCATTATGCGGTTGGTTGAATGGCGCCTTTTGGCGTCCTTTTTTGTCATTCCTTCACCCCGCCCAGCATGATGCCTTTGTTGAAGTACTTCTGGATGAACGGGTAGAAGAGTAGAACAGGGATGATCGAGCAGACCATAATGGCCGCTGTCACGGTCTCTGCGGAATAGGTTTGGGTCATGAGCGAGGTGCCGAACTCCTCGTCGTCGGACAGGGTGGCGATCACTTGGCGCAGGAAGACTTGCAACGGGATTTTCTGCTCGTCTTTGAGAACGACCATTGCCCAGAAAAACCCGTTCCAGCGCGCGACCATGCAAAACAGGATGATCGTCGCAAGTGCTGGTTTGGACAGCGGCATGTAGACTTTCCACAGCACTTGGAATTCATTCGCGCCATCCATCCGGGCAGCCTCTTCAAAGGACTTCGGGATCGCCTCAAAGAAGTTGCGCAGCAAGATGATGTTAAAGGCGTTCAGCGCAAAGGCGATAATCAGGCCCCAGTAGCTGTCCATCAGGCCAAGATCGCGCATGTTCAAGAAAAAGGGGATCAGGCCTGCGTTGAACCACATAGTGAAGGCAACAAAGAGGTTGAAGTAGCGCCGCCCAATCAGCTGCTGTTTCGACAGGGCATAAGCGCCCGGAATGATGATGAGCATGCTGACGAAGGTGCCGCCGAAGGTATAGATAAAGGTGTTGCGGTAAGACGACCAAAATAGCGGTTCGGAAAATACGTATTTATAGGCCGCGATTGTCATGCCGATTGGCCGGTAAACAACCGTCCCTGCACTCGCCGCAGACCCGTCACTGAAGGATACGGCGGCAATATAGATGAAGGGATAAAGCGTTGAGATCGTGAATATCGCGATCAAAAGCATGTTGATGCGGACAAAGAACTTATCGCCGCGGGAGTAGAGGTTCATATTTGCCATTGCTCTGCTCCTCCTACCACAGCGACGTGTTTGAATAGCGCCGCGCAATCGTGTTCGCCGTCATCACCAGAACAAAAGCCACCACCGCGTTGAACAGCCCAGCCGCCGCCGCCAGATCATACTGCGCGCCCTGAATACCTTGGCGATAGATGTAGGTGTTGATGACATCCGCGGTTTCGAACGTCGCGGGCTGGTAGAGCAGGATGATCAGCTCAAAGCCCACTTCCAGCAAGTTACCGATACGGATGATCAGCATGATGATGATCGTTGGCAGGAT
Organism: uncultured Rhodobacterales bacterium; assembly: GCA_964384315.1. Taxonomy (GTDB): domain Bacteria; phylum Pseudomonadota; class Alphaproteobacteria; order Rhodobacterales; family Rhodobacteraceae; genus CAYLLD01. The sequence goes on along the minus strand of CAYLLD010000125.1, from coordinate 6,948 downwards.
CGAGGGCAGGGTAATCTTCCACATCATCTGCCAACGGCTTGCGCCATCAATCACCGCCGATTCATAGAGCGACGGGTTCACCCCGGCGATGGCCGCAAGGAAGACAATCGACGAAAAGCCCGCTTCTTGCCAAATGCCTGAGCCGATAAAGATTGGTCGAAACCAACCCGGTTCGATTAAGAAATAGATCGGGTCGATGTTAAACCAACTCAAGATCAGATTTACGATGCCAGCAGAGGGCGAAAACGCTGTGATGACGATCCCTGCAATAATCACCGTTGAGATAAAATGCGGCAGGTAAACAATGGTCTGGGCGCTGCGTTTGAACAGTTGATTGGTCACTTCGTTGAACATCAACGCCAGAATGATCGGCACGGGAAAGCCAAAGCACAAACTTAACATGCTGATCATAAAGGTGTTTTTCAGCGCGCGCCAAAAATTGTCGCTGTCTAGCAAGGTTTGGAAGTGCTCAAATCCAACCCAAGGGCTGCCCGCGACGCCGCGGAAGATCGAATAGTCCTTAAACGCCACTTGCAGCCCGTACATCGGTTTGTAGAGGAAAATTACAAACCAGATGATCATTGGGAGCAGCATCAAATAGATTTGCCACTCACGCCTAAAATGTTCCCCCAACCGCCCTAGCCGCTGGCCAAATGAAAGCCGCTCAACCGGCTTGAAGACATATGGAGTTTGATCACTCACAGCTCTAACGCCTGCCCAGTTTTCCCGTCGAATATCTTAACGAGGCTTGCGGGCACATGAACCTCACCTACCCCTGAAAGATGCTCAATCGAGCCATTTGTATCGGCTTTGAAGACCAAATTAACCCCATCGCGCTGAGCGTGCATCAGGGCCTCGGACCCCAAGGGCTCAACCAAATCAAGATCAATGGGAAGGGGCGAGGTATCCGCCCCCGCCGCCAAGGTTACATGTTCTGGACGAATGCCCAAGACAACATCTCGACCCACATGGGCGTTCATATTTCCGGGCAAACCGATATTCACATCGCCAATCGCCACGCCATTTTCAGTGATTTTGCCGTTGAGTTGGTTCATCGGCGGAGAGCCCAGAAAACCCGCAACAAACGTATTGGCCGGATTGGCAAACAGCTCCATCGGGGTGCCAACCTGTTCGATCCGCCCATCGTTCATCACGACAATTCGATCAGCGAGCGTCATCGCCTCTACTTGATCGTGGGTAACATAGATCGAGGTCACGCCCAGTCGGTTATGCAAACGCCGGATTTCAGCACGCATCTGGGTGCGCAGCTTGGCGTCGAGGTTCGAAAGCGGCTCGTCAAAAAGGAAAACCTTAGGGTGGCGCACAATCGCACGGCCCATAGCAACCCTTTGGCGCTGACCGCCCGAAAGCTCTGCGGGGCGGCGATCCAGATAGTCGGTCAGCTCAAGAATTTCGGCCACATCAGCAATCTGGCGCTTGATTTCATCCTTGGCCATACGGCGGATGCGCAGACCAAAGGCCATGTTATCGGCAACGTTAAGATGTGGATAGAGCGCGTAGTTCTGGAACACCATTGCCACGTCGCGGTCCTTGGGCGCCACGCGGTTGACCAAACGGTCATCAATAGTGACATCGCCGTCAGAGATTTCTTCTAGCCCTGCAATCATGCGCAAAGTGGTTGACTTGCCGCAACCCGAAGGACCGACGAGCACGACAAACTCTTTTTCTTCAACGTTCAAATCAATGCCATGCACGACTTGAACGGCGCCGTAGCGCTTAAAGACTTTGTCTAGAGTTACCCCTGACATCGCTCCTCCCAAAGCATGTGATCTTATGCGGATCGAGTGTCCACTTGATTCAACTGGTATACTAGTATTGAAATCGTAGCAAGATCATTCATAGTCGGGCTTTGCCCCCAGACGCTATTGGAGACCTTTTGATGAAGATTGTAGATATTCGCATCACCCCCGTGGCAGTCGAAGATATGCCGCTGTTGAACACCAAAGGCGTTCACGGCTCGCACTTCCTGCGCTCGATCATTGAGGTGGAATGTGACGATGGCACGCTTGGTCTTGGGGAAAGTTATGGCGCGATCAAAACGCTAGATGGGCTGCGCAAGGTTGCGCCCAAGCTGATTGGACTGAACCCGTTTCATCTGAACGATCTAAGCGCCCGTGTGGCCGCTGCCTTGCCGGATGCTGGCGGGATTAATCACAAGACCATGTTGACCCAGCATCAGGTGGTCGATGTGGTTTATTCTGCCTTTGAAATTCCTTGTCTTGATATTCAGGGCAAGGCAACGGGCCTGCCTGTCTGTGATCTTTTGGGCGGGGCCGTGCGCGATAAGGTCAGCTTTGGGGCCTATCTGTTTTTCAAATTCGCCAAGCCCACCGACCAGCCGGGGCGCGATCTATTCGGCGATGTGATGACCCCTGATGCGATGGTTGCCCAAGCAGAGACTTTTGTGGCTGAGCATGGCTTTCAATCCCTTAAGTTAAAGGGCGGTGTCTTGGAGCCCGATCAAGAGATCGAAACAATGCTGAAATTGCGCGAGCGGTTCCCAAATCACCCTCTACGTATCGACCCAATGGGGGCATGGCGCGTGCCGACTGCCAAGCGGATTTGTGACGCGTTAGACGGCACGCTAGAATACCTTGAAGACCCTGTGCGCGGTATGGACGCCATGGCAGAATTGTCCGCACTTACAGATATGCCCCTGTCGACGAACCTTGTGGTCGTTGAGTTTCCTCAAGTATTTGAAGCTTTTGCAAAGGATGCAGTGCAAATTGTGCTGTCCGACCATCACTACTGGCGCGGGGCGACTGGCGCGCGGCATTTGGGCGAGATGTGCCGGGCGGCGGGCATGGGGGTGTCGATGCATTCAAATACGCACCTGGGGATTAGCCTAGCAGCAATGACCCACGTGGCTGCGGCAACGCCGAACCTAACCTATGATTGCGACACGCATTTTGCTTGGACAAACCACGACGTGATTAAGGGCGGGCGTTGGTCTTTTGATCAAGGCGCATTGACCGTTCCCAAGGGACCAGGTCTTGGGGTAGATCTTGATCGAGACGCGATGGCAGAACTGCACGAAAACTATCTGGAACTCACGCAAACCGACCGCAACGACACCGAAGAGATCAAGCGCTATATTCCAGACTATGTGCGCCAAGTGCCCCGTTGGTAAGTGCCCCGTTGGTAA
>CAYLLD010000125.1:0-3682 GCA_964384315.1 uncultured Rhodobacterales bacterium | reverse complement strand
AAGTGCCCCGTTGGTAAGTGCCCCGTTGGTAAACGGTTGTCCCGGACCTAAAGAAAATCGTCGCGCCGCGGCACAAAGGTGTCGATCAAGCGTCCCGCTTCTAGGCACACCGCCCCATGCACCGCGTTTGAGGGGATGATAAGGCTTTCACCCTTAGAAATCGTGCGTCTCTCATCTGAGATGGTGAACTCAAATTTTCCAGCGGCCACAAAGACGGTTTGTAGGTGCATATGGCTATGAGCTTCACCAACCGCGCCTGCCTCAAGCTCGACCTCAACGGTCATGGCCTCTGGCGTCTCGTCAAGGATCCTACGGCGCATGCCATCACCTATAGAGACCCAAGGAAAACTTTTTGCTTTTGACATCTTGCCCTCACTGTTAGACGAATTTCGAATAGTATCGCGCCTAATCCGGCCAGTTGTCTACCGGTTTTCAAAAGCGTTCTAGTATGGTAGGTAAGACCGAGGGGGCCCGAAACGGCATGCCACAAATTACTAACGCTCTAGAGCGTCGCACTAACGCGGACGATGTGTTCGATCATCTTTACGCTGAAATCAACGCACTAAAACTTCTGCCGGGAACACGCATTTCCGAGGTCGAAATTGCGGGGCAATTTGATGTGTCGCGCCAACCGGTTCGCGAGGCGTTTATTCGATTGGCAAATCTCGATCTTCTGCTGGTACGCCCGCAAAGAGCGACCGTCGTACGCCGCTTTTCCCACGAGAAAATTCAGCGCGCGCGGTTTATTCGGTATTCCGTCGAAACAGAGGTTTTACGCCGCGCTTGCGCAAAGCCCCTGGGTCGCCATGAGGCCAAACTCGATCGCAGTCTGGAATTGCAGAAAAAAGCGATGGATGCAGGGGACGTCGAGAAATTCCATCAGCTCGATTATGATTTTCATCGCCAACTTTGCGCAGCAGCTAATAGCGAGTTTGTTTTTGAAACGATCTTAGAGAACAAAGCTCAGGTTGATCGGCTTTGCATGTTGTCGCTTGCTAAGCCTGCCGCGATGGACGCGCTGTTTCAGGACCACGTTGAATTGATTGATGCGCTAAAAGCCTCCAACGAACCGCGCGTTTTGCAAGTGATCCGCTTCCACCTGTCGCGACTGGATGACGTCGTGATTGGAATTCGGAAGACCCACGCAGATTACTTCGAAGATTGAATCTGATTTGAGATCGCCACGAGCGGCAGTTATCGTTAACGCGCCGCTAGAGCGTGTCGCTGCAAACGCCGCCTGCCAGATTATCATTACCTGCAAGACCGGTTAGCGTATTATCGCCATCACCACTGCGCAGGAAGTTATCAAGCGCGTTGCCGGTCACCTGCAATCGACCCAAGGTCACGTATGATCCCGAATTGTTCTGGGGCAGCCCGTTCTCCTCGCCGTCATCTTCGCTGTCGTCCACTATGGCACAAGCGGGTAGGATTGCCGGGTGGGATTGCAGAGTGAGATTGCAGGATGCGGTTAGCGAATTCTAATTCTTTGACTGTTGCGGGCTTTGGGGCCATAAATAACAAGGTTTGTGTGTCCTACCCTGCACCGCACGAACGCCCCCGAACCAACCTGCGTGAGCCCCGTGACCAAACCCGAGAATCTCACTGCGATACAGGGCCTGGCGTCATATGCGCTAAGCTCGACCACGCGCCGCCGTGGATTTCCTTTGGCGGATGGCTCGCTGCTGAACGCCACCTATCAAGCGCTGATTGCCACCGATAGCGCCGCTTGGGACGAGTTGACCACCGAGGCCATCGGCGCGGAAGAAATTATGGAGTTCGTGATCCCTCAACTGGCCGCAATTATCGGGCGCGGCTGGGAAACTGGCTCTATGGGCTTTCTTGAAGTTTCTTTTGCCAGTGGCCGCTTGATGCAACTGGCGCAAACCACCTCGGTTGCCTATCTGGAAAACGCCCCCGAACCGCAGCGTCAAATCCAAAAAGACGACGGGATCGTGATGATTATCCCGCAAGGCGAAGAGCATCTAATCGGCGGGATCGTCACCGCTTATCGGCTCAAGAAACTGGGGCTGGATGTCGCGGTTTCGGTGCTGGCCCCGCTGGATGAAATCCTTGCGCTGATCGAGCATGAAAGAGCGACCTGTATTTGCATTTCAATCGGGACGCGGGAAATGTTGGCCAAAGCAAATGACCTTGCGGCACAACTGCGCGCAGATATGCCCGGTTGCACGATCATATTTGGCGGCAGCGTGCTGGCCACGTTAGATGCCCAAGACGAGACATATGACGCGGATTTGTTCTCAAACGACGTTGAGGACGTATTCGCATTTTTAAGGACGCACTCAGGGCAATCCTCACCCAAAGAACATCCCCCGCAAGAAGATCCCCCGCAAGAAGATCAAGGCACGCCATGAGCGACACAATCGAGCAGGTGCAACAAGCGCTATTTGCGAGCGCAGACATCGTGTTGCAAGTCAAAGACAATATCGTCATCGGGGCGCAGGCAGACCCGGCCCTTGGCCTGCGGGTTCGTGAATGGGTCACCCATCACATCGAAACGCTGATGACCGAGGACAGCCAGCCCAAGGTGCGCAGATCAATCTCTGCCATGACCGCAGAGCCTGCACTCATTGAGGTAAATGACCTCAACCACATCTCGGAATTCGGCTTCGGTCATCCCTTTCGCTATCGCTTTTTTACGATTGAGGGCAGCGATATGTTTTGGATGATGGGTACTGATTTGCGCCAGATTGAGGGGCTGCATCAGGAGGTGATCGCCACGCAAATCAGTTTGGCGCGGCACATAGAAGCCAGCGAACAGGCGCTAAAAGAGGCAGGCCAAAACGCGCGAAGATCACGCGCTTCACTTGAGATGCCTGAGCTTGAAACGCTGATCGGGCGCAAAAGCCTACGCGAGATTTTGGCGGCAACCAGCGAAGTGGTCGAACTGACCTGCATCGAAGAGGCGTTGCAACTGCATCCGGGCAACAAGGTTGCCGCCGCGCAGGCTTTGGGGATCACCGTGCCCGCGCTTAGGGCGCGGATGCGCAAATTTGACCTCGTTTGATCGCCCCTTTCGCCTGGCCCCTTTCGCCTTGGAATGAAATCCTGTATGCGCCGCGCATCTGAGACGTGTGCACGTGGCCCCGGCACGCGAAATTAGGATGACAGGGGCCGGTGGCAATAGGGCCACTGCGACACAAGGAAGATCCGGGAGGGCCCGGAAGTGCTTCCCAAAGGAAACGACAGATGTTCAACGAAGTTAAAAAATCAATCGAGTGGGGCGATGACACGCTCACGCTCGAAACCGGCAAGTTTTCCCGTCAAGCAGACGGGGCGGTTATCGCGACTTATGGCGAGACCTCCGTTCACTGCGCCGTGACATTCCAAAAGACCGAGAAAGAGGGCATCGATTTCTTCCCTCTGACCGTTCACTACCAAGAACGCACCTATGCCGCTGGTAAAATTCCGGGCGGCTTTTTCAAACGCGAGGCGCGGCCAAGCGAAAAAGAGACGCTCACAAGCCGTCTCATCGATCGCCCGATCCGCCCGCTCTTCGTCCCCGGCTTCAAAAACGAAACTCAGGTGGTTTGTACCGTCCTGAGCCACGATCTTGAGCATGACCCCGATATGGTTGCGATGATCGCAGCCTCGGCGGCGCTGACCATTTCTGGCGTGCCGTTCATGGGCCCGATTGCGGCGTGCCGCGTTGGCTTTGTTGACG
>CAYLLD010000124.1:0-8556 GCA_964384315.1 uncultured Rhodobacterales bacterium | reverse complement strand
GCGGTCTCGAAACACGTTAACTTTGGGCTCGAAGCCGCCATCGGCAACTTTGGGGACGAAGCAGCCACTCAAGGCTATTGACTTTAAGTCAGATAGATAACGGAAAGCCGTTTGGGTTCCCTTCGATTATTTTTATTGCTTCATGTATTGAGGTTGCGAAGACAATTCCCGGGTTCATTCCTACGAAATCACCAGTTTCGACCCCATCTCGATCAACGACAGGCTCACCGAAAGACGGGTAACTTGTGACGATGCCTCCAACGCTGAATTGCCCGTTGTTCTCGTTTGCAGGGACGAACACTACGGGCCCACCACTGAAGCCCGGATTGTTATGCCCGTCGAGAACCAAATTTCCATCGATATTGAAAGCACTGATAGATGCAGATTTAACTAACGGCAAAGCCCCAAATTGACTTTTACCGTTTGAAAAAGATTGAGCGTAGCCATATGGAAATCCTAAGAAAAACGCTTTCTGGCCCAGTACCATCCCCTTATCCGTGGCTGGCATCGGAAATGTGGCTGACAGAGCGGAGTCAGAGGCCAAGACGGCTATGTCTGCCTCTTTGGCGGACATACCAATCACATCGAGCCGTCGCGGGGAAAATGTAAGACCATCAAAGAAGTCTAGTTCTCCTCCTGAGAACCCTTCGACGACATGTCGTGCTGTGAGAAAATACTGACGCCCTTTATGTTCAATAGTGAAGCCCGTACCTGTACTATCTTGCCAGCCAATTTGAAAAACTCTCTTTAGGACATTTGACGTTAGCATCTGAAAATACCTTTTCTGAGGACAGTAGCTTTGGGTATCATGGGCGGCAGCGGTTAGAACCCTGTTTCTGGTAGAATGAAGAAGTCATTGTTTGGCTCAAACCCGCCATTCGCAAAAGCCAATAGGACGGTAAGCTAAGCGTAGGATTTCGCCCCTACCCGCAACCGCTCGCAAAGCAATTTTTAAGTTTAGGATCCCGTTTTAACAGCGCGAGCACAAAGCGGCCTAACCCTGCGCGGCTGCCGTTGGTGGTCGGGTGCCAATTGTTCGCTTGCGACCGCCCCGCTTACGGACGGTTAGCGCTGTCTTGATTGGTGTTGTTTTCGAAAACTCGAAACATGCCGGCTAGGCTACACAAAAGTCCGAAAATCCGAAGAAACTGCACAAAGTTTCGCTCTTACCCGACATAAGTTGGGTTTCTCGCCTGACAAGTTGCGATTCACGCCGGACGTCACAAAAGGGGATATCTGGCTGGGGTGGTAGGATTCGAACCTACGGTACACGCTACCAAAAAGCGTTGCCTTACCACTTGGCTACACCCCAGCAGATCAGGGCTATGTAATGGAGCGTCTTTTAGGCTTCAAGTTCTAAAATTGTGCAAATGGCGATCTGGATTGTGGTTATGCGAATAAGTTGCAGGCTAAATTTCAATTGGGTTGTCTTTGGCAACCGCATCAAGCGCCGCAAGCACACCCAAAAGCCTCGGCATTTGTGTTAGGGGAATCATATTTGGCCCATCCGACGGCGAATTATCGGGGTCTTGGTGGGTTTCGATGAAGATCGCCCCCACGCCCAATGCCGCCGCTGCCCTTGCCATCACCGGCGCGAATTCGCGCTGCCCCCCCGAGGAGCCTCCACGCCCGCCTGGTTGTTGGACAGAATGGGTCGCATCCATCACCACTGGGTAGCCCTGCGCGGCCATTATCGGCAAGCTGCGCATATCCGCAACCAACGTATTGTAGCCAAAACTTGCACCGCGCTCGGTCAACAGAATGTTCTCGTTGCCCGTGGACGCAACTTTGGCCACGACATTTTCCATGTCCCATGGTGCCAGAAACTGGCCCTTCTTGATGTTGATGGCAGCGCCAGTTTCGCCGGCACTCACGAGCAAATCCGTTTGTCGGCACAAAAAAGCCGGGATTTGCAAGATATCAACGGCCTCGGCGGCAGCCTTGCATTGGGCGCCGGTGTGAACATCGGTCAAGACAGGCACATCAAGCGTACGACGGACATCATCGAGCACCCGCAGTCCTTCGTCGAGCCCCGGTCCGCGTACGCCGGATAGAGAGGTTCTATTGGCCTTATCGTAGGACGCCTTGAACACATAACCGAGGCCGGCTTTGGCGCAGGCCGCTTGCATGGTCTCGGCAATCATCAGGGCGTGGTCGCGGGTCTCCAATTGGCAAGGGCCCGCGATGATGGTCAGTGGATTGCTGTTCGAGATTTCCAACTGCCGTACAGCAACCGTTTTGGATGATGTCATTACACGCTAACCTGTTCCCTCAAAATCGATACAGTGAGGGATACCAGAATATAAAGCGAAAGAAAGATCACAAAGGCCAGGATCGTATTTTCCAGTTTGCGCGGATAGCTGGCCACATCCGGCGCGACCGGGCTAACGCCCATTGAAAGGTATCGAACCTGCCGGTTTGCCTCAATTCGCGCTGTCTCAAGTTGCTGAAGCGATGATTGCAGCATCAGTTGACGGTTCGCCAAATCGGCTTCGGCGACCCGCAACTCTCCGGTGATGCGCGCCAGCGAGGTGCTATTTTCGCCAGCTTGGGTCATAGAGGCGCGCAATTGGGCAATCCGCGCCGCAAGCCGCGCAATCTCAGCCTCAAGCACCGCCACCCGCGCCGCATTGGGCCGGGCATTCGCTTTTATTTCGGCCAGATCAAGCTGTTTGGTTTCAAGCTCCAATTCAAGCGAACTGATAAGCTGCATTTGGGCCGTGATTTCCACCTCTGCGGACAAGACACCGCGTCGTTCTTGAAGCTCAAGCACTTGGGTCTGCGCCCGATCCATTTCGCGAACCGCATCGTTGTAGCTGGCCTTGGCGCCATTCATCTGATCCGCACGCACGCGAGATGACAGATTGTCAATTCGCTCTTCGGCGTAGCGAATAAGGGCCTGTGAAAATATAGCCGACGCCTCGGGCGTGGCTGCAACCACCTGCATGCGGATGATGCCCTCGGTCGGGTCAAAGCCGACTTTCACGTATTTTTCGAAGAGCGCGAATGCCTCTTCTAGGGTGGCTTCGGGATCAAGGCGCTGGATTTGGTCGATCCAGTCCTGCTGGTAATGCGCGATAAATTGATGGTCTTGATCGAGACGCAACATAGCCTCGCGCGACGTCAGATAGCCCTGCACCGTAATGCTATCTTGCGACGTGGCAAAGCCTGTACCCGAAAACAGTCCGCCGACTGGGCTGGCGCCCGAGGCCTCCGCTTTTTGAATGACGAACTCGGAAGAGGTCTCGAAGAGATCCGTTGCGGTATTATAGTAGTAGTTTCCGACCAGTGCAGTTGGCAGCAGCACAAAAAATGCCAGCTTTAGAAGCAAAAGTCCAAGACGTAGGCGGCGGCGGCGCACCAAGTGGCGCTGAATTTTTGCGATTTCGGCGATGCGTTCGGCGTCATCAATCGGCACAGATTTGGCGCTAGTTGGTGCCTTGGCCGCCATCACTTCGGGAGGCATATTCACCAGCCCCCCTTCCGGGTCAACGGCGCTTTGATCCGGCACGATATCCAATACGCTTTCGCGGGCCGAAAGATCGATGCCACGCGCACGCAGTATCCGTGCCGCTTCGTGGTCGTTCGCCGCTTCGATCCCAAGCCGGCGCGCCTTGCGTCTGGCCCGGCGTAAATCGCGCGGTGTTAAGGTATCGTCTTGGTTTTGCGGCGACGGGGCCCCCAACTCGACAACTGGCTCGGCGGCAGCAGTGTTCGCGGGCGCGCTGCCCGAAACATTCACGCGCACTTTTGCGTGGCGCGGTTTAGGGGCGGGTTCAGGCGGCATAGTCGTACAGGGCCTTTGCATCTTCTAGCTGTTCAAACATATGGAGCCGCCCGTCACGAAGGACCGCCGCAGATGTGCAGTATTTTTCTAGGATTGAGGCTGAGTGCGAAACGATGACGACGGTTGAGCGGGACAACCGTTCGTGCAGAATATTTCCCGCCTTTCGATTGAACTCCGCGTCAGTGGTGCCGGGCATGCCCTCGTCGATCAAGTAGATGTCAAAATCCAAAGCGAGCATGAGAGCAAAGGTAAACCGTGCCTTCATTCCCGATGAATAGGTCGCCACTGGCATTTCGAAATACTCTTTGATGTCCACCAGATAGCGGCAGAACGCCTCAACGTAATCAGGGTCCATTCCGTAAAGCCGCGCGATGTAACGTGCGTTTTCAACGGCGGAATGTGAGGCGCTGACCCCGCCCATGAAGCCCAAAGGAAAGGAAATGCGCGATGTGCGGACGATCTCGCCCTCGTCAGGTTGCTCAAGCCCGGCCATCATATTGATGATCGTGGTTTTTCCGGTGCCGTTGGATGCAAGGATGCCCATCGAGCGGCCAATATCAATGCGGAAGCTGGCCTGATCAAGAATGACCTTGCGCTGCTTTCCCGTCCAAAAGGATTTACTGACGTTGCGAAACTCGATCATTTGCCCCAAACACGACCATTTCGTGCCTTTTCGGGGCAATTCTATCACCAAAGCTAGAACGCTTCGTTAAGCTCTACGGCGTTTGGGCTAATGCACTAAAATTTTTTGTATATTTTTTAATAATCCAAAGGCGGCACCTAACCGGCAACCGCCTTTGGAATGAGCCGTAAACTAGACTTAGGGCTGCTTTTCTACGCGCAGCACCCGCCCGACAATGATCGAGATTGCAGCCGCGATAAAGCTAAAGAGCGCGCCCATTTTGGCGGCCTCTTGCACAGGCCCGGATTCAAACGCAGCGCCTGCGAAAAAGAGCGATACGGTGAAACCGATGGCCGCGATACAGCCAATGACAAACAGATCAACCGTGCGCATGCCTTCGGGCAGACCAAGCCGCAGCGGGTAGGCCGCGAACCAACCAAAGAGCAACACGCCCGCCGGTTTCCCGATCAAGAGCCCCGCCAGCACGAGCCACGTGGCCTCGCCGATCGACGAAAACTGCACACCCGCGTTCAGTAGACCAAAGAGGAACAGCACGATTTGCACCGGGTATTTGAGCGCATGTTCCAAGACGTTGAGCAAATCGGTGAGATATTTCTCGGCCTCGGCAAACATGCCAAACGCGCGATCAGCATGGGGGATTGCGGGAATAACCGGCAAAAGCCCAAGGCTGGGGTGCAGACCCGAGCGCATAAATCCGTACCAAGAAATGATACCGGCGATGATATACGGCAGACCGCCAAAGAGCTTGCGCACCTTGGTGGACACAGGGCGATCCTGATTGCCGCCATCCAGTTTGCGCGGGGCGAAGTTGAACAGCAGATAGACCCCGACAGCCGCCGCCAAGGAGAGCAGAAGCCACGAGAGCTGCAGTTCGCCAGAGGGGTAGGCAATGGCCAGAATGATCAGCCCCATCGCGTCATCGGCAATAGCCAAAAGCAGCAAGAAACGAATTGCCGGGTGGCCTGCACCAAAGACGATCCGGCCCACCAGATAGGAAAAGGCGATATCCGTGGCGGTTGGGATCGCCCAACCACGCGCCACTGCGTCGTAGACATCCGAGCCAAACATCGCCGCAAGCCCAAGATAGACCGCAATCGGGCCAAGCATACCGCCAGCGGTCCCGAACAGCGGCGTCATGGCTTTGCGCCCGCGCAGGCTGCCGTCTTTGAGAATTACCGCTTCCCACACCTCTTTACCGGCGATGGCGAAAAACAGCGCCATCAGCACGTCATTCACGAGATAATGCAGCGACAGCTTGCGCGTCACCTCGCCCGAGGCCGTGGTATATTCATACCCAATCGGCGAATCTTTGAGCAGGATAATATCGTGGAAGCTTTTGTAGCTTTCGGGGTCGATGTTCGCCCAGCCAAGCGCAATCAGCGCACCAGCGATGAGCAGCAGTGAGTATTCGGCGATAAAGCCCCAGACACGGTACATTCAAAAACTCCAATTCCGTCGCGGTGCCGTCACTTAGACCGATTTTTCCGGAGGGTGAAGACGCCGCACACAGCTCAAGGCCTGTTTTGCGGCGATTTTATCCAAGAATGGTTAAGCGATCATGGCCCAGAGCAGGCCCGCGATAAGACTGCCGATAAAAGCGAATCCTAGATAGGACAGAAACACCCGCAGTTTCACCAGCGCGAAAACGGCGGTGGCGGCGGGAATACAGCTTACCCCGCCTGCCAGCACAAAGGACATGGCCGCGCCGGGGTTCATGCCTTGATCCAGCATCCCGCTCACCAAAGGCACCGCCGCATAGCCGTTCAGATAGGCAGGTCCGCCCAAAAGCGCGCCCAAAAAGACCGGCTTAAGGCCCTCGCCGCCCAGAAAGCGGGAAATCCATTCGGCAGGCACATATTCGATCATCAGCGCCTCAAGCAGATAGGCCAAGAGGAGCCATTTGATCAAAAACCGCCCGTTGCTCCAGATTTCATTGGCGAAAGTTTGGCGCCGCTCGGCATGTTCCCAGAACCGCCAAACGGGATCGCCCTTGAAAGGGGCTTTGACGCCGCAACAACCGCCCACCGCAGGCTTTTCGCGCAGGGGATCGGCGAACACGGGGGTGCCCGAAAGGGCCATAACGCCAAAGCCGCCAAAAAGGCCCAGACCAACCGCCGCCACGGTTTTGGCCAAGGCAAATTCCAGCCCCAGCGCCGAGGCGGTGATCGCAAACATCGCCGGATCCATCAGGGGCGAGGCCAGCCAAAACGCCATGACCGCCGCAAGGGGCACGCCCAGCGCCAGCATCGCCGCGATAAACGGGATCACCTCGCATGAGCAAAAGGGCGAGAGCCCCCCCGCCAGTGCCGCCAGCACAATCATACGGGTTTGCGAGCCCTCAAAGGCGCGGGCGATCAGATGCTCGGCGTCCGTGGCCTTGAGCCAAGCGACCGCGCCAATGGCGAAGAGGATAAAGGGCAGCGTGCCCAGAAATGCCTCGGTGGTTTTGCCCAGAATGGCTGGCAAATCCGCAGGGGCAAAGGCCGCGACCGCTGCAACGATCAGCGCAATGATCACCCAAGCCCAGTCTAGGCGGCTCAGGATCGGTTCGCGCGGGGTAGGTTCGGTGATTTGGGTCATCTGATCTGGGTCATCCGTCGTCGCCTTGTGGGTTTGTGACGCGCGCATCTGCGCAACAGTGTTCAACTAAAAAACTTGCCAAACGCTCAACACGGTCCATCGACACGGCTGAGGCGATGATCGAGCGACCCGCTTTGCGTTGCTCCACGAGGCCCGCAGCGGTCAATGCGCGCAAATGATGGGTGAGGGTCGAGGCCCCGATGCCGCTGCGCGCCGCCAGATCGCTCATATTTAAACCCTCCGAGCCGCAGCGCACAAGGATACGCAAAACCGCAAGACGCGCCTCAGAGCCAAGAGCCGCGAAAGCCTGTGCCATATCGGCGATTTCAGGCTCGTTCAGCGGGCCGGTTTGGGTGTCATCGATCTGCGGGGTCGCGTTCATATTTCGATATTTCGGCAATTATCGAAATAAGTCAAGCAAAAGCTTGCACATCTAGCCGCGCCGCTTCACACCACCCCCATGAGCGCGCTCGACACACTCACCACACTCACCGGGGACATCACCCGCTGCCGCCTGTGCGCGGACCGCTTTGCCCAGACCCAAACCGGACATGAGCCGCGGCCCGTCCCTTGGCTCTCGGAGAGCGCGCAGATTTTGATCTGCGGACAGGCGCCGGGGATGCGGGTGCATAGCTCTGGGGTGCCCTTTGATGATCCTTCGGGGGATCGGCTGCGCCAATGGATGGGGGTCGACCGCACGACCTTCTACGACCGCAGGCGCATCGCGATTTTGCCCATGGCGTTTTGCTTTCCGGGCTATCGAAACGGCGCCGATCTACCGCCGCCGCCCATTTGCGCGAAAACATGGCGCGGCCCTGCCCTTGCGGCCATGCCGAACATAAAACTGACCCTTTTGGTTGGCGGCTACGCGCTTAAGTGGCATATGCCCCAAAGCCGCCCCGCGCGCAGTGTCACGCAGATGGTGGCGAATTGGCGCAGCTTTGGGCCGCAGGCCATCCCGCTGCCGCATCCGTCTTGGCGCAACAGCGGCTGGCTCAAGAAGAACCCGTGGTTCGAGGCCGAGGTTATACCGGTTTTGCGCCGCGACATTGCGAGGCATTTATGAAGAACACGCCCCTAGACAAAGCCTTTGCGGCCATGACCCCCGAGGATGACGCGGATGCGGACGTTACGCGCCGCGCCTATTACGCGGCGCTTTTGCGTGCGGAATTGCATCTGGCTCTCGATGAGCCGCCGGAAAATGAGCTGACCCCCAGCTTGATCGAAACCGATGGCGCGCGGTTTGCTCTGGCATTTGATACCGCTGAGCGGGTGGTGGAATTTACCCAAGGCGAGGCCCATAGCGCGGTTATGGCGGGGCGCGACGCGCTGGCGCTTTTGGGGCCTGCGCGGCTTGGGTTGGGGGTGAATTTGGGCGTTGCGCCAAGCGCTTATATGCTGCCTGCGGACACGCTCACGTGGATCCTTGGCTGCGCGCCCGCGCCTGCCCCTGCCCTGAGCAATCTGAACGAAGTCGCGTTGCCCCATGTCGAAGCGCCGTTTTTGCACGCGCTTGATCTGTGCCTCGCGGGGCTGGCGGGTCAGG
>CAYLLD010000123.1:0-8605 GCA_964384315.1 uncultured Rhodobacterales bacterium | reverse complement strand
GGGCTCTTTGTGCTTGGCACCGAGCGTCACGAAAGCCGCCGCATTGATAACCAGCTGCGCGGTCGTGCGGGGCGGCAGGGCGATCCGGGGCGGTCGATTTTCTTTTTGAGCCTTGAGGATGACCTGATGCGCATCTTCGGCTCTGAGCGGCTGGATAAAATGCTGACGCGGCTTGGCATGAAAGAAGGCGAAGCGATCATTCACCCTTGGGTGAACAAGGCGCTAGAGCGCGCGCAGCAAAAGGTCGAGGCGCGCAATTTCGATTTCCGTAAGAACCTGCTGAAATACGACGATGTGATGAACGATCAGCGCAAAGCGATCTTCGAGCAGCGCCGCGAGATCATGGAGGCCGCCGATCTGTCCGAGGTCACCACGGATATGCGCCATCAGGTCATCGACGATCTGCTCGACGAGCGCATCCCGCAAAAGGCCTATGTGGACCAGTGGGACGCCGAAGGGCTTTATGCGGATTCTCTGCAATATCTCGGCCTTGATTTGCCGGTTCAAGAATGGGCCGACGAAGAGGGCATCGACGATGAGGCGATCCGGGATCGGCTTTACGAGGCGGGCGATAAGCACATGGCTAAGAAGGCGGCGGAATACGGCCCCGAGACCATGCGCACCATCGAAAAACAGGTTTTGTTGCAGACCATCGACCAATATTGGCGCGAGCATCTGCTGACCCTCGATCACTTGCGTTCGGTCATCGGCTTTCGCGGCTATGCCCAGCGTGATCCGCTGAGCGAATATAAAACCGAGGCATTTGGGCTGTTTGAGAACCTGCTCAACCGTTTGCGCGGTCAGGTCACGACCCATCTGGCCCATGTGCAGGTGATGAGCGCTGAACAGCAGGCGGCCATGATGGAGCAAATGCGCGAAGTGCAAGCGGCGCGCGACGAGATCGCGACCCAGCGCGAGCAGGGCGAGGAGATCGGCGAAAAAGCAGCAGCGGCGGTGGCCTCTCGTGGGCCAAATGCAACGGCACCTTTGTCCGGCAGCCGTGCCGCAGCCACAGCGGCGTCTACAGCGGCAACGGCTGAGGCAGCGACGGCGGCTGCGAATATCGATCCAAACAACCCCGACACTTGGGGCCGGGTCGGTCGCAACAGCCCCTGTCCTTGCGGGTCTGGCAAGAAATACAAACACTGCCACGGCTCTGCCTAATCCGCGCGTTCTTATCCGGTGCGCTTAAGCGCACCGGGCATTGGCGCGTGCAACCTGTGCGCAATGACGCAAGACGGCCTGGAGGCGGCAAATGACCCCATCAATCGTGGTTTTTGATATCGGCAATGTGCTGGTGGATTGGCAACCGCATCTAGCTTGGATTGACGAGCTGGGCAGCCATGAGGCCTGCGATGCCTTCATGGAGCGTGTGGATTTCGACGCGCGTAATCTACGGGGCGACGGCGGTGAGCGGTTCTCGGATATGGCGCGCGAGATTGCCGATCCTGACGATGCCCGGCGGTTGGCAGAATATGTCGATCATTACAAACTGACGATGTCCGGTGTCGTGCCGGGGACGTGGGATTTGGTCGATTGCCTACAGGCCCGGCACGTGCCGCTGCATGCGATTACAAATTGGTCGGCGGAGACTTGGCCTTTGGGCATCGCCGCCCATCCGCGTCTTGGCGAGATTTTTGGCACCACGATCGTCTCGGGTGAGGAAAAATTGATCAAGCCGGACGTCGAAATCTACAAGCTGTTCTGCGCGCGCGCGGGTGTGGCTGCTGGAGATTGCGTTTTTGTGGATGACCGCCCGCAAAACTGCGAGGGAGCCCGCGCCATCGGCATGGACGCGATCCACTTCACAGGCGCTGGCGCGCTCGAATTGCAGCTCACCAAACGCGGGCTGTTGTAAGCGCATAGACGCCCGCATAGCCTGCGTTTAACCGCGCAAGGGATAGCTGCGGATCAACTCAAAATGCCCATCCGCCCGCTCGCCCGCCAAGGCCACCGCGTCGATGATGAAGGGCGCAGGCAAGGGCGGCAGCACGCCTTGCAATAGGTCATGGGCCGCGCCGATGTCGTCGGTGCCCAGTTTGCCCGTGAGCGTGAGGTGAAAGCGGAATTCCTCTAAAACGTAAGGATAGCCCCATTTCAGCAGCAGTGCGTCTTGGGTTGGGGTCAGGCCCGCGCTGCGTCGCCGCGTCAATTCGGCATCGCTGGCCGGGGCGCGAAAGGCGTCAAGCTCGGTGACCAAATGGCCTGCCACCCGCGCCAAACTGCTTTGATCGCCCTTAGGCACAAGCGCCAGAAACCTGCCAAGCCGCGCCAACTCCAACCCATCGCAAACACCCGGTGCAAGCTCTGTGGTCAGGGTGTGGAGCGCCGCGCTAAGCTCTGCTTCGCTTTTGCCCTTGGCAAGGCGAATCGGCGGTTTCAACGTGCCGTGAAAACCATATTTTCGCGGGGTCTGCGTCCAGCCGCTATAGGGCGCATAGCGCACATCGTCGCGGGGTGCGCCGCATTCTACATTCCAGCCAAGCCAACTGGCACCAAAGGCTGCCAAAGCATCGCCTTGAGGCATGTAGTAGACCGCATATCGGGAATATGAACCCATGACTTCCGCCTTCTGATCTCTAATCTGTGCCCCTGTGACAGAGGAATATGTCATTGCCAATGCAAAGCGGGACTGATGGGCGCAAGGCTTGCGGTAATTAAATCTAAATTGAATGACGGCTATGACATGGCGATGAAAAATCGTGATGGGCGCGCTGTTTTCTTCGTGCCGGGCTTTGATCGGCGGTCGCCTGATGCCTTTTGGCGGCGGCAACGGGCCTCTTGCGCCAAGGCGGCGCGCGGGGGGGCTGCACCGATTCTGCTGGGCGCGCCTGCCCAAGCGGGTGATTTGTGGCGGTGGGATTATCAAACTGGCGAGCGTCGTTGCGATTTTGCGCTGATGGATTGGAGCGATTTGGTCCGCGACCGCTTTGCAACTGGTGCCCTTCGCCAGATATTGGACGGCTTGGCGATTCTAGGCATCGGTCTGGCAACAGGTTTTTGGTGGCGGGCCTTGCGCCGTGGTGGGGGGCTGGCGCAGGCGATTTTGATCGGATTTGTGCCTTTGCTGCTGACAATCTTGCTCATTGGAATTGCTGCGTTTTGGCCGCTGACGCTGGTGTTTTGCGCCCCGGCCTTGTTTTGGGCGCGCCAAACCGCGCCGCGCTATATTCAACACATCGCATGGGGCGCTCGGGCGATTGCCTGCGGCAAGAATGCGGCGTTCGAGCAGCGCATCGCCCAACACGCTCAAACGCTCGCAGCTTGTTGCGCAAATGGGGGCCAAGCCGTGTTGGTGGGCCACTCTCTGGGCGCTGCGATGGCGCTTCGTATTTGGGTTGCGGCTGGGGCGCCGCAAAACTGCAAACTGGTATTCATGGCGGAAAGCTTGGCTTTGGTGGCCGATCAATCGACGCATTTTTGGCGTGAGCTACAGCCTAAGCTTGCGAAAATTTCCGTGGCGGACAGCTCGATGCACCGGGACCCATTGGTCTTTGCCAGGCGCGCTGTCTCAGGTCTAGAGATCGAGCGGTTTCATGAGCAAGCGCTCACTGGCCCAAGGCAGCGGGCCTATACCTACCGACGGCGGCTGGCGCGGCATTATCGGTGCTTTGAGTTTGCTCAAACGGGTGCGACTCACGACATGACATGGCGTGGTTTGCTTTTCCCGCCTTTGCCTGTGCAGCATCGCGATGCGACGCCACGCCCAAAACGCGCGGCGCGTGCTTAGATGCGAATCTTGCGTTCTGGTGGGGGTGTCAGTCTCGAGCGATAGGAATCGGAGCCAAGGCCGGGCCGCCATCGTCGCCGATAATATCGTCGATAATCGTTTCAACCATTTTTGACTGCATCTCGACCAAAGCGGCAATCTGAGCAATCTTTGAGCGTTGCTCCGTATTCATCTGATCGCTCGATAGGAGGTTCAACTCGCTTTGCAGCTTAAAGATCGGCCGCTGCAGCTTTTCGAGGGCTTGCGCAATCGGTTCAGCTATCGGTTGAAAACACCCACTGACCGCCAGAAAATCGGGCTGAAACAGTGACCAAGGGTCGCCAAAGAAGTTTTTGATCTTAATCATGATTTGGCGGATGCCCGGCCCAAAGCCATGGGAAAGGATCGACATGCCTCGCCCTGCGGCTTTGGCAAAATCGACATCATCATCCAGCAGCGAAATCACCTGATTGTCGCTGTTGATCTTGTCGCACAAAAGGTTGAGCGTGATACAAGTCTTTTCATCAAAGACATCAAGAGCCGGTGTATCCTTAGAAGCGGTGATCCGCATCCGCCCTTTTTGTAGCCTAAGAACGGCAGAATGAAACCAAGTCTTGCCTTTTTGGTCACGATGCAGTGAAATCTCAACACTAACCGGGTTTCGCCGTTTGTTCAGATGATCAAGATCAGTCGACATCGCTACACCAATGGTTTTTTTCAATCCCTACAATACAACTATAAATTGAAAAATCAAGTTGTATTACTGATTCTTTTTGTTAATTCATAGGTAGGAACGCTTCAGCACTTCACGTTAGTGAAAAATAAATAGCAATTAAGTTAAAATTGTATGAAGCTGACCGCGCCCCTTAGCAACGCATACCCCGCAAGCCCCGCGTCGCTTCCGACCCTTTAGACAGTCCATTTAGGTAGCCCCATGCCTGACGATGATCCAAATGTTGATGATGCCAATCTAGACGATCAGATTTTGGAGGTCGCTAATTCTGTCGGCGCCCATTCTAAAGACCCAAATCAAAACGACCCAAATCAGGATGGCGATAAACCCCTAGTTGGGTCGAAATTCGTGATCGGCATCGGCTCCTCTGCTGGGGGCCTTGAGGCGACCCGCGACTTGGTGCGCAATCTGCCCACGGATATCAACGCCGCTCATGTCATCGTCCAACACCTGTCGCCCCAATACAAAAGTGTTTTGGCGACGCTGGTGGAGCGCGAGACTGACCGTGAGGTTATGGAGATCACCGACGGTCAGGAAATCGAGAGCGGCCACATCTATGTCACACCGCCCAATTCGGACGTGGTTGTGCGCGATGGCAAGCTGCGGCTTTTGCCGCCGTCGCAAGAACTGGCCTCGCCCAAGCCTTCGGTGGATCGGTTCTTTATTTCGCTTGCTGAGGACTATGGCGAATACGCCGTTGGGATCGTTTTGTCTGGCACAGGCACCGATGGGGCCAAAGGCATTGAGGTCATCCGTGCGTCGGGGGGCATCACGCTGGCGCAGGACAAGGAAACCGCCAAATATCGCGGCATGCCCATGGCAGCGATTGAGACCGGCTGCGTTGATATCGAAATCTCGCCCGTGCGCATGGCCACTCATCTGGGGCGTATCTTGTCGTCGCGCCCAAATTTCGAAGGCCTGCGCCTAGAGGCCGCGGCGAATGAAAGCCCGGTGCGCGATCTTATGTCGATGCTTTTCGCCCATACCGGCGTCGATTTCACCGATTACAAAGCCTCCACGGTGCATCGCCGTGTCGCCCGCCGCATGCTCGCGTTGGGGATCCCGGATTTCGGCGAATATATTCGCCATTGCCAAAACCACCGCCATGAATTGGATGAGTTGTTTCGCGACCTGTTGATTTCGGTGACGCGGTTTTTCCGTGATACGATGGAATATGAAGCGCTCAAAGAGATTTTGGCCGAGGCGCTCAAGTCGGCGCAAGATACGTCCAAGCGGCAGCTGCGCATTTGGGTGGCAGGCTGCGCGACCGGAGAAGAGGCCTATTCGATTGCGATCCTTTTGGCCGAGGCTGCGGGCGGGGTACATAATATCGGGCGCGAAATGGTGCAGATATTTGCCACGGATATCAACCGAACCGCTTTAAAAATCGCCCGTAGAGGTGCCTATTCCCACACAATTTCCGACGACATCCCGCCGGAGCTGTTAAAAAAGTACTTCGCCGATCGCGGCAATCGCTATGTGGTTTCAGATCAGATCAAAAACATGATCATGTTCTCGATGCATAACATGTGCAAAGACCCGCCGTTCCTCAACGTCGATCTGATTTCCTGCCGCAACGTGCTGATTTATTTTGAGCCGACCATGCAGCGCAAAGTTTTGGCTAAGATGCATTTCGCTCTGCGCCCGGATGCACATTTGTTCTTGGGCACCGCCGAGACGGTTTCAAGCACCGAAGAGATGTTCCGCTCAACCAAGCAAAACGCCCGGATTTTTCAGCCGCTGCGGTCAAACATGTCGCTGGTGGTCGAAGAGGACACCGCGAAAATTCATCCCCTGCGCCGCGATCTGCCGCGGCTGGAATTTGCCGAGCCTGCGATGCGCCGCTCGAGCCAGCGTCAGGATTTGATGGAGGTCGATGCCTTCGTGAATGCCCTAGGCCCGCGCGCACTTTTGGTATCGGTCTCTTATCGCATTTTGCGGGTTTTCGGTGATTTGGCTTCGTTTATTGCCTTTAACGAGAACACGCGTCTGAGCATGTCCCTCGAGATGCTGCGCGAGGATTTGGCGATCGAGGCCAAGATGCTGGTTTCGTCCGTGGTGAAAAATGGCGGGCCAAAGTCCGGCCTAGAACACCGATTGGACGGCCGGGACAAGGGCGTGAAACTAACCGCCTATGCGCTGAATTCACGACGGGCCGAGGAGGCGCAGGTGGTCATCACCTTTGAGGATGTCGAAATTCTCCGCAAACCGATGCCCGAGGATGCTGAGGCGCCGATGGCCAATTGGGTGCGCCGTCTGGAGGCCGAGCTTGATGCCTCACGCGAGGCGCATCGGCACATCAACGAGGAACTTGAAACTTCGAACGAAGAGCTGCAGGCGCTTAACGAAGAGTTACAATCCGCCAATGAAGAGCTGCAATCGGCGAATGTTGAGTTGGAAACCGCCAATGAAGAGCTGCAATCCACCAACGAAGAGCTGATCACCGTTAACGAAGAGCTGCATGTTAATACCAACGTGCTGATGGAATTGGCGGATGAACAAGAGATCATCATCGCCGGGTCGATCATGCCGATGCTGATTGTCGACGCGCGCAGCCGGATCAAAACCGCATCGAACTCGGCGGTTGAGTTCTTTGACATCGACGAAATTGGGCTGCACCCGCATCTGAGCCAGTTATTGGTGCCTAAAGGCTTTCCGGATCTGAACGAGCTTTGTTTCGAAGCGCTTGATCAGGCACAAGAGGTGAACCATTCCTTCAAGGCGGGCGCATCGGAATTTTTTGTGAATATCCAGCCGATCAAAAACAAAAAACTCACGGTGGTGGGCGTTGCGGTGTTCTTGATCAGTCCAGATTTTTACAAAAAGGCTATGGCGGGTAAGACCAAAGCGGTGCGGCGTAAAAAGACCAAAACTTAGCCTTTGTGTGCGTGTAAAATCTGTTGATGCAAACGGGCGCATTCGCGGTCCAAAAGCAGCCCGGTTTTGGGGTCGGTCTCAAAAAACGCCTCGTAGGTCAGATGCGTCATCATCCGCGCGCGGGCGTCTGCGCAAAACTGCCAACGCTCCGGCGCGCCCATCAGCGCCAAAAGCTGCGCGCGTCCCTGCGCCTTGAGCACCGCGGAGCCCTGATCATAGATCGCCTCACCCAGCACAATCACCGGCTTGTCGAAGTAAAAAGCCTCCAGCCCCACCGAAGAATTAAGCGTCACAACCGCTTGGGCATGGGCAGTTAGATCAAGAATGCTCGTGCCCCAATCAATCCGCGCATTGGGCGGCAATTGCGTGCGCAGCTGCGCGATTTCTTGGGCGCGGGCGTTGGGATGAGGCTTGATCACAAGGGACATGCCACTGGGCAAACCCGCCGCTGCGTGGCAAATCTCGGTCATCAGCGCCGCGTTCGAAGTGATCCAGCCACCAAATTCGCTGATCTGCGTATCCGTCTCAACCTGCATCGGAAACAGGACAAAGGGCTGTGGCCTTTGCGCGATAGGCCGCTGGGCGACGCGGGCATACCATTTAGGCCGCCGCGCCCGCAGCTGCGCCTTGAGCTGCCGCCAATCTTCGCCGGGCTGATCTGCAAAATGCCCTCGCGCCGAATGGGCCGCATTTACCCCCGAAAAATCGATTTGCACCCGGTTTGGGATCGGCGTGCGCTCGACATAGAGCACCCGCAGCCCGCCGCGCTGCGCCGCCTCGGCAAAGGCACGCCGCCGCCCTTGTTGCCCGTTCCAAACCACCGCAACGCCGCCTTGGGCCGCGCTCATGGTTTGCGGCAAATGCTCGTAGCGAAGCCGGGTTAAAAGCTGCGGGCGGTCAAACAGCCTGCCGATTTGGCGCAGCAACCTGCGCCGCGATCCGGGGGCCAAAAGCGCAATGCCGCGCGGGACCGCCGCTGTGTCGGTGTCAAAGTCTTGAAACTGTGGCGCAAAGTTCATCAGCAACATCGGCCCAACTGCGACGGAGCGTGAGCGCGGCGCCATCCGCATCCGCCAGCGCCAAAAGCGCCTGCGCAATCGCACCGGTGTCGGTCCCGTCAAATTCCCCAATCCATCCCTTCGCAGGCGGGCGCAAAGGGCGCAAGATATTTGTGTGGCTCACCGGTTTGCCAAACGACAGCGCCTCCCCAAGGGGCAGGGCAAAACCTTCGCTGAGCGACGGCATAATCAGGCCTGAAGTGTTCTCATAAAGCGTTTGCATCTGGG
>CAYLLD010000122.1:0-8692 GCA_964384315.1 uncultured Rhodobacterales bacterium | reverse complement strand
CAAGACGCTCAAATCCGCCAGAACTGCGCTTGAGACCTCCAAACTCGTCTATCTTCCTCTCGAAACCCTCTCCCCAAAGCTTCTGGAATTGCTAAAACTGCGCGATGTGCTGGGCCTGCGCTCTCCGGTCAACACAGCCCTTCGAACCTTCAACCCCACAGGCGCAGGCCTCAGCCTTCAGGGCGTATTCCACCCCAGCTATCGCGACCTTCAACGCGACGCGGCCACACTTCTGGGTCAGGAAAATCTGCGCGTGCTCAAAGGGGCAGGGGGCGAGTTCGAGCGTAACCCTGCCAAACCAATCGAGCTCAATGGGCTCGAGTTTGGTGGTGCGGTTGATGAAATGCTCCAGCCAATCATGGAAGCTCCCCAGCGCATGAACCAAGGCGAAACCGATCCTGACCGTCTGCTCGCGCTCTGGCGCGGTGAACACGATGACCCCTTTGCCCGCTGGGTCGTGCTTGGAACAGCGGCTGTCGCGCTCAGCGCGCTTAAACACGCCCCTGTCAAAGACATGCTTATCGAGGCCACAGCCCTCTGGGCCAATCGCCACCAGAGCCTCGCCGCCTGAACAAATCGCCTAAAGGAAACGCCATGAAAACCTTCCCGATGTTCCTTAAAACCGACAACCGCCGCATCGTCATCTTCGGCGGTGGTGAACAGGCCGCCCAAAAAGCCCGCCTTGCCAGTAAATCGGATGCGCAGATCGTGCTGATCGCTCCCAGCTTGGATCACGAGCTCACATCCCTCGTGCGAGAAGGGCGCGCGGTTCACAGTTCGGCCCCCCTGTCTCGCGCCTCGTTTGAAAACGCCGCCCTCACCTTTGTTGCCACCGGATGTCCCGGCGCGGATGCGGGGCTGCACGCGGTGGCCAAGGATTTTGGCGCGACGGTGAATGTGGTGGATCAACCCAGTTTATGCGATGTCATCACGCCCTCAATCGTGGATCGCGACCCGGTGGTGATTGCCATTGGCACCGAAGGCACCGCCCCCGTTCTGGGCCGCGCGATTAAGACGAAAATTGAAACCATGCTGCCCCCGCGTATTGGCGCTTTGGCGGCACTTGCCGGGCGCTTGCGCGGCAGCGTTGCGCGTCACGTTGAAAAATCAGACCGCCGCGCATTTTGGGCTTGGGTCTTTAAGGGCGCGCCTTACGTCACCCATGTTCAAGGGGCCGAGGATCAGGCCGCCATCGCCATCAAAGCCGCGATTGCCAATGGTGGTGCGCCGGATCAGGACCGCACCGCGCGCCTGTCCTTCATTCGCGCCATTCCAGATGCGGCTGACCTGATGACCTTGCGCGCAATTGAGCGCTTGCAGGAAGCCGATATCGTATTTTGTGCGCGGGATGTGGATCAAGGTGCGCTGGAACTGGCCCGCCGGGATGCAGAGCGAGTTGAAGTTGACCTGGCGGATAACAAAACCAACTGGCCCCGCGCGAACGTCATTCGCCGCATCGCCGCAGATGTTGCGCAAAACAAAAAGGCCGTGTTGATCGGGGACTTTGATCCAAACGCCCTGTGCGAAGAATTCCAAAACGCCACCGATCAAAGGTTGATCCTTGAACCTGTGCCAGCGGCCATGATTGCGCGAGACGTAGCACCGAACAACGACACCAAAGCACCGCTCACAGCGGCGCTTTAGGACCGAATTTCAATCAAATAAAAGTCGTGCATTTGTAAGCACTCTAGCGCCTTGGCCACTCTGCTTTGTCCCACTTAAACGGGTGGGGCGGGGCTTACAGGCTTTGCACGGCGTGCGAGATGTTCTTGACAAATACTATATATCTATTATTCATGAATTATGGATATATCAAATGCACATCTCGCTTTCGCCGC
The DNA here is from genome assembly GCA_964384315.1 of uncultured Rhodobacterales bacterium. Lineage (GTDB taxonomy): Bacteria > Pseudomonadota > Alphaproteobacteria > Rhodobacterales > Rhodobacteraceae > CAYLLD01. Next base: position 6,854 of record CAYLLD010000122.1, on the reverse strand, counting down.
GCTGGGTCAGCCCACGCGTCTCAAAATTTTCCGCGCGCTCATTGCTGCGGGAGCCAAAGGCATCGCTGCCGGGGAAATTGGGGTGATGCTGGGTGTGCGGCAAAATACCATGTCGAACAATCTGTCGACACTCGTGAATGCGGGGCTGATCCGCAACCAACGGGAGGGGCGGTCTATCCGGTATTTCGCCGATTTTGACGGCATGACCCAGTTGCTGAGCTATTTGCTGCACGATTGCTGTGGTGCAAGCAGAACCGCCTGCCAAGCGCTGGTTGATGACATTGTTTGCACCGCCGCCGCAAGCGCAACCGCGCCGCCACCCACTCCAGAGCCAAGCCAAAAATCCACATGAAGTGCCAAAATAGGTGAAACCACCCTATGACCTTTTCAGTTCAACTTGATTACGAAACACTCCCGGCGCCTGATCCGGCGCTTTATACGCTCAACGACGACAAGCACCCCCCACGTATCCTGATCCTTTGTGGCAGCCTGCGAAACCCGTCTTATTCGCGTTTTGCAGCGTCCGAGGCTGAGCGTGCCCTACGGCATCTCGGTGCTAATGTTCAGGTGTTTGATCCAACCGATTTGCCCGCCCCTGACACTGTTACGGATGCGCACCCTAAGGTCGTTGAACTGCGTGAACTTGCGATTTGGTCGGAAGGGATGGTTTGGTCTAGCCCCGAGCGGCACGGCGCCATGACTGGCCTGATGAAATCTCAGATAGACTGGCTTCCGCTATCAAGCGGCGGTGTCCGCCCAACACAGGGTAAGACCTTGGCGCTGATGCAGGTTTGCGGCGGTTCGCAGAGTTTCAATACAGTAAACCAGATGCGCATTCTGGGACGGTGGATGCGTATGATCACGATTCCAAATCAGTCGTCAATTCCAATGGCATGGGGTGAGTTTGATCGCGAAGGGCAGATGCGCCCGTCGTCATATCAGCTTCGGATTGTTGATGTGATGGAAGAGCTGATGAAATTTACCTTGCTGACGCGGGGCCATCAGCGGCATCTCGCAGACCGTTACTCCGAGCGATTAAAAGCCGTGGCGAAACGTGACGGCTAAAGCCAACCAATGATAAAGCGGGGCGGATCCAAACGGGGCAGGCTTGCCCGTGTACTGCGCGCGTTGGATCAAAGAGCCGAGCAGCGGCATTTCCTGCCACTCGTGTCGGTATTCCCGCTCATCGGTTACCTTGTCCCTCTCTTGCCTACGCAACTTCTACTGGTTGCACTGTCGTTCCTGCATCGCGCGCGGTGGCTGTCAATTGCATTGAGTTTCCTTGTTGCCACCAGTGTTGGCGCGTTCCTGACATCTGTGTTGATCCAGTCTTTTGGTAGCGGACTTAAAGACCACCTCCTGTCCAACTCAGCGAGCGCCCGCCAAATGGCCGGAATTGTCGAGACCCACGGCTTATGGGCAATCGCTGTCCTAGCGCTGTTACCATGGCCTCCACGATCTGCGGTTTTGATCTGCGCCTTTGCTGGGCTAAGCCCCACTGCAATTGCGATCGCAATACTCGTGGGGCGCGCTGCACCGACAGTTCAATTTGCTTGGATCTCTGCACATGCGCCCGAATTGTTCCGCCGCATCGGTTGGTTTGGCGACATGTTTGACCATATCGAGAGCCTTAGAAAAACCGAAGAAGATCTGATCTAAATCGCAAGTGCGACGCGCTCAAGCGCCATTACTTCGTAAACTCGCCAGACTCTAATATGACCGTTTGCACTTCGCCCGCACCGCTTTCGCGCCGATGCTTGGCCGCTTCTTCATATTCAGGCGAGCGAAAGCAGTTCACGCCTGCTTCAAACGTCGGGAATTCAATCACCACGAAACGCTCAAAATACTCAGGCCCCTCCATCACCTCAAACTTGCCACCACGGGCCAACACTTTGCCCCCGTGTTTGGCGATTATGGCGGGCACTTGATCGGTGTAGCGTTTATAGGCGACAGGTTCGTTGATCTTGGAGCGGGCGAGCCAAAAGGCGGGCATGGGGATAGTCCTTTCGTTATGCGACATCAGCATGATGAGCCAATATGTGACGCAGGACCAGAAGATTTACACACGCGCCCAACGACAGTGGTCACGACCGTCTAAGTGTCAGGCCAGTATCGCCAACCACAGCGAAACCGTAAAAATCGAGACCGCAGTGGCGAGAAGCACCGCCGCCGCCGCAACGCGCACAGCGACGCCGTACATGCTGGCGAAAATATAGACATTGATACCCGGTGCCATCGAAGCTGTCAGAACCGCCGAACGCAGGTGTTCGCGATCCAGTGCTAGGGCGGTGCCAGTGGCATAGGCAATCACAGGATGTATGACCAAGGACATAAGGCAAATCATCGCCACGACTTTCAAATCACCCTCAAGGCGATAACGCACCAAGACGCTGCCAAGCGCAAACAAGGCGGTTGGCAAAGAGGCTTGGGCGATCAGGTCGATGCCCTCTTTCACCGGGATCGGCAGTGAAAGGTTCAAGAAGTTCACAGTGAACCCTAGAGCGATCGCCACGACAAACGGATTGGCAAACATTGCCCGCAGGATGCGCTGTATTTTATCGCTGAAGGTGCCGCTTTGGGTATTGGCAAGCTCCATTGCAATGATCCCCAATAGATAACAAAGCGGTGCATGTAGGGCGATAATCGCAAAGTTATAAATCAGAACCTCTTGCCCGTAGGCGCGCTCGGTGATGGGCAATCCCAGCAAGACCGTGTTGGAAAACAGGCAGCAAAACCCAATGGCCACAGCATCTGGAAGCGCGCGCTTAAAGAGCATCCTCGCGCCAAAGAAACCAAACGCAAAGCTGGCAAAAGCGCCCAAGTAATAGCTCACTATCAGCGGAAGGCTCATCACAGCACTTATGTCAATTTCAGATATAGCCCGGAATAAAAGGCAGGGAATTGCAAAGTTCTGCGTGAATTTTGCCAAGCCGTCAGTGGCGCTATCGGTGAAAAATCCCAGTTTTCTTGCGGCGTAGCCAAAACCGATGATCAAAAAGACCGGCGCTACAATTATGAACAAAGCTGACACCTGCGGTTAGCTTTCAAGCGGTCTTGTATTGGGCTTAGATGTCGCCCAGCTACGCCTATCACGGATTGCGCACAAACTGGGTTTGAAAATGTCGGGTCGCTGGGCGTTCATAGCGGGCCATTGAGTTTTTTTCAGATGTCGCGCGTATCTTTGGTCTTGTTTAACGCCAAGTGCAATGACTTGAAACATGGCAACAACTGCGCACCCCTCCCGGCGGATCGCGAAGGCGGTAAAGGCAATTGATCGATGGATCAGAATATCCTGATCCCATTCAATCAAACAAAAAAGTGGTGGTACCCGAGGCCGGACTCGAACCGGCAAGCCGTTAGGCGGTGGATTTTGAATCCACTGCGTCTACCAATTCCGCCACTCGGGCATTGAAGCCCCGTTTATACGCGCGCGATTGGAACTGTAAAGCAGAACCCGCGCCAAATTTCGCCAATTCGCAAAATTGTTGCGCTGCAATGTACTTGACTCGCTTGTGAAACGCGCACAGCCTGATCGTTAAGATGCGGGCTTGGGGTTGCCTGAGCTATGAGAGCATCACGATCATACCAACTTGGAGACACCGATGAAAAGAATGTTGAGCATGTCGACAGCTTTGACCGCCGCATTTACCGCAGGGTTCATGACCCTGAGTGCCACAGCTGACGCGCAAACACTTCGATGGACCTCGCAGGGCGACGCTCTGACGCTGGATCCGCACAGCCAAAACGAAGGCCCGACCATTGCCATGAACGGCTCGATTTACGAGCGTTTGGTGAACCGCGACCCGGATTTGACTTTGGTGCCAGAATTGGCCGTGTCTTGGGTGGCTGTTGAGCCGACAAAATGGGAATTCAAACTGCGCGAAGGGGTGAAATTCCACGGCGGGCAGGACTTTACGGCCGCAGATGTAGTGTTTTCGATCAACCGTGCCAAAGGCGAGGCGTCTGATTTCAAAGAACAGGTGACATCGATCACTGGCGTTGAAGCGATTGACGACTTGACCGTTCATATCACGACCAATGGCGCGAACCCGATCCTGCCAAACCAGCTGACCTCGCTCTTTATGGTTGATGAAGGTTGGGCGATTGAAAACAATGTGGTGGAGCCGCAAAACTATGCCGCGAGCGAAGAAAACTTCGCCACCCGCAACACCAATGGCACAGGGCCGTTCAAACTGGTCAGCCGCGCGCCGGATGAATTGACCGTGCTGGAACGCAATGGCGACTGGTGGGGCACGTCCGAATTTCCCGGCAATGTGGCGAGCATTGAATATCGCCCGATCAAAAACGCAGCGACCCGTGTTGCAGCCTTGCTGTCGGGCGAAGTTGACTTCGTGCTGGACCCGCCGTTGCAGGATCTAAAGCGGATCGAAAGTGCCGACGGGCTGAAAACCCTAGATGTGCCGCAAGTGCGCACGATCTTCTTTGGCATGGATCAAGCGATCCCAGAGCTGCGCTCATCCAACATCAAAGGCAAAAACCCATTTGCGGATGTGCGCGTGCGCCAAGCGATGGATTTGGCCATTGATGAAGCCGCCATTCAACGTGTGGTGATGGATGGGCTGTCGTTCCCTGCTGGAATGATTACCTCGCCAGGTGTTTTGGGCAATACGCCCGACCAAGACGCGCCTTTGGGCTATGACTTGGAAAAAGCGCAAAGCTTGATGGCCGAAGCCGGGTATGGCGACGGGTTTTCGGTGCAGCTTGATTGCCCGAATGATCGCTATAACAACGACGAAAAAATCTGTCAGGCGGCGGTGTCCATGCTGTCCAAGATTGGCATCAACATCACCTTGGATGCGATCACCAAAGCGCAGCATTTCCCGAAAATTCAAAACCGGGAGACCGATTTTTATATGCTAGGATGGGGCGTCCCCACGCTCGATAGCCACTATGTGTTTTCCTATCTTTTGGACGGTGAAGGCTCGTGGAACGCCACTGGCTATAGCAACGAAAAGGTCAATATGATCACGGCTGCGATTGCCACGGAAACGGACCTTGCCAAACGCGAAGGCATGATTGCCGATGCTTGGACGCAAGTAAAAGCGGATGCACCCTACATTCCGATCCACCACCAAGTGATCGCCTGGGGTATGAGCGAAAAGCTGGACTTGCCAATCGCGGCTGACGATAGCCCGCGCTTCCGCTTTGCGGTTATGGCCGAATAATCCAAACCAACGGAGCGGCCCCAATACCGGGGCCGTTTCCGACGCTTTTACCGCAAACCTGCATTTAGACCGGAAATATAAGACCGCATGTTTTGGTTCATCACGCGCCGCGTGTTTCAATCTGTCTTTGTCCTGCTGGTCGTTACTGCGGTCGCCTTCTTGTTGTTCAATTTCGCAGGCGATCCGGTCAATCAGATGGTGGGCCAAGACGCCACTATGGAGCGGCGCGCCGAAATTCGCGAAACGCTTGGCCTGAACGACAACATCATCACCCAATATGGCCGCTTTGTTAGCCGTGCCGCCCAAGGTGATTTCGGCCTGTCCTTACGCACCCGCATCCCCGTCAGCGCACAAATCATCGACCGCTTGCCCGCCACGCTGGAACTGGTTTTTGTGTCCGCCATTCTATCGCTGATTATCGGCATCACCGCCGGGGTTTATACAGGCATCAAGCGCAATTCTTGGGCCAGCCGCGCGATCCTGTCGTCCTCGCTTGTGGGGGTCAGCTTGCCGACCTTTATTATTGGCATCACGCTGATTTACATCTTTGCGGTGCATCTGCGCTGGCTGCCATCTAACGGGCGGGCAGGGACCGTGCCTGTTATTGGCGTCTGGGAAACCTCGCTTTTGACCCTTGATGGTTGGCGCTCGATCATCCTGCCTGCCATCACGCTCGCCCTGTTTCAAACCACGATCATTCTGCGCCTTGTGCGCGCGGAAATGCTAGAGGTCATGCAGACCGATTACATCAAATTCGCCCGGGCGCGCGGGCTGTCAGAACGGGCCATCAACTTTGGCCATGCACTGAAAAACACGCTTGTCCCCGTCATCACCATCATCGGCATCAACATCGGCGGGCTCATCGCCTATTCGATCATCACCGAGACCGTCTTCCAGTGGCCCGGCACCGGGCTGTTGTTCATCCAAGCGGTCGAGTTCGCCGATATCCCCGTCATGGCCGCCTATTTGTGCTTTGTCGCCGCGATCTTCGTGCTGGTGAACCTGATCGTCGATCTGGCCTATGTCTTCATCGACCCGCGCATTAAATTGGGGGCGGGATGAGACGGTTTTTCGACGGCGACATCACCTATAGTTTCCTGCGCTCACCAGCGGCGATTGTGGCAGGTATTGTGACGCTGTCTGCCATGCTGGTGGCGCTCTTTGCGCCGTGGATTGCGCCCTTTGACCCCTTTGATCCCTCGCAAATCTCGCTGTGGGACGGCAAATTGCCCCCCGCATGGATCGAAGGCGGGCAGCCGCAGTATCTTTTGGGCACCGATAACCAAGGCCGCGACATGCTCTCGACCATCATCTACGGGGGCCGCCTCTCGATCATCATCGGGCTGGCCGCCGTTTGTTTGGGCATGGTCCTTGGGGTCACGCTGGGGGTGATTTCGGGCTATCTGGGCGGCTGGACCGACACGATCATCATGCGCATCGCCGATGTGCAATTCACCATCCCCGGCATCCTCTTGGCCTTTCTGATCGCGGGCATCGGGCGGCAATTCCTGCCCGTCGAGGTGCGCGAGGACTACTCTATATATATGGTCATCCTCGCCATCGGTCTGTCGGATTGGCCAAATTACGCGCGGGTCGCCCGCTCCGCGGCGCTCGTCGAAGTGCAAAAAGAATACGTCCTCGCCGCCCGCGTCATTGGCCTACCGCGCT
>CAYLLD010000121.1:0-8717 GCA_964384315.1 uncultured Rhodobacterales bacterium | reverse complement strand
CAATGCCTCGAGTGTCGACATCGACCTGGACGGCATGGTCATCCTCAACGCCCGCGGCGACGGCTCGTCCGAGGAGCGCGTGGAGGTGAACGCCACCGCGCTGCTCACCGCCAGCCGCGCCGCCTCCCCGCTGGTGGCGGCCCGCTCAATCAGCGTCAGCAACCGCTTGTCCGGCCTGCGCCCGGCGGCAATCAGGTTTTCATGAAACCGCACGCGTTTGCCGATGGGATAATCCGTAGGCGTGGCCGCAACAAAAGCGCCCGCCCCGCGCCGGGTGCGGATCAGCCCCTCTTCCACCAAAGCCGAAATGCCGTGGCGCACCGTGTGGCGGTTCACCCCGAAACGACTGGCCAAAGCCGCCTCGGTGGGCAGCTTGTCGCCGGGGATATAGCGCCCCTCCGCAAGATCACTGCGCAGCGCGTGCGCAATGGCCTTCCAAACCGGGGTCTTTCCAAAACTGTCACCCAATGTTCACAAAATTCCTCTGTTATCAGCGCGGGGATGTGGTAAAGTCTGTATAGTTGTATAGGCTTTGGGAAACTTGTCGAGATGAAAGACACGTCAGACGATCAAAATCCGCGCAAGGCTTGGATGGGCCTCTTGGCGAAAGCCCCCGCAGGCCGCGCGGCAGAGTTGTTGGATGCGACGATCACGCGCCCAGAGTTCACATGGCTGCGCGCGCCTCAGATCGGCAGCACCATGGTGCGAGGGCGCGCCGGGGCGACAGGTGCGCCGTTTAATCTTGGCGAGATGACCGTGACCCGCTGCGCATTGACCCTGCCAAGCGGCGAGGTCGGCCATGCCTATATTCAGGGGCGGCGCAAGGCAGATGCAGAGACCGCCGCGCTGATTGATGCGCTGATGCAAACGACCACCGCAGCCACGTTGCGCAAGGCGGTGCTTAACCCGCTTGAGGCCGAGATGACCGCCGCCAAAGCCGCCCGCGCGGCCAAGGCTGCCGCAACCAAAGTCGATTTCTTTACCATGGCACGAGGCGAGGACTGATGCAGGCGCAAACCCTTTCAGGCGGCTTTGCCGACCCGGCCACCGAGGCCGCCCACGCCTTCCGCGCCGTGATGGAGGCCATGGCCCGTCCCGGCACCTTGCAAAACATCACCGGGGCCGCGCCGCCAGACGCTTTATCCCCTGCGGCTGGGGCCGTGCTGCTAACGCTGTGCGATACGGAAACGCCAGTTTATCTGGCCGGGGCTGCGGATTGCGCGGCGGTCAAAGCCTGGCTCGCCTTTCACACAGGCGCGCCCCTGAGCGGCCCCGCCGATTGCATGTTCGCCCTTGGCACATGGGCGGCCCTCGCCCCCTTGTCGGCCTATCCCATCGGCACCTCTGAATACCCGGACCGCTCGGCCACTTTGATCGTGGAAAGCCCCGAATTATCCGCCAAAGGCGCGACACTCACCGGACCGGGCATCAAAGATCAGGCCGCGCTGTCATTGCCCGAACTTGAGCCGTTCCAGTCGAACCGCCTGTTATTCCCGCTTGGCCTCGACTTCATCTTCACCAGCAGGGATCACCTCGCGGCCCTGCCACGCACGACCGAGGTGCAGCGCTCAAGCAGCGCCGCGGTAGCGCAAAAAGGAACCTCCTGATGTATGTTGCTGTCAAAGGCGGAGAGCGGGCGATTGAGAACGCCCATGCCTGGCTTGCCGAGGAACGCCGGGGCGATACCAGCATTGCCGAGCTGAGCCTTGAGCAAATTCGCGAACAACTCAGCCTCGCGGTCAACCGGGTGATGGCCGAAGGCTCGCTCTACGATCCCGACTTGGCCGCTTTGGCGATCAAGCAATCACGCGGCGATCTGATCGAGGCGATCTTTTTGATCCGCGCCTATCGGACCACCCTGCCCCGCTTCGGCGCCTCAGAGCCGATTGATACCGGGGCAATGGCCTGCGACCGCCGTATCTCGGCCACCTTTAAGGACGTGCCGGGGGGCCAAGTCTTGGGGCCAACTTTTGACTACACGCACCGTTTGCTCGATTTCAAACTGGCCGCCGATGGTGAGGTGCCCCCTGCGCCCACCCGCGAGCCCAGCTACAAAGACGCCCCCCACGTCACCGAGTTTTTGAACCGCGAAGGGTTGATCGAAGAGGCCACGCCGCAAGACACAACCCCGCCAGATCTGACCCGCGAGCCTCTGGAAATGCCCGCCGACCGTGCTTTGCGCCTTCAAGCGCTGACACGCTCCGACGAAGGCTTTACCCTCGGCCTCGCCTATTCCACCCAACGCGGCTATGCCCGCAACCACGCCATGGTCGGCGAATTGCGCATCGGCACGGTCCCGGTTGAGCTAGACATCCCAGAGCTTGGGTTTGCCATTGAGATCGGCGAAGTGACCGTGACCGAATGCGAAACCGTCAACCAGTTCATGGGCTCTAAAACCGAGCCGCCGCAGTTCACCCGTGGCTATGGGCTGGTCTTTGGCCAGACCGAGCGCAAGGCGATTTCCATGGCTTTGGTCGACCGGGCCATGCGCTGGGAAGAGTTGGGCGAGGACAACGTCGGCGCCCCGGCCCAAGACATCGAATTCGTGCTCTACCACGCCGATAACATCCAAGCGACGGGCTTTTTGGAACACATCAAACTGCCCCATTACGTTGACTTCCAATCCGAGCTGGAACTGGTGCGCAAGCTGCGCCGCGAAGCCAGTGACAATCAGAAAAGCGCAAATCAAAACAGCGCAAATCACGCGCAGGAGGCCGCGGAATGACCGATCAGGCCTATAACTTTGCGTATCTTGACGAGCAAACCAAACGCATGATCCGCCGCGCGATCCTTAAGGGTCTGGCGATCCCCGGCTATCAGGTGCCATTCGCCAGCCGTGAGATGCCAATGCCCTACGGTTGGGGCACAGGCGGTGTGCAACTATCTGCGGCAGTGCTAACGCCCGAAGATACCTTCAAGGTGATTGACCAAGGGGCGGATGACACGACCAACGCGGTTTCAATCCGCACCTTCTTTGAACGTACAGCAGATGTTGCCACCACAACGGCCACCAGCGAAGCCTCGGTGATCCAGACCCGCCACCGTATCCCCGAAGAGGACCTGTCCGAGGGCCAAATCCTCGTCTACCAAGTGCCCCTGCCCGAGCCGATGCGCTATCTAGAGCCGCGCGAGAGCGAGACCCGCAAGATGCACGCCCTTGAGGAATACGGGCTGATGCATGTGAAGCTCTACGAGGACATCAGCCGCCACGGCCATATCGCGACCTCCTATGCCTACCCGGTGAAGGTTGAAGGGCGCTACATGATGGACCCCTCACCAATCCCGAAGTTCGACAACCCCAAACTCGGCGATATGGCGGCGATCCAACTCTTTGGCGCAGGCCGCGAGCAACGCATCTACGCGCTGCCGCCCTATACCCAAGTGGTCAGCCTCGATTTTGACGATCACCCCTTTGACCCCTCAAAGGCCGATCATGCCTGCGCGATGTGCGGCTCTACCGACAGCTATCTAGATGAGCTGATCGTCGATGATGATGGCGGGCGGATGTTCGTGTGCTCTGACACCGATTATTGCGAGGCCCGCCAAGCGGCGGGTCATATTGGCAAAGACAACGCCAAAGGTAAGGACGCGGCATGACGGCGCGCGCCACATTCCTAACCCATGCGGATGTCGTGATAGACCCGGAGGTTCCGGTGCCAAACCGGGGCTTGAACGAAACGGGGCGTGCGCGACATGAAGCTTTCGCACAAAGCGAGACTTGCGCCCGCACTGGGGTGATTTTCTGTAGCAATGAGCGCAAAGCGCGCGAAGGTGCAGACATCACCGCAGATGCGCTTGGCCTGACACCGCGTGTTCGTCCTCACTTGGGCGAAAACGACCGCAGTGCGACCGGATACCTGCCTAAGGACGAGTTTGAGCAACTGGCCGACGCCTTCTTTGCCCAACCTGAAAATTCCGCACGAGGCTGGGCCACCGCCGTCGCCGAGCAGTCTCGAATTGTGAATGCCGTAAGTGACGCGCTGTCCGAAGCGCGACCCGAAGGCGATGTCCAATTCGTCAGCCACGGGGCCGTTGCGGCCTTGCTGCGCTGTCACTTGCTAGGGCGCGAAATCGCGCGCGCCGAAGATCAACCCGGCAAAGGTGGCTGCTGGTTCGCTTTCGACCCCAGCCTTTCGACCCCGCCAACCAACTGGAATGTGATATGACACCTTTGTTGTCCGTTCAGGGCATTTCCAAAAGCTACGGTCCGCATATCGGCTGCGCTGATGTGTCTTTTGACCTTTATCCCGGCGAAGTGATGGGCATTGTGGGCGAAAGTGGGTCCGGCAAATCGACCCTGCTCAACTGCATGGCCGGGCATTTGCCCCCCGATGCGGGTCAGGTGGTCTTCGACACCCGCGCTAATGGCCCCCGTGACACCGTTACCATGTCCGAGCCCGAACGCCGGATGCTGTCGCGCACGGATTGGGCCTTTGTGCATCAGCACGCCCGCGACGGGCTGCGCATGGGCGTCAGCGCTGGCGGCAATGTGGGCGAGCGGCTGATGGCCGTGGGCGCGCGTCACTATGGCGATATCCGCGCGGCGGCCACGGATTGGCTGGGCCGGGTTGAGATCGACGCCGACCGCGTTGATGACCGCCCCACCACCTTTTCGGGCGGCATGCAGCAACGCTTGCAAATCGCACGAAATCTCGTGACCGGGCCGCGGCTCGTGTTCATGGATGAGCCGACCGGGGGGCTGGATGTCTCCGTTCAAGCCCGGCTCCTCGATCTGCTGCGAGGTCTGGTGCGCGATATGGGCCTGTCAGCCATTATCGTGACCCATGACCTCGCAGTCGTTCGGCTGCTTGCGGATCGCCTGATGGTGATGAAATCGGGCCATGTGGTGGAAACCGGGTTGACCGATCAGGTGCTCGACGATCCGCAGCACGCCTATAGCCAACTTCTTGTCAGCTCTGTTTTGCAGGTATGAGCCATGATTGAACTTCGCGACGTCTCGAAAACCTTCACCCTCCACAATCAAGGCAGCGCCGTGATTGAGGTGATCAACGACGTGTCCTTTGCGGTGGCCAAGGGCGAGTGCGTGGCGCTGACCGGGGCCTCTGGCGCTGGGAAATCGACGCTGATGCGGATGATCTACGGCAACTACCTGACCCAGGCAGGCCAGATCTTGATCAACGACGTGGATCTGGTCACCGCCGAACCGCGCCAGGTGATTGCCCTGCGCCGTGACACTTTGGGCTATGTCAGCCAGTTCCTGCGCGTTGTGCCGCGTGTGGCGACCGTGGACGTGGTCGCAGAGCCCTTGCGGGTCTTGGGTGTCTCGGCAGATCAGGCCGAGGCCCGCGCCAAAGCCCTGCTGGCCCAGCTGAACATCCCGCAACGGCTTTGGTCGCTGTCGCCCACGACCTTTTCGGGCGGCGAGCAGCAGCGGGTCAATATCGCCCGTGGCTTTGCCCATGCCTATCCCGCCATGCTGCTGGATGAGCCAACCGCCAGCTTGGACGCGGCCAACCGCGAGGTGGTCCTGTCGCTGATCGAGACCGCCAAGGCCCGCGGTGCCGCCATCATCGGCATCTTTCACGACGAGGCCGCCCGTGCCCGCGTCTGCGACCGCGAAATCGACGTCAGCCGCTTTACACCACAGGCAGCCGCATGACCCAAGGCCGGCTCATCGCCGTTGTGGGGGCCTCTGGTGTGGGCAAAGACAGCGTGATGGCAGGGGTTCACCGCGCCATGCCACAGATGCACCTCGTGCGCCGCACGATCACCCGCGCCCCTGAATTGGGCGGAGAGGCCTATGACGCGGTTGATGTGCCGACGTTCGAGGCTATGGCCCAAGACGGCGCCTTTGCGGCTCACTGGGGCGCTCACGGGCTGTTCTACGGCATCCCAGCCAGTGTGCAGACGCATTTGGACGCAGGCACCGACTGCCTCGCCAATTTCTCGCGCAAGGCCCTGAAGGGCGCAGCAGAGGTATTCCCGCGCTTCATGGTTCTGAATATCACCGCCAGCCCGCAGACCCTCGCCAACCGCCTCGCGGCCCGTGGCCGAGAAACCGAAACGGAAATCACCCAGCGGCTGGCCCAAGCGGTTAAGCCCTTGCCTGAGGGGTTGACGACCATCACCCTATCCAACGACGGCCCCCTGCCCCAAACCATCGCGCAGGCGGTATCGCAGCTTCAACCGACCCCAAAACGCACAACCCAGAGCATGACATGACCCCCTCTTTTCCCACCACCGCTTTGGTCGGTCCGAACCACGCCGAAACGGCCAGCGATCTCTGCCTCGCCAAGGCGCAGCTTGTCCTGCCCGATCAAGTGATCACCGGGGCCATCACCATCGAGCAAGGCCTCATCACTTCGGTGACCGAAGGGGATCACCTGCCCCCGGCCGCAATAGATTGCGCGGGCGATCTGGTGTTGCCGGGTCTGGTTGAACTGCACACCGATAACGTCGAGCGCCACATCGAGCCGCGCCCCGAGGTTGACTGGCCCCACCTGCCCGCCCTGATTGCCCATGACGCGGAACTGGCCTCCACCGGGATCACCACCGTGTTTGACGCCATGCGCGTGGGCTCAATCCACAGCGGCAAAGGCCGCTACATCGACTACGCCCGCAAGCTGGCCGATGAGCTTCTCGCCGCCCGTGCAAAGGGCTATTTCAAGATCAGCCACTTTTTGCACCTTCGCGCTGAGATTTGCTCCGAGACCCTGCTAGAGGAATTGGCAGCTTTCACGCCGGATGATCGCGTGGGCATCGTCAGCTTGATGGATCACACGCCGGGCCAGCGGCAATTCCGTGACCTTTCCGCTTTGAAAACCTATGTCTCCAAGAAACGCGGCATGAGTGACGCGGAATTTGACGAGCATGTTGAAAGCCTCTTGGGCCTACAAAAAAAGTTCGGCGCCAAACATGAGGTGGGTGCGGTCAAAGAAGCCCGCCGCTTGGGCGCGGTTCTGGCCAGCCATGACGACACCACCGCCGCCCATGTGAAAACCTCTGGTCAAAACGGCGTGGGCTTTGCCGAGTTCCCCACCACCGTCGAGGCCGCAACCGCCTGCCGCGCCGAGGGCATCGCGGTGATGATGGGCGCACCAAACCTGATCCGAGGTGGCTCTCATTCGGGCAATGTGGCAGCCGAGGACTTGGCCAAGGCCGATCTCTTGGACATCGTCTCTTCGGACTATGTGCCCTCCGCCTTGCTCCTCTCTGCCTTCCACCTCGCCGATCTGTGGAACGACCTGCCCCGCGCCATCGCCACGGTCACCAGCAACCCCGCCAAGGCCGCAGGCCTTAGGGATCGCGGCGCTTTGCGCACCGGGCAACGCGGGGATGTGTTGCGGGTCAGAAAAACCGAAACCACACCGTTGCTGCGCGGCGTCTGGAGTTTGGGCCATAAAATCGGCTGAAACGAAAAAGGCCACCGATATGGCGGGCCGCCATAGAGAAAGCGCTCCGGCGTCACGAATGGGCGCACTATGGGTCAACCACCCCCCTGCCCTTTCAGGCAGGCCGGATTATGCGCTACTCGTCGTTGAACAGGATTTCGAGGCTATCAATGGGCCCAAGCTCTTCGCTTGCGGCAAAAACAAGATGCCCGCTTAGATGGGCCTTAATATAGCGTTTAACGAATTTACTGGGGGCAAGCAGCACGAGGTGGCCGTCCTCTAGCTTTTGCATTTCCAATTTACTAAACCAATTTTCGGTTAAATCAGGGTGGCTGGCCTTAAGCCGCCGCATCACATGGCGCCACCCCCCCTGCCCCGCTTTCGCGGACCTAAGCGGCTCTGAAGACGTGTCCTGCTCTGGCCCCGTCTCTGGCCCGGTCTCTGGCCCCGTTTTTGGTCCCATCTCAGGCTTACGGAAATCCACCCGCACCACCGACGCCTCAGCCGGTTGATGCCGCGCGCTCATGCGCTCCACAAAATCCGGCCCCACCGCAGTCCAATGAGGCATCGAGCACTGACCGATTTGCGCAAAGTTTATCCGATAAGCCGCCACCCTACCCCGCACGCCCTTGCGGGTACACAAAAGGATCTGCGCATCGGTCAGCCGCTTAATCTCACGCTTCACCGTGCGCTCATTCACGCCCCACATCCGCGCCATATCCCTTTGGCCGACAGACAACTCATTGAGCCGCCAATTATACCGCGCCGTCACAAGCGCAATCAGCCGCATCATCGAGACCTGAAACGTCGGTGAGCCGTGCAGACCTGCAACGGATAAAGCCGTCAACAAGTCATACTTCATCCCCCCGGCCTGCGGCCCGGTTAGTCGCTTTGGATCCACTGTCGCGGTCCTACTCTCACTGTGCCTCATCCCGCCCGAGTTTTCTCGGTGCGGCGTGCCCCGGTTCATCGGCGCATCGATTCTTATCATTGATCACTTGATGCCACGATATCCCGTCTTTTGTCAAACTCCGTGAAAAAAGCGGATATCGCCATCATTTCTAATCAATTAGATAAATCAAGGTTATATTGGATAAGGGGGACATACAGGGTGTCACCGTTTTAGGGCTTAGCTGTCACCAAAACTATGGTAAGCTCAAGACTGCTGTCACCATATTTTGTGACCTAACCGACAGTTTTATATGCCCGATGCCGCAAAGTCGCGTTCTTTGGGCGAATCGCTTACTTAATGATGGTGTGCAAATTTTGGAATTTGCGGAATTTCTGATTTCCCGTTATTCAAGATTTGACCGAGGATAACAAGAGGAAGATGAGAATGCGGGATCACTCCGATTTACAGGCAAT
>CAYLLD010000120.1:0-8744 GCA_964384315.1 uncultured Rhodobacterales bacterium | reverse complement strand
AAAGCCAAATCTCTCGTTCAGCTCGGCGATTTTGTAGGCCGCCCTGCCCCGAAACCCGTCATCGCGCGCACGGCGCACGTAAGGATCGTTCAGCTGCCGCTCAAGCCAGAGCGTCGAGGAGGTCTTGCGCCCCTTGGCGGTTTTCACGCGGACCTTAAGAGCGCGCTCACCGCGCCCCGAGGATTGTTTACCCTTGCGGCTCATGTCTTAACTTTCATTAAAGGCGTTGTTTTCGGACATCATCGAATAGAGCAGCCCCTCGCGCAGGCCCCGATCCGCCACGCGCACGCAATCGCTGGGCCAAACCCGCAGCAGGGTCTGGAATATCGCCGCCCCCGCCATGATCAGCCGCGTCCGATCCCGCCCGATGCCCGGATGGCTGCGTCGCCCTTCGGGCCCAAGCTGCAGAAAATGGCTCACCACCGCGTCCACCTCATCGGTGCGCATCTGCATTCCATCAACCTTAGAGCGGTCATAGCGTTGCAGCCCCAAATGCGCCGCCCCGACGGTGGTCACCGTGCCCGAGGTGCCGATCACCTGAAATCCGTCGATCTCGCCCAGAAACCGCTCGTCGGTATAGGGGCTGAACCCCGAGATTTGCTCTTCGAAATACCAACTCATCAGAGCGAATTGGGCGCTGTCATCATCCACGTCACGGAATTTTTCGTAAAGCGTGGCGACCCCCGTGGGCACGGAAATCCAATCCACGACCCGCGCCCGACCGGGCCGTGTCGAGGTATCGGGGGTGTTCGAAGGGCGGATGCGCATCAACTCGGCGGCGCGCAAGGGGGCGGGCACGTCGGTCAGGTCAATCCAAACCAGTTCCGTAGAGCCGCCGCCGATATCCACGATCAGCACATGTTGCGCGTCATGATCCACCAGCGATGCGCAGGAAATCACCGCGAGCCGCGCCTCTTCGGCGGGGCGGATGATCTCTAATTCAAGCCCGGTTTCGCGGCGCACCTCTGCCAGAAACTCTGCACCGTTTTGCGCACGGCGGCAGGCCTCGGTGGCGACCAGTTTCACATGGCCCACATCATAAGTGGCAAGTTTCTGGGCACAGATATCAAGCGCGGCGATGGTGCGGGTGATCGCGCGGCGCGACAAGAGCCCTGTGCGCTCAAGGTCGATCCCCAGCCGCACGGATTTCGAGTAAGCATCCACCACGCGGAACGTATCATTATCGGGCGTGGCAATAAGCATCCGGCACGAGTTCGTGCCAAGATCGAGCGCCGCGTAAAGCGCGTCACTCTTCACATGCGCCGCACCATCGCGGTCGCGCGACGACGCAGCGGCAAGCGGAATTACTTTTCCGTTCCCCCGGCTGTGCCCGGTCATGACTAGATCTCCGGCAACATCTGACGGCCCGATTGGGTCCCGGTCGTGCTGCACATTCACTTGTGACGCTAACCGACTGGCTGCATATGCGCAAGACGGCGCGCGCATTGTCGGTTTTTCGGCGCGCAGTGTCGGATACCCACGGGCTGGGACGCAGGGCGCGCCCTAAGCTGGCTAAACCATGAGAGAGGCAAAAATGGCGAATGTGACAATTGTGTATTGGCGCGACATCCCCGCGCAGGTGATTGTTGGCAAGGGGCGGCGCGGCGCAAAGGCGGCCCTGCCCGAGCGCTTTGAGCAGGCCATTGACCGCTGCGCGATGAAGATCGGGGCGAAAGATAGCGACGCCTATCTGTCCGAGTGGCGCAAAGCCCCGCCCTATCCGGTTGAAGGCGCCGATGCTGAGGTTGCGGCGGCAGAAGCGGCGCGGCTTGATGCGGAATTTGATAACGAAAAACTTAAGTCCCTGATCGATAATGACGGATGGGCGGGCGCGTAATCTAACAAGCGCGTCCCCTGAGCAGGCCCAGCAGGAGTGTTCCATGACATCAATTCTGAATTTCGGGCGCAAAACGGATGCGCCGCTGGCGCCAAACGCCGATCAGCTTGCGGAGTTCATGGGCAATTTCTCCATCGAGGTGATGCCGCGCACTGCCGCCAAGATCGAGGATTTCCCCGCGCTTTTCGAGGCAGGCAAGCGCATTTACATCGCCCATATCGAAGGCACGCCCTTTGACGAGATGCTGGCCACCGCCAAACGCCTCGCCGCCGATGGCTTTGAGGTCATGCCGCATTTTCCGGCCCGCAACATCGCCGATCAGGCCACGCTCGGCGCATGGATCAGCGCCTATGCAGATGTGGGGGTGCGCCAAGCGCTCTTGCTGGCGGGGGGCGTCGACAAACCCCATGGCGCGTTTCACTCTTCGATGCAGCTTTTGGAAACGGGGCTGTTTGACAAGGCGGGCTTTACCCATCTGCATGTGGCGGGGCACCCCGAGGGCAACAAAGATATCGATCCTGAGGGCGGTGAGGCAAATGTCTTAGAGGCCCTGCGCTGGAAGCAGGATTTTAGCACCCGCACCGATGCGCGCATGGCGTTGGTCACCCAATTTGCCTTTGAGGCCGCGCCGGTGATCGCTTGGGCCGATGCAATTAAGGCGGCAGGGATCGATCTGCCCATTCACATCGGCATCGCGGGCCCTGCCAAGCTGCAAACCATGATCAAATTCGCCATGTCCTGCGGGGTTGGGGCCTCAATGCGGGTGCTCACCCGCCGCGCCAAAGATGTGACCAAGCTGATGCTGCCCTTCCGCCCCGATGACATTCTTTCGGAACTGGCGGCGCATAAGGCAGCCAACCCCGCCTTCGGCATCGAACAGGTCCATTTCTTCCCCTTGGGCGGCATCAAAACCACCGCCGGTTTCACCAGTGAATACGGCATCTGAATACAGCATCCCACCGCAACATCCCACGGTGGCACACCGCAAGCGCTAGAAAGTTAAGCTCATGACACGCACCCTAATTGCCTCAGCGACAAAGACCGTCACCATCGGCTTTGACGAGCCGTTTTGCGTGATCGGCGAACGCATCAACCCGACGGGGCGCAAAATCCTCAACGCCCAGCTTGAGGCGGGGGATTTTTCCACCGTTGAGGCGGATGCGCTGGCGCAAGTGGCCTGCGGGGCCATGGTGCTCGACATTAATTCGGGGGCGGTGTTCTCGAATAAAATGGCCGAGGATAAGCGCTACGCCGATAATAATTTCGTCGAGCCGCCCCTGATGCGCGAGTTGGTGGCGCGGGTGCAGGCGATCACTGATGCGCCGCTGTGCATCGACAGCTCCGTGCCCGAGGCCCTTGAGGCGGGGCTTGAGGCGGCCACGGGACGCCCGCTGGTGAACTCGGTCACTGGCGAGGAAGAGCGACTTGAGGTTGTGCTGCCGCTGGTCAAGAAATATGACGTGCCTGTGGTGGCGATTTCCAACGATGAGACCGGCATCTCCGAAGACCCTGATGTGCGCTTTGAGGTGGCCCGAAAGATTGTGAACCACGCGGCTGATTATAACATTCCCGCCCATGATATCGTGGTCGACCCGCTGGTGATGCCCGTGGGGGCCATGGGCTCGGCGGGCCAGCAGGTCTTTACCCTCGTGCGCCGGTTGCGCGATGAATTGGGGGTGAACACGACCTGCGGGGCCTCGAATATCTCGTTCGGCCTGCCCCAGCGGCACGGCATCAACGCGGCGTTTTTGCCCATGGCAATTGCCGCCGGCATGACCAGCGCGATCATGAACCCCGTGCGCAAGCAAGAGATGGAAGCGATCCGCGCGGCGAATTTCCTGATGAACCACGACCCCAACGGCGAGGCATGGATCGGGTTTTCTCGAATTGTGGATGCGGTGGCTGAGGGCAAAAGCTTTGCCGAGGCCAGCGCTGCGGCGGCAGCCGGCGGCGGCGCGCGTGCAGGACGTGGCGGGCGCGGTGGCCGCGAAGGGCGGCGGCGGCGGGCATGACTTTATGAGCCAAGACGATCTAGCACTGGTTATTTTCACGCCTTCGGGCAAGCGCGGGCATTTTCCCAAAGGCACCCCTGTGCTGACCGCCGCGCGCCAACTTGGGGTTGATCTGGATAGCGTCTGCGGCGGGCGGGGCATTTGCTCAAAATGCCAAATCACCCCGTCTTTTGGCAATTTTTCCAAACATGGCCTGACTGTTGCGCCCGATGCCGTGTCGCCGTGGAACGCGGTTGAAGAGCGCTATAAATCCAAACGCGGTCTGATCGACGGGCGGCGCTTGGGCTGTCAGGCGCAGGTTTTGGGCGATCTGGTGATCGACGTGCCGCCCGAAAGTCAGGTCCACAAACAGGTGGTGCGCAAACGGGCCGAGGCGCGCGAGATCGTGATGGATCCGGCGACCAAGCTTTACTACGTCGAGGTTGATGAGCCGGATATGCACAAGCCCGACGGCGATATGGAGCGGCTGGTCAAAGCGCTGCATTACCAATGGGGGCTCGACGATGTGATGGGCGATCTGCGCTCGATGCAGATGCTGCAATCAGCCCTGCGCAAGGGCAATTGGAAGGTCACTTGCGCGATTTACTATGGCGCAGAGGGCGAGCGGCCTCGGATTTGTCAGGTCTGGCCCGGCTATTATGACGGTGCGATTTATGGGCTGGCCTTCGATCTGGGCTCGACCACGATTGCGGCGCATCTATGCGATCTGGTGACCGGAGAGGTGATGGGATCGAGCGGGATCATGAACCCGCAAATCCGCTTTGGCGAAGACCTGATGAGCCGGGTTTCCTATGCAATGATGAACCCCGGCGGGGCCGATGAGATGACCGCCGCCGTGCGCGAGGGCATCAATTTGCTCGTGAGCCAGATATGCGACGAGACGCAAATCCCCCATAATCTGATCCTTGAGGCGGTGTTTGTCGCCAATCCGGTGATGCATCATCTCTTGCTTGGGATCGATCCCACGGAACTGGGTCAAGCGCCCTTTGCGCTGGCAACTTCCGGGGCGCTGAACCTTTGGGCCGAGGAAATAGAGCTGGCGATCCACCGCGATGCACGGGTCTATATCCTGCCTTGTATCGCGGGGCATGTGGGGGCGGATTGCGCGGCGGTGGCCCTGTCGGAGGCGCCGGAAAAGTCCGACGATTTGGTGCTGATTGTGGATGTGGGCACCAATGCGGAGCTGCTGTTGGGCGACAAAAAACAGGTGCTCGCCTGCTCCTCGCCCACAGGCCCGGCCTTTGAGGGCGCGCAAATCTCGGCGGGCCAGCGCGCAGCCCCCGGTGCCATTGAGCGGGTCGAAATTGATCCCGTCACCAAAATTCCGCGCTTTCGCATCATCGGCTCTGATCTGTGGTCTAACGAGCCGGGCTTTGCCGAAGCCGCGCTTTCCAGCGGCATCACCGGGATTTGCGGCTCGGGCATCATCGAGGCCATCGCCGAGATGCGCGTGGCGGGGCTGATTGACCCCAGCGGGCTAATAGGCAGCGCTGAGCAAACTGGCACCGCACTTTGCGTAAGCGAGGGGCGCACCCACGCCTATGTGCTGCACGATGGGCGCGCCGATGGCGGGCCGCTGATCGCGGTGACCCAAGGGGATGTGCGCGCGATCCAACTGGCCAAATCGGCCCTTTACGCGGGGGCCAAACTCTTGATGGACGAGCGCGGCGCGGAAAAAATCGACCGCGTGGTGCTGGCGGGGGCCTTTGGCGCCCATATCAGCCCGAAACACGCGATGATATTGGGGATGATCCCCGATTGCCCGATTGATGCGGTGACATCGGCGGGCAATGCCGCTGGTACGGGGGCACGCATTGCACTGCTGAACCGGGCAGCGCGGCGCGACATCGAAGATACGGTGACGCGGATCACCAAAGTCGAGACGGCGATTGAGCCGAAGTTCCAAGAGCATTTTGTGAATGCCAACCACATCCCCAACGCGCTCGACCCTTTCGACGGGTTGCGCGCGGCTGTGGACTTGCCTGAGGTGAGTTTCAACGCGAACCAGCGCGAGGGTAGCCGTAGGCGACGGCGGCGCGCGCCAGCAGACTAGGCTTTAGCGCGCTTCGATTGTGAGGGTTTTAGCCCCAAGACGCTGCGAGAAAACCGTAAGCTCTATGGGACCAATGCCCCCGGTGCTCTTGAGCCAAAGCCCCGCAACCCCGCCTTTGAGCGGCAATACATCGGGACCGATGACCTTGGCCGGACCAGCCACCTCAAGATAGAGCACATCATCCAAATAGGGCATCACATTATCCGCCTGATCGAGGGCGCGCAAAACCACGCGCAGCTCATCGTGATCCGCTGCGTTTAGATGCAGCGCATCAGGGGCAACCTCAAGGGTCTGGGGCACGGGATCGGCGGCAAAACGGCGCGTGATGACGCGGTTCCCATCCAGATACCCATCGAATTGACCATCATCCCAGGCCATGCCCCAAGCCCCAATATCCTCGGGGGCCATGGTGCGCTCGTCCAGGATAACCGGGGCGTGGGGCAGATTGGGAAACAACATCCGATCCGGCTTGAGCCGCCGCAGCGGCTGATCGCCAAAGCGGAAGTCGATGTAGTCGCAATTGGTCAAAACAATCAGCGGCAACACCCCGCCAATCTCACGCTCACCGCGCGCCCAAACGGTCACGGGCTGTAAAACGGGGGTCACCTTTGGATCGCCCTGCGCGGCGTAAACATGGGCCGCAAACTTGGGGATGCGCCACATATCAAGCACACCGTGGTGACAAATCCGATCCCCAGAACCAAAATCTTTGTGGGTGTTATAATCCGACATGCACCAACCGATAGACCCGGAAATCCCCGTCTCGCCGTAAGCCTTATCGAGCACCTCTAGGTAGCGCAGCACATGATCGGCTTGCCGCGTTTCGCTATCGGTGCGCTTGGTGGGAAACATATGACCGTTAAATTCGGTCACAAGATAAGGCACAGGCGAGACCTGCCGCGTCACCTCAGCCGGGCTGCGCAGGGGCGTGGGCGCGCGATTGCCACGAAAATTATCATCGGCCACGTGGAAAAAATCGTTCATCGTGTAGACGTCTTCGAAAAGCTCACTGTCCTCGATACAGCGCACCCCCCCGGTCGCCCGCGTCGGATCAAGTCGCTTGGCCACGGTATTGGTGGCCTTGTAAAACTCGCGATCATCGGCGCTCTCGTTGATCCGCACCCCCCACATCACAATCGAAGGGTGGTTCCAATCGCGGCGGATCATCCTCTCAACATTCGCGATGCTCTCGGCCTTAAAGGCCTCGCCGCCGATGTGCTGCCAGCCGGGAATTTCCTCGATCACCAAAAGACCAAGACGGTCGCAATGATCCAGAAACCACGGACTTTGTGGGTAATGCGAGGTGCGCACAATGTTGCATTTTAGATCATGCCGAAGGATTTCAGCGTCGCGCTCTTGCGCCCGGCGGCCCATGGCATAGCCCACATAGGGATAGCTTTGGTGGCGGTTCAGCCCACGCAGATGCAGCTTTTCGCCGTTTAGATAAAAGCCGCCTTCGCGAAACTCAGCCTCGCGAAACCCGATGTTCACGCTGCGCGTGGTGGCGACCTGACCTTGTTTGAAGGCCACCTGCAGAGTGTAAAGCGCCGGATCATCGAGCCGCCAAATCTCGATATCGGACAGATCGCTTATGCTGATGGTGGCTGTATCTCCATCGACGGGAACTTGCGTTTGCGACACGACGCGCCCGGCGGGCTCCAAAAGGCGCAGGGTCAATTCCCCCGCAATCGGCAGGTCTTGCGGATTATCCAGCCAAACGGTGCAATCGAGCGCAGGGGATGTGCCAAGAGCATCAACGGGCACCGCGCGCAGATTGCCGATGCTCACCGGAGGGGCGACGCGCAGCCAGACATCACGGTAAATCCCCGCATAAGTCAGGTAGTCGATTTGGCCGCCAAACGGTGGGATATCGGGGTTTTCACTGCCGTCAACTTTGACGCAAATCAGGTTCGCCCCCGGCTGCAAACGCCCGGTTAGGCGCACAGAAAACGGCGTGTACCCGTCTTTGTGACCGCCAATTTTCTCGCCATTGAGAAAAACCTCGGCATCCGCCATCGCCCCATCAAAGTGAAGCGAAATCTCCATACCCTCAAAAGAGCGATGCCAATCCAGGCGACGCTGGTAGAAAAACGCGCGCTGATAGCTGGTCTCGTCAAAATAGCTGACAGGCAAATCAACCGCATTATGGGGCAGCCGCACAGGCGTGCCCGCCGCCGCCGCCGCTTCGTCCCCGGCGTTAAAAGGGCCACAAAACATCCAATCATCGTTGAGCGCACTAAAACTTGGATCGCCGAAATGATTGGAGAGTGGGCTCATGTCTTAGTCCGCTTTTAGTGCATTTATGCGTTCGATCAGCGAGCGGGTGGAACTGTCTTTGCCGTCAGCGCTCTGGGCACCTTGAACGATCGGCAAAAGCGCTTGGGCCAGCACCTTGCCAAGCTCGACGCCCCATTGATCGTAGGAATTCACGCCCCAAATCGCGCCTTGCACAAAGACCTTATGCTCAAACATTGCAATCAACCGCCCTAGCGCGAAAGGCGTCAG
Organism: uncultured Rhodobacterales bacterium; assembly: GCA_964384315.1. Classification (GTDB taxonomy): domain Bacteria; phylum Pseudomonadota; class Alphaproteobacteria; order Rhodobacterales; family Rhodobacteraceae; genus CAYLLD01. The sequence goes on along the minus strand of CAYLLD010000120.1, from coordinate 337 downwards.
CGCCTCATGCAGGATCATGGTCGAGGGGCGGTTCCCTGGAAAGGTCCGATGCGGCACGAGCGCGTCGATATTGGCAGCACCTTTGGCCTCCATCTCGGCGCGAACCTCGTCGCTGGTTTTGCCAAAGGCGAGCGCCTCGGCCTGGGCCAGACAATTGGCAACCAGAATATCATGCTGCGCCTCAAGACGGCTACCAGATTTGGCACTGAGGATGAAATCCACAGGAACGATATCGGTGCCTTGGTGGATCAACTGAAAGAACGAATGCTGCGCGTTTGTGCCCGGCTCGCCCCAAATCACTGGACCGGTTTGCTCGGCGGGGCCACCATCGAGGGTG
>CAYLLD010000119.1:0-8775 GCA_964384315.1 uncultured Rhodobacterales bacterium | reverse complement strand
ATGCCTCTGAAATTATCGCCGGTGAGGCCACGCCGACCGAACTTGGCGCGGTGGCGGTTGATGATCTGACCCTTGAGGTCACCTTGACGGACAGCCTGCCCTATTTCGACCAGATGATGACCCATGCCACGCTCTTTCCGACCCATAAGGGCACCATCGAGACCCACGGCGCTGATTGGACCAAGCCGGGCAACATGGTAGGCAATGGCGCTTATGTTCTGACCGAATGGGTCTCCGGCGAGCGTTTGGTGCGCGAGCGGAACCCGATGTATTGGAACAACGACGCGACAATCTTGGATAAAAGCGTGGCCCTGGTCATCAACGACGAAAACATCGCGCTGACCCGTTATCTTGCTGGCGAAATGGACCGCACGCTGATGCCTGCTGGTCAATTCCCCAAAATGAAGGCCGAGTATCCCGATGAGGCGGTCAGCTTCCCGCGGCTTTGCAATTATTACTACACCTTCAACCTCTCGGACACCGGCCCCGAAGCCTTTAAGGACGTGCGGGTGCGCCAAGCGCTGGCCCTCGCGGTGGATCGCAAGATCATCACCGAAAACGTGCTCGCGGGTGGTCAACCTGAGGCCTATACTTTCACCCCGGCGGCCACCGCTGGATTTGATGTGCCTGCCACTGACATGGCAGCCATGAGCCAAGCGGACCGCGATGCCAAAGCGCTCGAGTTGCTGGCCGAGGCGGGCTATTCGGCGGACAATCCGCTGAAGTTCGACATGCTCTACAACACATCCGAAAGCCACAAGAAGGTGGCGATTGCGATGAGCCAGATGTGGAAGCAAAAGCTGGGCGTCGAGGCGGTTCTGGCCAATCAGGAGTGGAAAACCTTCCTTGAGACCCGCGGCAATCAGAACTTTGAGCTGGCGCGCGGCGCGTGGTGTGGGGATTACAACGAGGCATCAACCTTCTTGGATCTCTTGACCTCACCTTCGGGCTACAACGACGGCAAGTTTGCCAATGCCAAGGTCGATGAGTTGATGCTTTCGGCGCGCACTGCCGATGATGCACAGCCGCTTTACACCGAGGTTGAGCAAATCCTTGCGGATGAGATGCCTGTGATCCCGATTTATCACTACGCGGGGGTTTACATGCATGACACCGATCTGGGTGGTTGGCCTGTGCAGAACGTCGAGCAAAACTGGTACTCGCGCGATCTGTATAAAATCGCTCAGTAGCGCGCGACTTTGAGCCTAGGCGCGGCGGACTTCCTGCCGCGCCCGTTTCTGCTGTGCCCATTTTTGCCCGCCCGTTAAAGGGACATTCATGCTAGCCTATGCCCTGCGCCGCACCCTTGTGGCGATCCCGACGCTGCTTATTCTGATCATCGCTTGCTTTTTGCTGATGCATGCGGCCCCCGGTGGCCCTTGGACCTCAGAGCGCGCGCTGCCCCAAGCGGTGATCGACAATATCAACGCAAAATATGGCCTTGATGAGCCGCTTTACATGCAGATGTGGAATTATCTCGTGGGCGTGGTCACCGCTTTCGATTTTGGCCCCTCGTTTCAGTACAAAGACCGCACGGTCAACGAGGCCATCGCCCATGGATTTCCGATCACCCTGACCTACGGCTCAATGGCCTTTGCGCTAGCCTGTGTGGTGGGGATTTCGCTGGGGGTTTTGGCTGCGATCCGCCACAACACATGGCTTGATTACATCGCCGTTGGCGCGACCTTCTCGGCGCAGGTGCTGCCGAATTTCGTCATGGCCCCGATCCTGATCATCGTCTTTACGCTGCAGCTCAACTGGCTGCCCGGTGGCGGTTGGAACGGCGGCGCTTGGCCGCATTTGATCATGCCGGTGATCGCGCTGGCGACCTCGTTTATGGCCTCGATTGCGCGGATCACCCGCTCGTCGATGCTTGAGGTCATGCGCTCGAATTTCATCCGCACCGCCCGCGCCAAAGGCCTGCCCGAGCGCGAGATCATCTGGCGCCATGCGCTCAAACCGTCGCTGATGCCCGTGGTGTCCTACCTCAGCCCTACCTTTGTTTCCATGATCACGGGCTCGGTGGTGATCGATATTTTCTTTTCCACCGGCGGGATCGGCGCGGATTACGTGAACGCGGCGCTTAATCGCGACTATTCTATGATGCTGGGGGTGACGATTTTGATGGGCGCGCTGACGATCCTGTTCAACCTTGTGGCGGACCTGATTTACGCGTGGCTCGACCCGAAGATTAGGTACTAAAATGGTCAGCCCCTCAAAAATCGAGAGCCTCGCGGAGGCGGTCACCGACGCGGTGGTGCATCAGGTTCAGGGCCGCTCGCTCTGGGGGGATGCGCGGGCGCGGTTCTTGCACAACCGCGTGGCCACGGCGGCGCTGTTTGTGCTGGGGCTGATCGTGGTTTTCACTCTGATCGGCCCGATGTTTGCGCAATATTCTCACGATGAAATCGACTGGGGGCTGATGGGCGACATCGCGGGCCAAGGCCAACCTTCGCTGGCGAACGGGCATTATTTCGGCCTAGACGAGCTGGGCCGCGATTTATACGCGCGCACGATCCAAGGCACCCAAACCTCGCTTATGGTCGGGATCATCGGCGCGGCGGTTTCGGTCATCATCGGCACGCTTTACGGGGCCATAGCAGGGTTTTTCGGTGGCTGGCTCGACAATGTGATGATGCGCCTCGTCGATATCCTGACCGCCATTCCTTTTATGCTGATCGTGATCCTGCTTTTGGTCATGTTCGGGCGCTCGTTTTTTATGCTCTTTGTGGCCATTGGCATTGTGAGTTGGCTCGACATGAGCCGCATCGTGCGCGGCCAGACCCTCACGCTCAAAAACCGCGAGTTCATCGAGGCCGCCCGCGCCGCAGGGGTCGGCCCTATGGGCATCATCCTGCGCCATATCGTGCCAAATCTCATGGGCATCGTGATCATTTACGCAACTTTGCTGGTGCCCCTGATGATCCTGACCGAAAGCTTCATCAGCTTTTTGGGGCTCGGGGTCCAAGAGCCGAACACCTCGCTTGGCCAGCTTTTGGCGGACGGCGCAGGCACGATCCTCTACGGCACGCTTTGGCAGCTTTTGGTGCCCCTGTTTTTCTTCGTCACCACGCTGTTTTGCCTGTTTTTCATAGGCGACGGGCTGCGCGACGCGCTCGATCCCAAGGACCGCTGAGCCATGCTGTTTGACGTCAAAGATCTGCATGTGAGTTTCGATACCCCCGACGGGCCGGTTGAGGCGGTTAAAGGCATCAACCTGAGCATTGCGCCGGGCGAATGTGTGGGCGTGGTCGGCGAGAGCGGTTCGGGCAAGAGCCAGACCTTTATGACCGCTATGGGGTTACTTGCGCCAAACGGGCGCACGCGCGGCTCGATCAGCTTTGAGGGGCGCGAGTTGCTGGGGCTTGAACCCTCTGCGCTGAATAAAATCCGCGGCGAGCGTATGGCGATGATTTTTCAGGACCCGCTGACCGCCCTGACCCCGCATCTGCGGATCGTCGAGCAAATGCGCGAGGTCTTGCGCTTTCATCGCGGGATCGCGGGACGCGAGGCCGAAGCGATCTGTCACAGATGGCTCGACCGCGTGCAAATCCCCGAGGCACGGCGGCGGCTGCGGCAATTCCCCCATGAGCTGTCGGGCGGGATGCGCCAGCGCGTGGTGATTGCCATGGCGATGCTTTGTGACCCGCAGCTTTTGATCGCTGATGAGCCGACCACGGCGCTTGATGTGACGGTGCAGGCCGAGATTTTGGATTTGATGGCCGAGTTGCAGCGCGAAAAGGGCACGGCCATCGCGCTGATCACTCATGATATGGGCGTGGTGGCGCGGATGTGCGACCGGATTTCGGTGATGCGCCATGGGGCCTATGTCGAGGACGGCACGGCGGATGAGATTTTCTATCGGCCCAAGCATGAGTACACGCGGATGCTGCTAGACGCGATGCCGCGCATCGACAGCCCGCGTGGGCAGGTTGATCCGGCGCAAGCGGGTGCTGAAATTCTGAGCGTCGACGACATTAAGGTGCAGTTTCCTGTGCGAACCCGTGGCGGTATTTTTGGCAAAACCGTCCCCCTGCGCGCTGTGGATGGCGTCAGTTTCAAACTGGGCGCGGGCGAGACTTTGGGGGTGGTTGGCGAAAGCGGCTGCGGTAAATCCACGCTGGCGCGCGCGGTGATCCAGCTGATCCCGCCCACCACAGGGCAAGTGACTTGGCTCGGGCGGCCCATCGCAGGGCTACGCGAGGCGGCGCTCAAATCCACCCGCGCCGATCTGCAAATCGTGTTTCAAGACCCCCTCGCCAGTCTCGACCCGCGCATGACAATCGCCGCCTCAATCGCCGAGCCGCTGCGCTCGTTTCGCCCCGAGATGACCCGCACCGAACGCACCAAAGAGGTCGCGCTTTGGCTAGAGCGGGTGGGGCTGAGGCAGGACATGATCAACCGCTATCCCCATGAGCTATCGGGGGGCGAAAACCAGCGCGTGGGCATCGCGCGGGCGATGATTTGCCGGCCCAAGCTGATCATCGCGGACGAGGCGGTCTCGGCGCTTGATGTCTCCATCCAAGCGCAAATTCTGCGGCTGCTTTTGGAGCTTCAGGCCGAGTTTGGCATGTCGATGATCTTCATCAGCCACGATCTGTCGGTGGTGCGCGAGGTCTCTCACCGCATCATGGTGCTCTATCTTGGCCGGGTCGTTGAGATGGCGGATCGGGACACGATTTATGAGCGCGCGCAGCATCCCTATACCCGTGCATTGATCTCGGCGGTGCCCCTGCCCGACCCGCAAAAAGAGCGCGAACGGCACAGGATTATCCTTAAAGGCGAATTGCCGTCGCCGCTTGTACAAGGCGCTAATTTGCGGTTCCTACCCTCCAAGCTGGCTGCCGGTGATATGAGTTTTGTCCCGCCCCTCACGCAACAAGCGCCGGGCCATTGGGTCGCCGAGCATGACCCGCTTGAGACGCTCATTCAAAGGTGAAGGGGTGGCAGGCTCCCTGCCCGACACAGTGTCAAAGTTAAGCTTGCATTAACTAGACAGCCTGTAAATCAGCCGGACCAGTAACACTATGAGGCCCCCATGGTTCAGCCCCGCGCTCTACAGACCCGCCAGCGGATACTTGACACCGCGCAAGCTGTAATTAACGACACGCAAACCGGCGTTGTCAGCATGTCAGCGATTGCCAGTAAGACTGGCTTATCCAGACAAGCGCTCTATCAGCATTTCTCTTCTCGCACCGAGCTATTGACCAGCGCGATGAAGGAAATCGACATGCAGCTGGACCTGCCACAACGCCTGTCAGGGTTGCAAATGGCAGCAGATGGCGCGGCGCAACTCAATGAATTCATTGCCTTTTGGGGGAACTACCTACCAGAATTCGCCGCAGCTGCCCGCTCGCTACGCTTGGCCTCAAAAGAGGACAAGACAGCACTTCAGGCATGGCAAGATCGCATGTTCGCGCTGACCTCGGGCTGCAATGCAACCATTGATCGTTTAGAAGCGGATGGGCAATTGGCCGAAAGTTGGAACGGCGAAGCGGCCAGTAAACTTATGGCAAGCATGTTATCGTTTGACACTTGGGACTACCTTACGGGCGAGTGCGATTGGTCGACGGAGACCTATGTTGACAACATGCAGCGCTTGGCAAGCAAAGCCTTTGTGCGCGCGGAAATCGAGGCACCTGCGCTTGAACCCGCGACCATTGCGGCCCCGGCTCTTGACCCCGCCGAGCAAGAGCGCCCGAAACTTGCACAAACAGAGACAGATCACTTTGAGTTAAAGCGGGCAGAGCCGGGCCGTCCAGAACCTGAGCCCTCGAAACTGGAACAAGCCGAGCTTCAATACCCCGGCATTGGGCGGCTTGACCCCCTGTAAAGCACCTCTTCAAACGCCGTTAGCATCGGTCTATACTGCCCAAAAGACAGGTGCCAAAAAGAGCGCCATGGGAGGAGACCGATGTCTCAAAAGCCTGCTGACAAGATCATCATTGTCGAGGATGAGCCGAATATTGCGGAATCGCTGACGTTCATTTTGGGGCGTGCGGGCTATGATGTTCATTGTGTGGCGGACGGCGATGCGGCGATTTTCGAGATTCAAAATCACCGCCCTAACCTCGTTATCCTAGACGTGATGCTGCCGGGACGCTCGGGGATCGAAATTCTTCACGACATCCGTAAAGCCGCGCCCATTGCCAGTATTCCCGTGCTGATGCTTTCGGCAAAAGGTCAATCGCGCGACAAGGAAATTGCCGCAACGACCGGGGCGAATGACTACATGGTCAAACCCTTCTCGAACGAGGCGGTTGTGGCCCGCGTAAAGTCACTTTTAGAATGAGCGCGCCGGGTTCTGATCGGACGCAAAAGTCCATGCGCTACCGAGACCTCGCCTTAATCCTGCCTTTGGTTGGAATGCTGGTTTTTCTGACGCCGCTGGTCCGGGTTGCAGGCAGCGACGTAAGTGTCTTCGGTCTGCCTGTCGCGATTGTTTACATTTACGGTTTTTGGGTTTTGCTCATTCTCTTAACACGGCGGCTTGCGCGCAGGCTTGGCCGCGACGACAGCGAATGATTGCTCCTAATCTTTTGGTTTTGGTCGCGCTGGTTTATGGCGCGATCCTCTTTTTGGTGGCTGCAATCGCCGACAGGCAAGTCACACGGGGCCGCTTTATTTGGCTCAAGTCGCCGCTGATCTACACACTCGCCCTTTCGGTCTATTGCACAGCTTGGACCTTCTACGGCGCGGTCGGATCGGCGGTGCGGAACGGGCTTGAGTTTGCGGCAATTTACCTTGGCCCAACGCTGCTTTTTATCGGGTGGTTCTGGATTTTGCGCAAACTCGTGCGCATCGGCGCCACCCAGCGCATCACCTCAATCGCCGACTTGATCTCATCACGCTACGGCAAATCCCCCGCTATCGCCGCCATCGTCACCTGCCTCGCGGTCATCTCATCGACGCCCTACATCGCGCTGCAACTGCAATCGATTACCATCAGCTTTGAAACACTCACCGGCGCGACACCAGACGGCTCGACCATCGCGCCCTCGTTTTGGATCGCCACGACCCTTGCGGTCTTCACGATCCTTTTTGGCACACGCAACCTCGATTCCAGCGAGCGGCATCACGGCGTGGTTGCCGCCATCGCCCTTGAAGCAATCATCAAGCTCTTGGCGGTGATCGCGGTGGGGCTCTTCGTGGTGTTCTGGCTCAGCCCCGGTCCCGAGGCGGCCTTTGCGGGCGCCCCCGAGCGCATGGTCAATATCGAGACTGTAACCGGAGGGCGCTGGGTTACGCTTTGCTCGCTCTCGGCCATTGCGATTTTCACCCTGCCGCGCATGTTTCATGTGCTCGTGGTCGAGAACGTGGACGAGCGGCACCTGCGCACCGCCGCTTGGGCTTTTCCAGCCTATCTCTTGCTGATCTCGCTCTTTGTTGTACCCATCGGCATTGCCGGGCTGCGGCTCTTACCGCCGGGGGCCAACCCCGATCTTTTCGTACTGACCGTGCCTTTGGCCAGCGGCCAATCGGGGCTGGCGCTTTTTGCTTTTATTGGCGGGTTTTCCGCTGCAACATCCATGGTGATCGTCTCGGCCATCGCTCTATCGATCATGGTCTCGAACCACATCGTGATGCCGATCTGGCTGCGGTTTTTCTCGCCCAAAACCCAGTCGGCAGGGGATGTGCGGGGCATTTTGCTCATGTCGCGGCGGTTTTCGATTGCCGCCGTTTTGGCGCTTGGGTTGCTTTACTTTAACGTCACTGGCGGCACCGATGCGCTGGCGGCCATCGGGCTGATTGCCTTTTGTGGGCTAGCCCAGCTCTCGCCTGCGCTTTTGGCCGGAATTTTCTGGCGCGGCGCGACCCGTCACGGGGCCATGGCGGGGCTTTTGGCCGGATCGTTTGTCTGGGCCTATACGCTGCTACTGCCAAGCTTCGGCGGCACCTTCATCCTGAGCCAAGCGACGCTGCAAAACGGCCCCTTTGGCTGGAGCGCGCTGCGGCCCGAAGCGCTGTTTGGTCTTACTGATATGGACCCATTGGTGCATGCGTTTTTCTGGTCGATGACGATCAACACCCTGTGCCTTGTGGGCGTTTCTTTGGTGACGCGGCCCAATGAGCTAGAGCGGTTGCAGACCGCGCTTTTCGTCGATGCCCTGAGACAGGGCAGCGAAGCCACGACGATTTCCACGGGCCGTACTGCGACCTCGACAGATTTATTCACCCTCGCCCAGCGCATATTGGGCGCGGACCCGGCCTATCGTTTGTTTGCCAAGGAAACCGAGCGCCAAGGGCATGAGGGCGGTTTGCCGGAACCGACCGAAGGCTTTATCCATAGTCTTGAACGCGAATTGGCCGGCTCAATCGGCTCGGCCTCGGCCCATGCGATGATCTCGCAAATCTCGGGCGGCGGCTCGGTTTCGGTCGCCGAGTTGATCGACATCGCCGATGAGACCGCGCAGCTGCGGCAATATTCGCAAAAGCTGGAGACCCAATCGCAAGAGCTAGAACAAACGGCCGCGCAACTGCGCCGCGCCAATATGCAGCTGACAGAGATTGGCGCGCAAAAGGACGCGTTTTTGTCGCAGGTTAGCCACGAATTGCGCACGCCCATGACCTCGATCCGCTCGTTCACCGAGATTCTGCGCAAGGACGATGACGTGACCGCCCGCGAGAGGGATCGGTTTTTGGGGATCATTGAAACCGAGGCTCAGCGGCTGACCCGGCTGCTGGATGAAATCCTCGATCTGAGTTTTTTGGAAAGCGGACGGGCGAATATGGAGCGGGTGCCCTTTAAGCTGCGCGATGTGATCGATAGCGCGC
>CAYLLD010000118.1:0-8846 GCA_964384315.1 uncultured Rhodobacterales bacterium | reverse complement strand
GCTCGGCTCGCGCACCGCTGCCGCGGCCTTTGACATGTTCATCAACGCGACCCGCCGTTATGGCAAGCCCGAGTTTGGCATCGACGAAGTGATCGTGGACGGCCAGCCCTCGCCGGTCGAAGAAGAGGTCGTGCTCGAGCGCCCGTTTTGCAATCTGCTGCGCTTTCACCGCATCGCCAAACACGCCGAGGACCGCAAAGACCAGAAAGTGCTGATCGTGGCGCCCCTCTCCGGCCACTATGCCACACTTTTGCGCGATACCGTGCGCGCGATGATGCCCGAGCATGACGTCTACATAACCGACTGGAAAGACGCGCGCGACGTTCCGATTAGCGATGGCGAGTTCGATCTGGACGATTACGCGGATTATCTGATCGATTTTTGCCAGCATTTGGGATCAGATGGCACGCGTCCGGCAATGATGGCGGTCTGCCAGCCAGGCATTCCGGCTATGGTCGCGGCCACTTTGATGGCTGAGGCCAAAGACCCCGCCCGCCCCTCGGCTCTGGTTTTGATGGGATCACCCATCGACACATCGCGCAACCCGCAGCAGCCTAATCATCTGGCGACCACGCGGCCCCTTAGCTGGTTCGAAACCAATGTGATCGTCACCGTGCCTTGGCCCAACAGTGGGTTTCTGCGCAAAGTATACCCCGGATTTTTGCAGCTCTCGGGCTTTATGTCGATGAACCTTGATCGCCATATGGAGGCCCATACCAAGCACTTCGGCCATCTGGTGCGCGGTGATGGCGACAGCGCTGAGGCGCATCGCAAATTCTACGATGAATATATGGCGGTGATGGATATGACCGCTGAGTTTTATCTGCAGACCATCGATCGGGTGTTTCAGCGGCGGCTCTTGGCCGTGGGCGAATATTACCACCGCGACCATCTGATCCGCCCCGAACTGAACAAAGACATCGCGGTGATGACCATCGAGGGTGAGCGCGACGATATTACGGGGCTCAAACAGACCGAGGCGGCCCATGATCTGTTCAGCAGCCTTCCAAAGAAAAAGCGCAACCACACGGTCGTCCCCAAGGTTGGGCATTACGGGGTGTTTAACGGTTCGCGCTGGCGCGGCGATACCCAGCCCAAGGTGCGGGATTTCCTGAAAACGCATCGCTAGGGCGGCCCCTTTGGCGGTTGCGCGGCGCGCATTTAAGGCGCAAGAGCTTCCACCTAAGAACCGTAAGCAGCAAAAGTCAGGCTCGGGCGCCCATGAGCGAGCGCATCTTTGTAGGCACGCCGCCACTTGAGATCGAAATTCAACGCAACGCCCGCGCGCGGCGGTTGACCCTGCGCATCGGCCCCTCTGGGCCGCGCATGACCGTGCCAAAACGCTGTAAACTTGCGGATGCCGAGGATTTTGCACGGCGCAAGCTCGATTGGATCACTGCGAGGCTAGAGCGTGCGCCGACGCTAAAACCCATAGATTTCGGTCGAGACCTGCCAGTTCTGGGGCGCATGCGGCGGATTGCCCCGCGAAACGCGCGCAGCATTAAAATCGACGACGACTATATTTATGCCCCCGAAACAAAGAACCCAGCCCCAGCCATCGCCCAAACGCTAAAGGCCATGGCCCGCGATGAACTGGTCGCGCAGTCCGATTTTTTCGCCGCCAAACTGGGCCGCCCCTATGCGCGGATTTCCCTAAGAGATACCCGCTCTCGTTGGGGGTCCTGCACCTCGGCGGGCAATCTGATGTATTCGTGGCGACTGATCATGACCCCGCCCGAAGTGCTCACCTATGTCGCCGCCCATGAGGTCGCGCATCTGGCGCATCTAGATCACTCGCAGGCCTTTTGGGATACTGTAGAGCGACTATTGCCGGGGTTTGGGCCGCAGCGGCAGTGGCTAAAGACACATGGCGCAGAAATTCAGAGTTATCAGTTCAAGACATAGCTTGACCGCCCTAACCACTTGTGATCACAAATAGCTATGGCACAGATAACCCCAACCAACACCAGTCTCCGGCAAGACGATGCGCGTATCGAAACACCCGGTCCTGCACATGAGGCGGTGTTCAAAGCTTTGCGCGCCAAGATCATGGAAGGCGATGTTGAGCCGGGGTCTGCCATGACCATCCGCGGTATTGCCAAAACCTATGGTGTCTCGATGACCCCCGCGCGCGAAGCGGTACGGCGCTTGGCTGCCGAAGGCGCGCTTACGCTGTCAAATTCGGGCCGGATTAGCGCGCCCCTACTGGCAAATGAACGCATCGAAGAACTGGCCGCCCTGCGCGCCCTCATCGAGCCGGAACTGGCCAGCCGCGCCCTGCCCCGTGCGCACCCCGCGCTGATCGACCGTCTGGCGCTATTAAATAGCACGGTCAATCAAATGGTCGTGAAATCCGATGCGGTCGGCTATGTCCGCGCAAATCTAGAGTTTCACCGCGCGCTTTATCTTAGGGCGCAGGCCCCCGCGATGCTGGCAATGATTGAGACGGTTTGGCTGCAGGCCGGGCCAACCATGCGAATGCTGTACGAAAAGCTTCAGCGCGACCGGGCGACGGACAATCACAACAAAATCATTGGCGCGCTCAAGGCCGGGGATGAGCCGGGGCTACGCCTCGCGGTGCGCAGTGATGTGACCCAAGGTTTGCGGATGTTGATGACCTGAGTTGAAACGGCTGTGCGGCTGGGCTAGGTCTTGGGCCAACGAAGGCGGGGAAAATACGTGGTGACTTGGGGACGAATGGTAACGCGCAACCTATTGATTGCGCCCTTGGCTCTTTGGCCCATCGCCCTGAGCGGGCAATCCTTGGGCACCTTTGGCACCACAGGGCTGATCGATATGCCAAGCGCCGAAATGGCCCCAGATGGCACGGTCTCGGTCAGCTATACCAGCGCCGCAAATGCAAAGGGCGCCAGTCTAAGCTTTCAACTCGCCCCCCGCATCTCAGCCAGCTATCGGTTTCACAGCATCGACGCTTTTGGTGCAGGTGCCCAGTCAATTGACGGGAGCCAACTTGATCTAACCTTCGCGCTCTTGACCGAAACCAAAACACGCCCCGGCCTTGCGGTTGGCATCAGGGATCTGGCCGGAACAGCGGCCTATTCGTCCGAATTCATCGTCGCCACCAAATCCTTCGCCAATGGACTAAGCGTAACGGGCGGTTTGGGATGGGGCCGCTTGGCCGCAAGGCCTGTGGCAGATAACCCCTTTGGCGGCTCGCGTCCCAATGCTGCGGGTAGCGGCGACCGACTGAATATCGCCAATGCCTTTGGCGGTGACGATGTCGGCGCCTTTGGCGGTATCGCTTATGAGTTTGGCGATGGATGGCGGCTAAAGGCCGAATACTCCTCTGACGATTACGCCCAAGAACGCGCTGCAGGGGATTTGCGCATAGATGGGCCTTTGAATTTCGGGATCGAAAAGTCTTGGGATGCAGGGGTGCAGGCTGGGCTTTATTCAATCGGCGGTAACGAGATCGGGTTCCGGCTTAGTTTCGTCGCGAATCCGCGCAAACCCGCAGCGCCACAAGACTTCATCCCCGGTCCAGCCCCGTTTTCTGCCCGTCCGGCTAATGCCAATCGCGCAACCAGTTGGGCTGCAGACGAGGCGCTGAAGACCAAGATTGTTGCCAGTCTTGCGGAGGTTTTGGTGGCTGAGGGCATCGTGATCGAGGCCGCAGAGCTTTCATCAGATCAAGCCGAACTGCAGATCCGCAATACCAAGATGAACCGACAGGCCAAGGCGATTGGGCGCACGGCGCGGTTGATGGCCCTGGGGATGCCTGCCTCGGTCGAGCAATTCCGCGTAACGCTGATCGAGGGCGAACTGGCCGCGAGCACCGCGGTAATTGAACGCGCGGATATGGAGGCGCTTGTGGACACCCACGAGGCCGTTCCAGAAAGTTGGCGGCGGCTGGTCGTCGAGAACGGCCAGCTTTTGGGGACTGCCGATTATCGGCATAGCGCCCCCAGCGCACTAAGCTATTCGATCACCCCGGCGCTGCCCTTTGGTTTTTACGGTGACGGGCTGGCGTTTGATCCGCAAATCTCTGCGCAAGCACGCTATCAAATCGCACCGGGGCTGAGCCTGTCGGGCCAGATGACCCAGAGCATTATTGGCGGTTTAGGCGGCACCGCGCCTGCGGCGGGGACATTGCCGCAGGTTCGCTCAAACGCGATCAGTTATGGGCAAAACACGCCGGTCCTGCAGAACCTAACCGCCGATTATGTCACGCAACTTAGCGACAGGCTCTATGGGCGGGTCTCGGCGGGGTATCTTGAACGGATGTTCGGCGGTGTTTCGGGCGAGGTTCTATGGCGCGACGCGGCCTCGCCCTTGGCCTATGGGCTTGAGATGAACTACGCGGCGCAACGTGACCCGGACAGCTTTGCCGGGTTTACGGATTACGACACAATCAGCGGCCACGGTTCGGTTTATTGGGATACGGGCTGGAATGGCGTGACCGCGCAGCTTGACTTTGGGCGCTATCTGGCTGGCGATTGGGGATCGACGCTGACGGTGGCGCGACGCTTTGACAACGGCTGGGAGGTGGCGGGATTTGCCACGGCCACGGATGCGGATTTGGGGGCCAGCGACGCCAGCACGCTCGATAAGGGCGTGCGCCTGACGATCCCGCTGCAATGGAGCCTGCCATTTGCGACTAGACGCAAAACCACCGTGGCCTTCCAAGACTTCACCCGCGACGATGGCGCGCGGCTCGATTTGCGCAATCGGCTTTATCCGACGCTGCGTGTAGGGGACAAGGCGGCGCTTGCCGCCAATTGGGAGGCCTTTTGGCAATGATTTCGCGGTCTCTTTTCCTAATCTTTGCTTTGAGCACGAGCGCCTGCACTTCAGGCGGTGAAGCCCCGCTTCTGTCGAGCGTTTGGTCGCAGATCAAGGCCAGCCGTTCAGATGCGAGCGCAGAGCCAATTGGCAAAAAGACACCATCTCGTGCACAGATCAAAAAGCTCAATCTGGCGCTTATCCAAATCAATCTCGAAGGCGAAGACGTTTGGCCGATCCTGACACCAGCGGTGAAAAACGGGCCCTTTGTGACCTATGGCAACAAATCACGTCAGTTGGTGACCACGCGCGAAAGCCAGATCACAGGCATTCGGGGGCACGGCACTGATATGATTTCTGCGCAAAGTCAGCCCGATGATCCGTTGCGGACCCTAACCCCACCCGGTCAGTGGCCCGAGACAATGACGCGCGAGTACCGCTTTGCGGGGGATGGGCCTGAGGGGCGGATCGAGCGCTATAGCTGCTCCATAAAGCGTGCAGGTCCCGCGCAGATCGAAATTGCAGGTACGTCTTTTGATGTGATTGGTTTTGCCGAAACCTGTTCCGGAACGTCTGGTCAGTTCACTAATCTATACGCCGCCGATGCGCGCACGGGGCGGGTGTGGCAAAGCCAACAATTCATCGGGCACAACATGCCGCCCATGAATTTGGATGTGCTGGAACCGCTTACCCAATAGTCAAAATCTAGACATAAAAAAACCGCCAGAGACGCAAGCCTCTGACGGTTTAAACTTGGTCTGAACGACCGACTTAGTCGTCGGAAGCCAGCGCGATTGCTGCAACAGCAACCAGCGGGATGATCCAACCCAAAGCGCCGGAACCGGTTGTTGCTGGTTCTACCATCTCAACCATGTCTGGTGCGTCCATTGCAGCCGAATCCATTGTGCCTGCGAATGCTGTCGAAGCAGCGAATACTGCTGCTGTTGTGAGTGCGATTACTTTCATTTTTTCCTCCATTTGGGGCCATGGTCATGGGCGGTCTTCATGACTGGCGCCCACAGTGAAACCTCAAGGTTTACCTCGTATCGAAACCTTAACCAGCTTAGTTTACCCTTTGCAATGATCGATTTTAACGAGTTTCTCGTGGGCTTTATTTTGCGCGTCAAATGAGCAACACCTGAGTTCCGACCTTTGCCATGCTGAATAATTTGGCAATGTCCTCGTTAAACAGCCCGATACAGCCCGACGAAGACATCCGCCCAATCTTGCGCGTGTCGTTTGTGCCGTGAATTCGGTAGTACTGCCACGACAAATAGAGCGCGTGACTTCCCAAGGGATTCTCAGGCCCAGGACCGACAAATTCCGGAAGGCTGGGGTCACGTTCAAGCATGTTTGCCGTCGGACGCCATTCTGGTCCGTCAACTTTGCGAACAATTTGGGTGCGACCCCGACGGGTGAGATCCTCGGTCAAAGGAACAGACGTGGGGAATATATAATACTCAGTGCCGCCCTCAGGCCAATAGTGCAGCGAGCGCGAATGCGTATTTGCCAGGATCGCACCGTTTTTCAGGGATTTAAAATAGGGCCGCCAATCATGGGTCTGGAACGACGAGACATTTCGGTCAACGATCCTTGCGGGCGGTTGTTCAAACTCGCGGTCCGGAACATCGGTTTGGCCCAAGTAATTTTGCGCAATTGCAGGCGCGGCCAAACTGCTTGCGCCGCCCATTGCCAAGCCACTTAGCAGCCGCCTGCGTGTTAACTTCGATGTCATTTCCCGCTCTTCCCACTTTTTGTTCAACTGAGCGCAGTCGGTCTACGGCCGCTTCGGTCATCATACAAAATAGCCCAGCGTCGCATAAGCTGCAATTCACGACTGTGTTTACTGCATCATTTGGATAAAAATGTGTCACGCGGGGCTTGAATAACTACGCCCTTGCGTGAAAATGCGGCATAACCAAGCAAGCGCCGCCCCGCGCCTGCAAAACCCGAGAAAGAGCCCTGCAGATATGCTGAGTACCCTACGTTTCGTGGCCCTCATAACGATGGCGCTGTCAATGTTAGCTGCCTGTGGCGGCGGGCCTAGTGAGAATGATGTGGTGAGCGATGGCGGGCGGCGCATTGTGCCGGTGGCCGAGCTGGCAGATGTGGGTGCCATCCAATTGCGGCACCTTGATAGCGTAAATGCACTGCGGCAAGCGCGCGGTGCGGCGCCATTGGTCTATGATCAAGCCTTGAACTCTGCGGCACTAACCCATGCGCGGGATATGGCGCTTCAACAGCGCGCTTGGCATTTTGGCTCTGATCGTTCGAACCCACAGTCTCGTGCCAGACGTGCGGGTTTCGGTGGGCGCACCTTGGGCGAAAATATTGCTGAGGCCTTTGAGGGTGAATTTGACACACTTCAGAACTGGCTCGATGAGCCGACCACGGCAGCCATGATCCTTGATCGGCAGGCGCGTTACTTTGGCTTTGGTTGGTATCGTGAGCCGAGCGGCAAGATTTGGTGGGTCCAGCTCTTTGGCGCGAACCTTTAGATCCCTTTCTAAAGGGGTCTAAGCTTCTATCCAAATTGGAATGCCTACGGGCACCATTTGATAGATTTTCTGCATCTCGCGATTGCTCACAGAAATACAACCTGCCGTCCAATCCGGCGCGTCACGCTTTTCCCCATTTGGCTGACCGTGGATAAAAATGTCGCCACCGGGATCAACGCCTCTTTCTCGGGCACGGGCCCGATCCTTCGCGTTTGGATATGAAATACCAAGGGAGAGGTAGAAGGCCGAATTATAATTGCGCCGGTCGATAAAATACCGACCCTCCGGCGTACGACCATCTCCAACTTCGCGTTTATGCCCAACTGGGGCGAAACCCAACTCGACATCGTAGGTAGCCAAAGGCTCATTCCCCTTAAGAACAAACATTTTCCGTTCACCCTTGCGGACAACGATGCCGGTGGCTTTAGGCCCATTGTAACGCCGCGATACTTTTTCATTGGCGCACCCAACAAGTCCCGCCATGGAACCGGCAATTAGTGTGCGACGCCCTATCATTTGCCTAAATTTTTTCATCGCACGTCCCGCACTAAATTTCAGTACCTGCCTGTTTTTCTAACGGCTTCGGCACAGCAGCATTACCCCACGATGATCTAACAGGGGGTGAATTTTTCGGCAAATGGCAATGCGGGCCGGCCACAGATTTGTGAATAGCTTCAAAGAATAGCCTCAAACCATGGGCACACAAATTTACCATTTGTGAAGGCTATCCCAGATAGCATCAGCCTACCGCCCAAGTATTTTCCTATAGAGGTATTCTTGAAGACATCTTTCCGAGCAACGTCACGCCAGCTGGCATTAATCTCTGGCTTTCCCCGAAATTTGTGGAGAGCGTATAGATCTTACAAAAGCTTCAAGGCTTTGGACAAGGTGATGCTCTTAGATGCAGGCTTATCCACCACTAACGTTCCCCCAGTCCGATACCGTGATTTTCTACGGCATTAGCGGATAGTGAGACAGCACAACTCAAGTCGGTCCAGAGCTTAGTATTTTGGGAAGTTTCTTGGTTGCGGGGGTAGGATTTGAACCTACGACCTTCAGGTTATGAGCCTGACGAGCTACCGGGCTGCTCCACCCCGCGACAAGAGATGCGTGTGATAATGCTTTGGCCCTATTGGTGCAATGGCAAACTCACACAAATGACAATTTAGTCACTTTCTTATTTTCCTTCAAACCGCAACGAAACACAACGCGCAAGGCGTGCATCGAATAGCAGTTAGAGGGAACATCATCAGAGAGCAATTACAGCTTTTATCAGGTTTGGCGATGACCTACTCTCCCACGTCTTAAGACGCAGTACCATTGGCGCAGTGGCACTTAACGGCCGAGTTCGGGATGGGATCGGGTGTTTTGCTCACGCTAAGATCACCAAACCGGAAAAAAGCTGTTACACGAGAAGACTTTCCATATGTCTGTGTTTTTCAAGGCTGGTGCGGACTGTGTCTATATCATGTTGGATATAAAACAGCCTGCTACCAGATCAAATCAAGACAATCGGGCAATTAGTACCAGTCAGCTGAACAGCTCGCGCTGCTTACACCTCTGGCCTATCGACGTGGTGGTCTTCCACGGCCCTTAAGGGAGACC
>CAYLLD010000117.1:0-8850 GCA_964384315.1 uncultured Rhodobacterales bacterium | reverse complement strand
CGATCGTGCCGATGTTCACATGCGGCTTGTTACGCTCAAACTTTTCCTTCGCCATCGCCCGGATGCTCCTTGGGTTAGCGGCGCAAGCTTGGTGCTGGGCCGCATATTTTCGCGCGGGTCAGATAGGCGCGAATTCAACGAAAATCAAGGGGTAAATCCGAGGGGGCCCGTTAGGACGCCACCGGATCGTTCGCCGTATCACTCGCATGGTCGCTCGCATGGTCACTTGCAGGCTCTGAGGCAGCGGGCTCTGTCGTATCAGAGAGCGCATCGCCACCACCTGCAGCAAAGACATCCTCTAAGCTCGAAGATGCGCTGCGCTTTGCAGCCTCTGCCACATTTTGCGCCAAACCAAGCTTGGCCGCCTTGGCATCAGGGGCAGTGAGGCCCACAAGCTGGCTGGCAAGAATGAGCGCACCATCAACCTCGGCCTCAACAAAAGACGACAGCGCCGCCTCAAGGGGCACATCCATCAATTTGGCCGTGAAACCAGCCGCAATTGGCAGCGACATATCCGGCAAATCAATACCCCAGACATTGCGCGTACGCTCAACGAATTGCGCCCCGCGCAACAGCGCCTCTTGGCCCATATCACCACCCAAAATCGCCACTGAAAGCGCGGATAACTCAGCCAGCAACTGGTCGGATTCGCTCTTATGGGCTTGGGCCATAAAAATCGTGCTTTGCAAAATCCCGCCGCCCGCCAAGCGCCCGGCGATCCAAGGCGACACCTGATCCGGCTCGCCGATATGGCCCGCAGTGCGCGCCGCCATAATATCGCGCCGCGCCGCACTAACACCGCCGCTGCTGAGCGGCGACAACATTGACGAAAACGCACTAGATGCAGGGTGGCTCATCTCGCGGCTTGTCTCGTTGTTCATCTTAAGGATCACCTGAATTCTACAAAACCATTATGTCGTACGTGGTCTTTAGGCACTAATTCTTAAGAAAATCCAGCCTCATTTGGGCGCGCGCGGCAAAACCAACCAAGCGACAAAGAACCCAAGCAATGCGCTCAACACCATGTAAACCATATAAAGCGCGCCCCGCACCTCGCCGAAGACGCCTTGATCAAGCGCCACAAGCCCGGCCAAAAACCCCAAAAGCGTGATGATTTGCGCCGGAAACCATGTTGAGCCGCCCCTGCGCTTGCGTGCCAAAATAATCGGCGCAACGCATAAAACGAAGAAGAGGGGAAAAAGGAAAAAGGCGATCCGAAACAATATAAAGTCTCCTGTGAACCCAGCTCTGGTAGGCGGGTGGCTTTGCTTGGCTGCAGAAATGTAACATATATATTGTGTTGATCGAAGTTCTATGTGCAATAGATTGAAGCCCCACACCAAGCGTGGCAGAACGAGAAAAAGCACATACGAGGGAACCTGAATGCGCTGTCCTTTTTGCGGAAATGTGGACACTCAAGTGAAGGACAGTCGGCCGGCTGAGGATCACGTTGCCATTCGCCGCCGCCGTTATTGTCCGTCCTGTGCTGGACGTTTCACCACCTATGAGCGTGTTCAATTGCGTGATTTGACCGTTGTTAAGAAAAACGGCAAACGCGAGGAATTCGACCGCACCAAGCTTGAGCGCTCGATCAGAATTGCCCTGCAAAAGCGCCCGATTGAAATGGATCGGATCGACCAAATGATCTCTGGGATCGTGCGGCGGCTGGAAAGTTCGGGGGAAACGGACATCCACTCGGACGCGATTGGTGCGATTGTGATGGAGACGCTGGCGCGGATCGACACGGTGGCCTATGTGCGCTTTGCCTCGGTTTACAAAAACTTCCAAGAAGCTGATGATTTTGAGAGCTTTGTCTCAGAGCTGCGCCCGACGCCGCCAGAAGAAGACGCGCCCTGAGCGGGGCACCTAAGCGTAACCCAAGCCGCGCGAGGCACCTTTGATGAGCGCTGACCACAAATGGATGCGCGCGGCCCTAACTTATGCGGCACGCGGTCTGGGGCGCGTGGCCCCGAACCCTTCGGTTGCCTGCCTTTTGGTCAAAAACAATCGCCTGATTGCCCGCGCGCATACAGCCCCCGGCGGACGCCCCCATGCCGAGACGCAAGCGCTGGATATGGCCGGTCACAACGCGCGAGGCGCTTGCGCCTATGTCACCCTTGAGCCCTGCGCCCATATTGGAAAAACCCCGCCCTGCGCCCAAGCCCTGATCGATGCAGGGGTCGCGCGGGTGGTCATTGCGCTGGGTGATCCTGACAGCCGCGTTGCGGGCAAAGGCACAGCGATGCTGCGCGCGGCGGGCATCGAAGTTGTTGAGGATGTTTTGGCGAGCGATGCGGCGGCGCTGAACGCGGGCTACTTGAAGTTGCGCCACCAAGGCCTGCCCTTTGTTACCCTAAAATTGGCCCAGACGTTGGATGGGCGCATTGCGACCGCTGCGGGGGAAAGCCAATGGATTACTGGGCCTGAGGCGCGCTTGCGCGGCCATGGATTGCGTGCGCAACATGACGCGATGTTAGTCGGCTCCGGCACGGCGCAGGCAGACGACCCGGCGCTGACATCTCGCGGCTTTGGCCCCCTACCCCAACAGCCCCTGCGCGTGGTTTTTGACAGCGGTGTACACTTGGCCCCATCCGCAAAGCTGGCCGATGTATCGATGGCGCCGACCCTGATTTATTGCGGCACAAATGCTGACCCCAGTCGCATTGCAAAACTAGAGGCTCTTGGGGTGCAGGTGCGGCGCGGAGACACTGACAGGGTTGACCCCATTGCCGCTCTCAAAGACCTCGGCGCTCAAGGGATCACACGGGTTTTATGCGAAGGCGGCGGCACCTTGGCGGCCAGCTTGATCAAAGCCGGGCTGGTGGACCGCATCGCGCTATTTTCCGCAGGAAAGCTGATCGGGGCCGATGGGCGCGCCGGCTTGGGCGACTTGGGGCTCACAGCTTTGAACCAAGCCCCCCACTTCACGCTTTTCGCCCAAGAACAGCTTGGCCCTGACACCCTCAGCCTTTGGGACGCCAGCCGCTAAGCGCCTGTAACCATGCGAAAAATCCGCGCCCTAAAGGCTCTTCGCGATAGCCAGACGCCAGCCGCTCTACAATCGCCTCAGGGGTCGCGCCCAAGCGGCTAACCGGGTCATAGTAAATCGGATAGTCAATCAAGACCGCATGCACCAACCCATCAATGGTCACAGAATTTGCGCCGTGCCGCCATTTTGTAACATCCTGTGTCAGCCCCCAACCGCCATAAAATGGACAGCCTGTACACGTCGTTTTTACACCGTGTAAAAGCGCCTCAAACCCCAAAAGCGAAGTCATCGTCCAGACCTCGCCCGCCGCTTTTATCGCGGCAATCGGATCGGCATCTTGCCAGATAAAATCAGCACCAGAGGCCTGAATACGCCCATCGCGCAGGCCCTGCTCGACGTCGGGATGCGGCTTATAGGCAATCACCGCTTGGGGATTTGCGGCGCGCGCAGCCGCCAAAAGCGCAGAGTTGCTCTTGATCGCCCCACCGCCCAAACGCACCGAAGCGTCATCCTCGACTTGGCCCACAACTAGAATATCTGCCTTTGTCTCAGGCGCCTGCCCGCGATTGTATTTCGACAGGCCCGCCGCGCAAATCCGCTCTCGCAAGCGGCGCGCCCGCGCCAGCTTTGTTGCGCTCAAATCCGAAGAGGCCGCAATCAGATCCGCCAGGTCATTGGGCCGCGCGGTGTCAAAGTAAATCCCTTGCGCATCAAGGCACAGCGACAGGGGCGGCACAAGTTTCGCGCCAATGCCCCGCGAGCGCAAAAACCCATCTTCCATCGACCACCCCGCAGGATTTGTGCCCTTACGCGCGCCCCAGCTCACCAAACGTCGCCTAGTCTGAGCGACCTGAGAATCGGCTTGGCTATGCGGGTCAACAAACTGGCAGGCACCCAAAAATGCACGGGTGCGGGCGCGTTTCCAGCGACGAACCCCGCTCACAATCGGCGGCGCGGCCTGCCAGCCGAACTGGCGTTTCCGCACAGCCAGCGCCTCAATTGCCTCTTCGGCCTCAACCTGACGGTTCTGTGCCGGATCGAACCAAAACGGGTAATCGATAAAAGCGCGGTGAAACAGGGTCTCGCGATCCATCGCGCGCCCGCGCCGGGTAAGCGCTTCGCTTTTAACCGCGCGATCATCGCTGAGCCCCCAGCCTGCGTAAAACGGCGCGCCGAACACAACCGGGCGATGCCCGTGCACAATGGCTTCGAAACCGACCTGACTTGTCACCGTGTAAACCGCATGGGCATGGGCCAGCGCGTCGTGGATATTGACGCCTTCGGGCATCATCTGGCCATGGACGGGCGAGAAATGCCCTGCTCCTACACGCGGATGCGCGCGGATCATAATCGCTCGGTTCGGGTGCTCGGCTTTCGCTTGGGCAAGCATGGTCGCAAAGCGCGCCGCGCAGGCCCCGCCACGCTCAATCGCCGCATCGCCCTTTAGCTGATCCACGACCAAAACATAGCCGTCACCGCTCTCGTGCGGCACGTCCCCCCCATCATTGAACCGAGACAAGCGATGCGCGCGCAGCGCGCCCATGACATCTTGGGCGCGCAAACGCTCAGCATCGCTCAGCGTGGGGGCGCTCGCCAGCAGCGCCTCAAGATCACTGGGAGTTGCGGCGTCAAAATAGGGCGCGCGGTGATCAATTGTGATACCAACAGGCGGCTCTTTGCGATCTGGCCGCACCGCGCGCAAAAACGCATCCTCAAAATAGACCTGTGGTACACCGCGCCGCACCGCCGCGCGCGCGCCGCGCTGTGCAACCGGGCGCGCGCCCCAAACGGCCACCGCGTCAAGATGTTTGGTTGTCGGGCCAAAACCCAGGGAAAAGCCCGCCGCCTCGATCATGCGGCGAAGATAAGGATCGGCAAACCCGCGGGCATACCAGCCGAGCACCCGCCCGGCCCCTTTGCTCATCAGTTCGAAAACGCCGTCGTGGTCGCACCCACGGAACCGGCAAAATTCAGCGAGCCCAAGGTCGCAGCCATGATTTTCTGCCAATTCACGAAAGGCGCTTCAGTGATATAAAGCGTGTCCCCATCACGGATCTGAAAATCGCGCGCGGTGAACATCCCCGCAGGCTGGGTCAGGTCAATGATGTAAGCGATCTTTTGCGGTTCGAGCAGATCGTTGCGGTTCATCACACGGTTGGCGATATAGCTTGGCTCATCGCGGAAAACAAAGATGCCCTTGGGGTCGGCAAGCGCCGCGTTCAGGCCGCCGACCTGCGCGATGGCCTCAAGCACCGAGAACTCGCGGCGGACAAAATCCACCTGCGTCTGCCCGCCAGTTGCCCCCAAGGCCGTAAAGGCACGTCGGTCCTCTTCGACCACGATTTTATCGCCCGCACGCAACGCAATATCCGCCATGGTGTTGTCATAAAGATCCTGCAGCCAAATCGTGCCCACATGCTGGCCGCGCAGGATACGGATTTGCGCAATGTCAGGCTCAATCGCGACGCCGCCCGCCTTGGAGAGCATCCCCGACAGACGCCGCGTCGAGGCATCAACCGGATAAACGCCCTGCACGCTAACCCCGCCCATAACCGAAACCGTCGCCCCATCGCCTGCCAGACGGCGCACTTCGACCTGCGGATCAGGGGTCTGCTCGCGCAGCCGTTCGGTCAGCAAGCGGCGCAATTCTTCGGGGGTTTTACCCCGCGCCAAAAGACGCCCTGCGAAAGGCATGAAAATCAGCCCATTTTGATCGACTTGGATTTCTTGCAAGAGCGTCACCTTTTGGCCGATGCTTGCCAAAAGACCGTTCTCGACGTTCTCCCAGACCGTCACCGAGAGAATATCACCCGGCGCAATACGGTCGGTGCGCAAAGTTCCAGCCTTTAAGAAATTGCTGTCAAAGCCCAGCGGGTTAATCGCTTGGGCGGTTTGTGCCACGGTGGGGGTGACCTCAACCACATGCACACCCGCCATCTTATCGCTGGCCAAAATCTCGGCACGCGATGGGCCAGAGCGCGGCAAGGCGCAGGCGGCAAGAGCCAGCCCAACGCACATCATTAGCGCCGCTTGGCGCAGCGGGGAAACTACCATAGGTTCTGTCCGTCGTTCTTTAAGTACTGCCTGATTGACCGTTTCGGGTCTGCTTGCGCGCTTTTGTTTTAATGCCTCTTTTGGGCATCTTGCGTTTATGAACGCGCGCAAAACCACCGCCCGAACGGCGTTTTGCCGCTATTCACGACGAAATCCTGTAAAAGGTCAAGCGTCAGGGGGTGAATGCCAGCGGTGTAGTTGCCCGCGCGCCACTACCCTCATTGACGGTTTCATAGGGGCCAGCCTCGGCGCGCATCAGGTCCGTGACGTTGCGCACAGCCTCGGCGCGGCCCTTGCGGGTGTAGTAATCGCCGCGCACTTGCGATGTGGCCAAAAGATAAGCGCGGAATTGGCTATAGGCTGTGCGATCCGGTGCGTGGGGGGCCGCAAAAAACTCTTCGGTTGGTTGCTCCGAGACCAATTCAGGGCGGCCATAAATCGCCCGCCCGTAGGTTTTCAGCGGCAATCCCCGAAAAAGTGCCTGTTGGCCCGCGGTTGAATTGATGGTCAGCGCCGAGGTTGCACGATCAAGCAGCGCGCCCAAGCGGCCTGGCGGAATAAACATCACCCGCGCTTTGACATCGTGTTTCACCGCAAGCTTGGCGATTTCGGCGCGCAGCGGCTCACGCTCGTCGTCGAGGGGGTGGGATTTGAACACCAGTAAATGATGCGCCGGCGCGCCCTTGGCAAACCCGCCGATCACCTGATCCAAAAGCGCGCTCCACGACAGGTCAAACCCGTGATCCGTCACCGATGCATCATGGGGCAATTGCAGCATAAAGACATGAAAGGGCCGCGCCCGCGCCAAAAGCCGCGCCATCAAAACCCGCCGGACAGCCATGCGCGTGGGCATCAAAGCAAGGCGCTTGCAATGCAGCATCCACTCGCGTCGCACGCTAACGCTGCGGTGGGTTTCGTAATGCGGATAAGCGCGGTTACGAAACAGAATATTGGCGTGATACATGCAGCCGTACCACGTGTGATGCCACAGGGCGCCCCAACTGGTCGGGGTCGAAACAGCGGCGCTTTCTTGGGCATCGGCCCCGGCATAGACCGCGCGCGGCAGCGACATCAGGATCGAGTTGCCATTGGTCCCACCCCGCTCGTAGGTCACCCAATAGGGGCGCAAATACCCCTCTTCAAAGCAGTGAATCCGCAGCCGCTCTTTTTCGCTTTCGATCCGGGCAATTCGGTGCAGGGGCTTGGTATCGCCATAAAGCACAACATCGGTGATTTTGTGCCGTCTAATATAGGCCCGGAAATTCGCGCGCCAATGGGCCTGTGAGCCGCGAAACCCGGTGTAGGTCTTACGATCCCGCCAAAACGCCTCGTCGCCGCGATTGAATCCAATGGCGCTCACCAGATCACCACCCTCGGCCAGAGCATCGGCCAAGCGGCTGAAGTAAGGCCCATGCGGGCCTTGCAGGAAAAGAAAATGGCGCGACCTGTTGTGAACCATGCAATAAAGTATCACAGCGGACTGGCTAAGATAAGGTTAACCGTCGATTTGCGATGGATTTAACCGGGGTTTTGCGCGGGTTTTACCGCAAAATCTCGCCTGCGGTGACTTGTTCGCAGACCCAAAGCCACGATATGGACGGTAGCGAGAGACAAAGAAAAACGAAGCGCGGACATAAAATGTTTACCGGATTGATTTCAGATGTCGGGCAGATCAAGGCGCTCGAGGAACGCGGCGACACTTGGGCGCGCATTGGCACCGCCTATGACCCTGATACGGTGGCAATCGGGGCCTCGATTGCCTGCGATGGAGTGTGTTTGACGGCGATTGCCAAGGGACGCGATGATGCTGGCGCAGCTTGGTTTGACGTTGAGTTTTCCGCCGAGACCCGCGCGCGGACCAATTTGGGCGCTTGGGGCGCGGGGCGGCGCGTGAACCTAGAGCGCTCGTTGCGCCTTGGGGATGAGATGGGCGGCCATGTGGTCTCTGGCCATGTTGATGGGCTGGCCGAAGTGACTGAGGCTGCGCAAGTGGGCGATAGCACGCGGTTACGGTTTTCGATCCCGCAAGGCTATGCGCGCTTTATCGCGGCCAAGGGCTCGGTCACGCTGAACGGGACGTCGCTGACCGTGAATGAGGTGAGTGATAAGGATTTTACAGTGAACCTGATCCCGCACACCAAAACCGTCACCAATTGGGACGAGACCGCGGTTGGGGACAAGGTCAACCTTGAAGTCGACACGTTTGCCCGTTACGTGGCCCGTCTGATCGACATGCAACACGAGCGATAAGCCGATATGGCCATGGAAACCCCCACATCAACGCCTTCCGTTTATCACGACGCGATTTCGTCGATTGATGAGATCATCGACGATGCGCGCAACGGGCGGATGTTCATTCTGGTCGATCATGAGGATCGTGAAAACGAGGGCGATTTGATCATTCCGGGGCAAATGGCGACCCCCGATGCGGTGAATTTCATGGCGACCCACGGACGCGGGTTGATCTGTCTGGCTTTGACCGGCGAAAAACTTGACGCGCTGGGGCTGCCTTTGATGGCCTCGAACAACTCTTCGCGCCACGAGACCGCCTTTACGCTTTCGATCGAGGCGCGCGAGGGCGTGACCACGGGGATTTCGGCCCAAGACCGGGCGCGGACGGTTTCGGTGGCGATTGATCCAAGCTCAACCGGGGCGGATATCGCCTCGCCCGGCCATGTTTTTCCCCTGCGCGCTCAAGACGGCGGCGTTTTGGTTCGCGCGGGCCATACGGAGGCGGCGGTGGATATTTCGCGGCTGGCGGGGCTGAACCCTTCGGGGATGATTTGCGAGATTATGAACGAAGACGG
>CAYLLD010000116.1:0-9053 GCA_964384315.1 uncultured Rhodobacterales bacterium | reverse complement strand
GGCCCAAGTGGCCGAGGAAGAACGCGCAGCCGAGGCCCAAGCGGCCCAGATGCGCGACCGAGAATATCACAACCAAGCCTAAGCGGATCAACCGCAAATGAAACCGCGCGGGAGCGGCAACCTAAGCCAGCCCCGCGCAATTTCACAAATGCAACAACCACGAAAGTTAGACCCATGAGCAACCAAACCACGATTGAACCAGACACCAAGACCGACGCCGAGCTTAAATTCGTGCCTTTGGCCGAATTGACATTGAGCAAGCTTAATCCGCGCCAAGGCGACTTGCCCGAAGCGCAAATTGACAGCCTCGCACAGAGCATCAGGCTTTGCGGCCTGATCCAAAATCTGTCCGGCTTGCAAACCAAAGGCGGCAAGATTGAAATTGTCGCTGGTGGACGCCGCTTGCGCGCGCTCACGCGCTTGGCGCAAATCCAGCCGGAACACCCTGCCCTAGTCGCAATTCCGGTCAAAGTGACCAAGGATGCGCTGCGCGCCGAGGCATGGGCGAGCGCCGAGAACACGGCGCGCGCTGACTTGGAACCCGCCGAGGAAATCCGCGCTTATGCGCGCATGGCCAACACGGGGATCGACGCGGCGACCATCGCGACCGCCTTTTGTGTGACCGAAGCCCACGTAAAGCGGCGCATGAAACTTTCCCAACTGCCAGAGGCGGTTTTGGACGCGCTCGACGATAAGACAATCAACTTGGACACCGCCCAAGCCTTCACCACCTGCAATGACGCGAAGCGGATTGCCGAGACGCTGGCGCTTATCGAAAGCGGTGAAATCACCCATCAGAACGCCTTGCAAAGAGCGCTTCACCCTGAGCAACTCAGAGAGAGCGACAGGCGCGTGATGTTCATCGGCCTTGATGCCTATGAAGCCGCAGGCGGCAAACTCACGCGCGACCTGTTTTCGGAGGCTGTTTATCTGGACGATCACGCGCTTGTAGAACGCCTTTATCTGGAAAAGCTGGACGCAGAGGTGAAGCGGATCGAGGCAACTGGCTGGCGGTGGGTAGAGAGCATAATCGACGATTGCCATATTCCATACAGCGTCGAGCATAGCGCCCAGAACCAGCGGGTCTATCCCATCGAGGGGGTTTTGAGCGAGGCGGATGCCGAGGAATACGACAGCCTTTGCGAAATCGCCGAGACCGACGATCTGGACGAGGCAAAAGAGCTTCGCATGGGCGAATTGGAAGCCATTCAAAATGGCGACTATTCCGACGAGCAACGCGCGGTTGCTGGCGGCTGGCTCTATGTGAACCGCCACGGCATCGCCAAGTTCGAAGGCGGTGTTGTGCGCAAGGAAGACAAGGCCCTCGCGATTGAGGCGGAGGTGATCGAAAAACGAGACGCCCACAGTGGCGCGGACGGTGGCGCGGACAGCGCCACAGAGGCCAAGTCGCCTATCTCGGATGCCTTGCGCGGCGATTTGAGCGCAATGGTCACAGGCGCACGGCAGACCGCGCTTTTGGCCGATCCACAGCTTGCGCTTGAATTGCTGGCCTTTCAGCTTTCAGGCCAACTTGGCTATTCCCGCGCTTTTGGCCTGCACACGTACCTCGTCTCCAATCATCCCAGCACCGAAACCGGCTATGTGCTGGACGAACGCATCACGTCGGAAAGCGACGATCATGCCGATGATGCAGGCAAGGCTTTTGCCAAGTTTCGCAAGCTTGGCCATGATGCAATCATCACCCTTTTGCATGAGCAACTGACCAGCCTGTTTTCGGTCACGGACCGCAATCTTGCGGCCCTGATCGAGAAGAACATCAAACCCAACACCCGCGATGTTTTCACGCCAACGGCGGAAAACTTCTTTAAGCGCGTCAATGCTGCCTACCTGCATAATCTATGGTGCGAGTTGTTGGAAATTGCACCCGATCACCCGACTGCAACCAGTTTTGCCAAGTTGAAAAAAGGCGAGAAAGCGGATAAGCTGGAACAGCTATTCAACGATCAAGCCACGCGCGATGCGCTCAAGCTGACCAAGGCCCAACAAACGCGGATTGCCAAATGGCTGCCCGAGGGCATGACCTAAATCAAGATTGTTTTCGTGGTTGAAAACAAACCTCGCCTCGCCTTCGGGCGGGGCTTTTTTATACATATATTTATTGCGCGGCACATTATTATATGTATAATTAATGCATGGCAAATACAGTAAATCTGGAATGGGATGAAACCAAACGCGAAGCGACGCTTCGAGAGCGCGGCATTGATTTTGCCTCCGTCTCGCAGATCAACTGGTCTTTGGCCCTGACCATTGAGCAGCAGCATGGAGACGAATTGCGCTATGTGACGGTTGCGCCAATTCATGATCGTCTACACGTTTTGGCTTGGTGTTATCGAGGCACCAATCTTCGCGTCATAAGCTTGCGCAAAGCTAACCAAAGAGAGGTTAAACAGTATGAACAAGAACTACATGGATGATAGCGGTGAAGTTGGTGAGCTTGATGATGCATTTTTCAAAAACGCGCGTCGTGGTCGGCCCCCTTTGCCCGAAGGCGAGCGCAAATCGAAAGTCACTCTTATGCTAGATCAAGACGTGATCGAGCGGCTGAAAGGTCCAAGCCCTAAAGGGTGGCAAACTCGGTTGAACGCGACTTTGCGAGATGCTTTAGATTTGGAATAGACAGCCGTGAAAAACCATGATGGACATCAGGCTTCCCGACAGACTTTTGACCGAATGAGTTTTCAAACCAGCCAAGGCTTAATTGAAGGTAGCGGCAGCGGTTTAGCATGCAGAGCAAGTCCGAAAGCCGTTTTGAAACTGTGCATACTTGTTAGCCGAGAACCATCAAACAAGCTTCGGGCGGGATAGCATTATACTATCCCCACCCATACAGAAGCACTTGCTAAGCTATTTCGTACCAGATCAATCTGGAGTTAACTTCTGTCAATCATGTGGCAAAATTAGGAAAGGTTGTGGCTTGGTAAACAGCTCAACAGATCCAAAGGGATCGTTGCATTAACTTTTTTGGGCACATAATCTTGTAGGACTATGGAAAATTTTCACACTAGATCTTGTAAGAATTTAAGTTAATGCAACGATCCCCGATGTTTGGGTTGAAATTTCCACCAGCCAGTGCTACTAGGTAATACCACAACGGAGTCGCGCAGATGACGGTTAAATCTTCCATTTCGCTTTCCAACGACCAGTTCGCTTTCGCCAAAGCAATGGTGGAGTCTGGCGCTGCGCCGAGCGTTAGCGCGGTCTTGCAGCAGGGCGTCGAGCTTCTCCGTGCCAGAGAAGAAGATCGCCATCTGGAGCGGCAAGCCTTGCGAGAGATCCTAAAAGAACGCAGGTCCGGACCAACCAAATCGCCGGTTAGGATAGATGCAGGTCTCGACGCGATGTTTGAGCGGAAGCGGAAGGCCCATGGGCTGGCAACTTGAATTTGCTGCGGGTGCCGAGACCGATTTTGAGCTGATCTTCGACCACCTATTCGAAAGCTATAAAAACTTTGGCGAGCCGCTCGAGCAAGCCTTTGAACATGCTCAAATCCGCGTTCTGCAGATACGTCGGGATGCAGAACGGATCCTGATTGCTCCGGATCGCGGCCAACGCCACGACGATCTTCTTGAAGGCTGCCGCAACCTTGCAGTTGATCGGGCGTCGTACTGGTTCATAGCTAATCAAGATGAGAAGCTCGTTACTGTGCTTGCGGTATTCTTTGGGGGCCAACACGAGCAACTACGGATGATGGCACGGGTGCTTGATGGAAGATGACATCGGCCAAATGCGGACGTTTACCGTGTTGGCCTGATGCTGCGGTTGCAGCTCGCATAGCAGTGCAAACTCAATCAGATCGTCACGCCTAGTATCCGGAATGCGGTTCCAGATTGATCCTGGGCGCGGCGAATGATCCGTCAACGTGTGTCCACGCCACCATCGAATAAAGATCGTACCAACGGTAGAATGTACTGCGCGGAATGCACAGCATATCTAGGGTCTGTTTGACGGGGAGATGCAAGCTCTCAACGGGCAATGGCGCGAGCCATTCTACACCGCATGGCCAAACAATTCCGGCCCAAAAGCGCTTTAGTCGCCATGCGCATTTGCCCGCATGCGTGCAAGATGTTCATCCCAGCCCTTGTCAAGCGCTAGCGTCAGGCCAAAGGCCTCTTCCCCTTGTGGCAAGCCCTCGTGAATAAGCGAGAGCTTCGTGCCACCCGCGACCTCATCCAAATGCCATTTTACGGTGCTAACGGCGTCTCCCATGGGCGAGACTATGAACGTGTACTCTAGGCGCGAGAATGGCTCGGCTATAAGCACCTCTCCCCACATAAATTTTTTACCGCTGTCGGCTCCTAACATTTCGTATGAGCCCTCGACCAAGGCTGCCGTTGGGCGATGAAACCAGATCGCAAGCTTGTCCGGATCCGTCAGGTAGGCCCAAACATCGGCTGGTGTGGCTTTGAGATAGATGGATTTTTGAATAACTGTATCGGTCATTGGATGTTCTTTTCGATTGTGGATTTCAGAGCGGTTAGGCGGCTGTCCCAGAAAGCGTCAAAGAAGCCGAACCAGTCAAATACGCGCCGCAGCCCGTCCGGATTAAGGGCATTCACCCGCGATCTGCCGTCCACTTGGATCGAAATCAAATCGCCTTCTTTCAGGATCGTCAGATGCTTTTTGATGGCGGCCCTTGTCATATCAAAATTCTCGGCCACTTCAGCGATGGTCATATCGTTGGTCGCTAAGAGCTGGAGTATGTTTCGCCGGGTCGGGTCCGCGAGGGCTCTGAACCCCATCTGTTCGTACTGGGTCATCGTTGCTCCAAATAATACCTTTTGGTATCTCTTACTAGGAAACCAAAAGGTATCATGTCAAGCGCTGAATCGTTGGACGCTTATGTTTCGCCCAACAGACGATCTACATCTCTACAAGCGGGGCGACTTCAACGCGCCCTTCATTGCCGATGATCGGACAGCCCTTTGCGATCTCAATTGCCGCGTCCTTGTCTGCGGCAACGACAATCATATAGCCAGACAAGGGATCGGGGCCGCCATTGTCCTCAATCCCTGCGGCCCCCACGGTACTTGACCCGCCAAGGATGCTACCTGGGTCTGCCATGGCTGTGCCAAGCCCCTGCATCCAACTGCCCCAAAGGGCCATGATCTTTTCGCCCTCTTCTTTCGATTCCGGCATTTTGCCCCCGTGAAATGCAAACATGAATTTTGTCATTGGTCTTTCCTCTTTCAAAATTGAGTGAACAAATCACAGGCTGACAGCCGTCTATTTATGTTCAAGAACATCTTTAGAAACATGATATGGTTGAGGGGAAACATGATGGAGAGGTTGATGCCCTACAGCCCCGAACACACCAAAAAATCCAGAGCAAAAATCGTGGAATCTGCGCGGGTACTTTTCAATGTCCACGGCTTTGAGAAAGTCACCATCGACATGGTTATGGCTAAGGCCGGCATGACCCGCGGCGGCTTTTACAAGCACTTCAAAAGCAAAGAGGCGCTTTTTAGCGTCGCGGTTGAGGGCTTTTTGATGGGGCGCGGGGCGCAGTGGCGCGAGGAAGCGGGCGTTGACCCCAGCAACCTGTCGCCCAAAATGGCGCAGCACATGCTTGATAGTTATCTTTCCGAAAAACACTTGGGCGATCTGGAGAACCAATGCCCGATGATCGCCATGCCCTCGGATGTGGCGCGCGCAAAACCGGAGGTTCAGGGCGCTTATCAGACCCTGCTCACGGCAATGGTTTGGCTGTTTGAGACGACACAGCCAGAAGACGACCCGGACAGACGTCAAAGCGCTTTGGCTATGGCGGCGTTATGCGTCGGTGGGATGGTGCTGGCGCGTTCAATCCCCGACGCGGAGCTTGCGCGAGAAGTGCGGGCTGCGGCCTATACAACAGCAAGCAATCTCAACCGTGCTTAGGCGGTCTTTAAGATGTTCTTGAACATAAATTGAAGCGCTTCATGTTCGGCTAGAAATCTCAGTCTTAGGAGCGAACAATGATCACAATACCGATTACCACCACATTTATTGCCTGTTACGCCATTGCCCTTGTGCCTATTACGGGTTGGATCGGTGTGCTGCGTGGGCGATTGAACATTTTGCGCGGGCATGGTGACAACCGGACGTTGGAAAAGCGCATCCGGTACCATGGCAACCTGACCGAGAATGCCCCCGCGATGGCGCTTACCCTTGGCGCATCCGAGATCCTAGGCGCGGCGTCTTGGGCTTTGTGGGCTGCCTTTGCCGCCTTTATCATTGGCCGGGTGATGTACTATCCGCTCTACGATAAAGAAATGCGTGCACTGGCAATGTCAGTGACCCAGTTTCCAGCAGCCTTGCTCGCCCTTTGGTGTCTTTATGCAATCTACTTTGCTGATATTTTCACGTTAACCGGCGTTACGCAAAGTGGTTGAGCGGCTTTGCCAAATTAGCGACGTGATTTTGCACAACATGCGTCCGCATGAAAAATGTGGGGATCGTTGCGTTGACTTTGCCGAAGCGTCAGTGTTGTGCTGGTTTAATGAGTTTGGAGGGCAATGATGGCGAAGGATCCGTTCAAAAGGCATCGTTTCCCGCCTGAGATCATCCTTTTGGCCGTTCGTTGGTATTGCCGATATCCTTTGTCCTACCGAGATGTGCGGGATCTTCTGGCAGAGCGCGGCATTGCTGTTGACGCAGGCACCATCAACCGCTGGGTCGTCAAATTTGGCCCGGAAATCGCGAAACGCTCTTTCTCTCGGCGAGGCTCTCGCGGTCTCAATTGGTACGTTGACGAAACCTATGTTCGTGTAGGTGGCAAATGGCGGTACTTATGGCGTGCTGTCGATCAGAATGGCAAAGTCATCGATTTTCGTCTGACAGCTCGGCGCGATGCAAAAGCTGCCCGCGCATTTTTCCGACAGGCGCGGGAAACCGCTCGAATCTATGGGCCAATGTCGATCACGACCGACAAAGCGCCGGCTTACAAACGAATACTCGCAGAAATGAACGAGTTTGGCTTTCCAGGCGAAGAAATCATCCACGTTGATAAGAAGTGTCAGAACAATCGCATTGAGTCAGACCACGCCGCGCTGAAGCGACTTACTGATCCCGGTAAAGGATTTCAGTCTCTGCGCACAGCAAAAGCGACATTGAAAGGAATTGAAGCCGTTCGAATGATCAAGAGGGGTCACGTCTATGACCCACCAAACGGGGTCCTAGGAGAAGTCCGTCTTCTCAATGAAATGTTCGGCTTGGCCGCATAAAATTGCGTCCCAAGTAAGAGAACCTTGTAAGCTCCGCGAGTTAACGCAACGATCCCGTTTAGATTACTCAGGAGCACGTTAGCGCTCTGACAGGTCATCTTGCGCCGCCCGCACCATCGGCAGCAGGGTCAATCCCAAATAACCTAGCTTGGTTGACACCCTGCGTAAACGTTCCAATTTGCACCGCTACACAATTTAAGCGTCTCAATCTTGAGTTTGTCCGCGTAAATAGTTTCCTGCACAAAGACTCTGGAATTTCCAAACGACTTCATGCGATGCTGTCGCACACACAACTTTTCGGGGATGGAAACGTGGTTCGTACGATTGTAATGGCGGCGCTGCTTGTCTTAGGGTCCAGCGCAATCGCGCAAGAAACCTCTCGCTCAATTCTAGTGCTCGACGGGTCCGGCTCCATGTGGGGTCAGATCGACGGGACGGCAAAAATAACCATCGCTCAAGATGTGGTAAGTGAATTGATGGGTACGATGCCCGAGACCCAAGAACTGGGCCTGACGGTATACGGCCACCGCAAGAAAGGCGACTGTAGCGACATCCAAACATTGGTTGAACCGGGCTTGGGCAATCGGCCTGCCATCGTCGATGCGGTCAGAGCTATAAAGCCCAAAGGCAAGACGCCCATGATAGACGCTGTTAAAGTTGCGGCCGAGGCATTGCGGTTCACAGAAGAAGAAGCGACCGTTGTGCTGATTTCTGATGGATTTGAAACCTGCAATGCTGACCCTTGTGCGGCCGCCCGTGCACTGGATGATGCGGGCGTCAATTTTACCGCGCATGTGGTCGGCTTTGACGTGGACGATGCCGACGCGCTGGCGCAGATGCAATGTATCGCTGATGAAACCGGCGGGCAGTTCGTAACCGCAGCCGACGCGAGTGAGTTAACGCGCGCGCTCGACACCGTGGTTGCGGCGCCGGAGCCGATCATAACGACTGTTACGTTCAATGCTCGTCTGGACAGCGAAGACGGTGCGATGATAACCGATCCAATTTCATGGACGGTCATTGCAACGGACGAGACCACAGACTTGAGCGCCCAAGACAACCCGATATCATTCGAGCTTACAGAAGGTTCTTACGAAGTGGTGGCTCTTTGGAGCGCAGAAAAGCAAGAGATCACCAAACAGTTCGTTACAGCAGCCAGTGCTGCGAGAGAGATCACACTGGTGTTTGAATCGCCTGACGTGTCGGCCACGATAATAGCTCCGGAAACCGCCCAAATCAGCTCCACAATAGAGGTGGCGTGGGACGGCCCCAACGATAAGGGTGATTATGTCGGGATCGGGCTTGTTAATGCTGAAGGGTCCAGCGCATGGGAAAATTACACCTACACCGCGGAAGGCTCCCCGTTGCAGTTGTTGATGCCGCCAAACACCGGTGCCTATGCCATCACTTATTTCCAAAGCTCCGGCCGAGCTTTGGCCAGCGCCCCAATTACACTAGAACCGGTGAAAGTCGAAATCACCGCACCAGAAATCGCGACAGCAGGGGAGACGATTGAACTGTCTTGGACCGGACCAAATTACGAGAAGGACTACATCGGGATCGGTCTGGAAGGTGCCGAAGGTTCGAGCCAATGGGAGAATTACACCTACACCGAAGAAGGGGCGACCTTGCAACTCCAAATCCCAGCCGCTCCGGGTGACTATCGCATCACCTATTTCCTCGCTCAGGATCGCGAAGCGCTGGTCTCTGTCCCCATCTCGGTTGAACCCGTTTCAGCGGGTATCACCGCACCAGAAACCGCGACAGCAGGGGAAACGATTGAACTGTCTTGGACCGGACCAAATTACGAGAAGGACTACATCGGGATCG
>CAYLLD010000115.1:0-9090 GCA_964384315.1 uncultured Rhodobacterales bacterium | reverse complement strand
GGTGTCCATCCGTTTGGTGTCCATGTCCTGCGCCAAGAGGTTGAGCGAGTGCCACCCCGAAACATAGGCCAGCCCCCGCGGCGCCAACTCGGCCCGCAGACCCTCAGGCGTGGTCGGGAATTTATTGCCCTTCTCAATCCCGTCAAACCCGATATCGCGGGTCTCATCAAGGCATTGCGCAAGGCTGATATGCCCGCCCAGCGACGGATCATCGTCGTTGGACCAAGCGATGGGGTTTGTGCCGTAACGGATCATCAGCGGCGCTCCTTTAATGCGGCTTCATAGGCTTTGCGTGCGGCCTGTACCGCGCCGCGTTCGGAAACTTCGGGCACCGCCACCTCCCACCAAGAGCCACCGGCCTCGGTCGAGGGATAGGGATCGGTGTCGATGACAATCGCCTGCGGCCCATCAGCGGCCTTGGCATCGGCCAGCGCGGCCTCAAGCGCGGCAATCGAGGCGACTTTCACCGACCGCGCCCCCATCGAGGCGGTATGGGCCGCAAAATCAATCGCCGAGGGCGTCTCATGGCGCGCCGTGTCCAAGAGGTTGTTAAATTCCGCCCCACCTGTGCCCATTTGCAGCCGATTGATGCAGCCAAAACCGCGATTATCCGTGATCACCAGCGTGATCTTGAGACCCATCATCACCGCCGTGGCCAGCTCGGAGTTTGCCATCATATAAGACCCATCGCCGATCATGCAGATCACGTCGCGCGCAGGCTCGGCCATCTTGATGCCCACGGCCCCAGCGATCTCATAGCCCATGCAGCTAAAGCCGTATTCCATGTGATAGGACATCGGGCGGCCCGCTTTCCATAGTTTGTGCAACTCGCCCGGCATCGTCCCCGCCGCGCACATCACCACGGTGTCGGGGCCAGCAGCACGTTGCACCGCGCCGATGACTTGCATGTCCGTGGGCAAGGTGTTGCCCGCATCCGGCTCGGGTGGATTGGTCACCGCATCCGCCGCTTTGAACCACGCCTCTTTGAGGGCCGCTTTGGGCGGTGTCTTGGCCTGGGCGCCCAACGCGTTTGAAAGCGCCGCCAGCCCGGCCTTGGCATCGGCCACCAAAGGCTGCGCGCGCCGCTTGATCCCGTCATAGGGCTGCACGTTAAGCGCGAGAATTTTCGTATCACCAAAGATCGACCAAGACCCGGTGGTGAAATCCTGTAACCGCGTGCCCACCGCAAAGATCAGATCGGCCTCTGCCGCAATCGTATTCGCCGCCGCGCCGCCGGTTACACCCATGGGGCCAAAATTCAACGGATGATCCCAAGGCAGAGCCGATTTGCCAGCTTGGGTCTCGGTAATCGGGATTTGATGGGCCTCCGCAAAGGCACGCAAATCATCGGTGGCGTCAGAATAATGCACCCCGCCCCCAGCAATGATCACCGGGCGCGCCGCCGCCCTAAGCGCCTCTAGCGCGCGGGCCAGCTCGCCGCTATCCGGCTCGGGCCGCCGCTGGTGCCAAATGTTTGTCTCGAAAAACGCCTCTGGGTAGTCATAGGCCTCCGCTTGCGTGTCCTGACAAAACGCAAGGGTCACAGGGCCGCAATCCGCCGGGTCGGTCAACACCCGCATGGCGCGCGGCAGGGCGGTCAAAAGCTGCTCGGGCCGCGCAATCCGGTCGAAATAACGCGAAACCGGACGGAAACAATCGTTGGCCGAGACCGTCCCATCGGTGAAATCTTCGGGCTGTTGCAGCACCGGGTCCGGCCCACGAGAGGCAAAGACATCGCCGGGCACCAGCAAAACCGGCAGGCGGTTCACATGGGCCAGCGCCGCCGCGGTCACCATATTCGTCGCCCCCGGCCCAATCGACGAGGTCACCATCATCGCGCGTTTGCGGCCAAGCTGTTTCGCGTAAGCAATCGCCGTATGGGCCATGGTCTGCTCGTTGTGGCCCCGATAGGTCGGCAGCGCCGCGCCAATCCCATGCAACGCCTCTCCCAGCCCCGCCACATTGCCATGCCCAAAAATCGCCCAACAGCCAGCAATGATCGGCAAACCATCTTCGCCCAACTGGTTCGCCAAATAGCGCACCATCGCCTGCGCGGCGGTCAATCGAATGGTTGTCATGTCAGCCTCCCTAAGCTGTGGCCGTTTTGGCCGCGTCCCAGATCGCACAAAGCCGGGCGTAGTTTTCAACCATCATCGCACTAGCGTCGGCATCGTCAAGCGCGCCGCTCATCCAGCCCCGCGCGGCATCCCCGAAAATTGTGCGCCCCACCGCAAAGCCTTTGACCAAATCATGGGCCGCCGCCGCCTCGAAACTTGCCCGCAACACAGCCTCAGGGGCATCAAGGCCCAAGACAACGATGCCGCGACAATGGGGATCATGGGCCGTGATCGCCGCACAGGTCTTGGCCCATGCCGCATCGCTTTGCATCGGCTCAAGCTTCCACCAATCGGGGAAAACGCCCAGACCATAGACCCGCTCAATCAGCGACGCGGTGGTATCATCGTGGATTGCGCCCACCTTCGAGGGGATAACCTCTAGCAAAAACTCCAGCCCGCGCCGCCGCGCCGCCGCAAAAAGACGCTTGATCGTGGCCTCTTGTCCATCGCGCAGGGTCGGCTCGTCGTCGGGATGGGCAAACACCAAGAGCTTTACAACATGCGCGGCAGGCCATTCCCCAAGCTGGCCCAGGTCGATCCCCAGCTCAGGCTCCAACTCAAGCGGGCGCGAGCCGGGCAATTCCGTGGGCCGCCCGATCCAAAGCCCAGTGCCCGCCGCTTGGTAAAGCGCGTTGCGCCCCAGCCGATTGTCACACAAAACGCCGTAACCGTCCCGGCCATCCGCGACCTGCAAAGCCGCCTGAAGGGCCAGCGTTTTGAACGTGCCGATCTTGGCGGGGGTCGCGCCTGTCATGGCCTCAAACTGGCTGCGGTGGTCAAAGGCAAAGACCCGCATCTGCGGCCAGATTTTGCCCCGGTTCGTCGCCCAATGCACCTGCTCCAGCGCTACATCCTTGCGCAGCGCCGGGGTCGTGATCCCGGTGTCGAAGAAATATTGCAACTCGTCCCAGCTTGGATAGGCCGGGGTACAGCCGTGGCGCGACACCGCAAAAGCGCCGCAGGCATTGGCGTATTTAAGAGCCACCGACCAATCCTCACCATCCAGCCAGCCCTTTAATAGACCGGACATAAACCCATCCCCGGCCCCCAAGACGTTAAACACCTCGATGGGAAAGCCGGGGCCAGACTGACCTTCATCCAGCGTCTTAGGGATCGCCCCGACAAAGGCCGCTGCGCCCATCGGCCCGCGTTTGCACACCAGCACCGCGTCGGTCAGCCCCCGCACCGCGCGCAGCGCCGCCATGGTGTCGGTGCTACCCCCGGCGATGTGAAACTCTTCTTCGGTGCCCACGATCAGATCAAACAACGGCAACGTCGCCTGCAATTTCGCCGTGACAGCCGCGCTCTCGATGAAACGGTTCTCGCCATCGCCATGCCCCGCCAGCCCCCAAAGGTTCGGGCGATAGTCGATATCAAGCGCCGTCTTCGCCCCATATTCCCGCGCCAGCCCCAAGGCCTTGAGAACCGCGCCTTCGGTTTTCGGGTTCGACAGATGGGTGCCCGTAGGGCAAACGCAGCGCGCCTCAGCAATAAAAGCCGGATCAATATCTGCCTCGCTCAAGGCCATATCAGCACAATTCTCGCGGTAGAAAATCAGCGGAAACTGCTCTTGATCGCGAATACCCAAAAGCACCAACGCGCTCAGCCGCTCGGGATCGGTCTTTACCCCCCGCACATCAACGCCCTCGCGGATTAGCTGCTCACGGATAAACCGCCCCATATGCTCATCGCCCACCGCCGTGATCACCGCAGACCGCAGACCAAGCCGCGCAGTGCCTGCGGCGATATTCGTGGGCGAGCCGCCGATATATTTGGAAAAGGAGGCCATATCCTCAAGCCGCCCGCCGATCTGATCGCCGTAAAGGTCCACAGACGAGCGCCCGATTGTGATCAGGTCAAGGGCTTTGGCCACGGCGCGTCCTCCAACTATTGCCGTTTATTGCGCGGCAGGCCCGGACTTTTATGCGCTCTTTGGCGCGCGCGTGGCCTGCAACGGTCTTGGGTGTTCGTGCCTTAATTCAAGGTTGGCGCCCCTTCATCAAGCGGCGGTGCAAGCGGGGCCAAACTGGGGATGAGTTGCAGCAAATCGCGCAACTGCTCTTCGGCATGTAGGCTTAAAACATAAAGATCGCGCTGGGTGCCCGCGATCTCGGCCTCCGAAACCGGGGCAAAAGCGCCATCGCCAAAGATCTCCTGATCCCCATCACCACCACCAGACATGGTCAAATCCGCAAAATCCTCAGGGGTCAGCCCTTCGGCATCGTCACCCAAAATCTCGGCGAGGGTCTCTTCGTCGAAATCCTCTAGAATATCTTCCATCGCAAAGCCCGCGCCATCGCCGGTCAGCCCATCAACCATCGAAAAGAAATCCGCCCGCGAACTGGCAAGCTGCAAGTTATTGGGCGCGATTTCCCAAGAGGTCACCATCGCCGCACGGCCCGCCGCCATATCGCCATCAAGCGCATGGGCCCAAGCCAGCCCCGCCCAAGCATAGGTGTTGCCCGGATCAAGCCGCACGCTCTCGGCCAAATATTCCGCCGCACTGGCAGACCGCGTCTCAATTAGGGTCGCCGGATCAACGCCCTCATCGGCCCCGGTGGTCGAAACATCCGCATTGATCATGCCGTAGCCAAGCTGAAACAGATAGGTGCCTTGATCAAACATCGCCTCACCAATTTCGATACGCCAGCCGCCCTCAACATTATTCCGCCGCAAATCCGATTGGGTTACAGGGACGCTCGTGTACAAAATAATGAAGTTTATCAGCGCTAGGCCCAAAAGCAGCGCCGCAAATCCACGTACCAACATATTTCCCTAAATCCTTGTCATCGCCTGGCTATCGCCAAAACTGATTGGTTATTGCCAAATTCCCTGAGGTCGCACTATAATGTCCTTGATTTGAAGGTCAATTTAAGCTGCGATTAACCAAGATAAGTTTATTTGAGTTTTAAGAATCAGAGAGTTTCGAGTTCTGAAACGCTTCGACGCCCATTTCGTGACACCAAAACCAGCTTCGGCAAAGAGTTTCTGCATACTTCCGTCAGCACTTGATTTGATGTAAGTGATCAAATATTAGTCATCGGGCAAAACATTTGTGCAGCGCACCATGGAATAGGGTTGAAAACTGTAGCGAATTAGAATTGTAGCTTGTTTTAGTTGAGACCGCTTACAAAGGTGGAGTTATGAGTATCCAAGAATGTCGATTAAATAGACAGAGTAACTCGATTCGTTTGTTTGAAATAGGTTTGTTATATTTTTGTGCTAGTGCGCCGCATAAAACTGCGGTTCGTCGATACCAATGATGGTATTTTGGTCTGCTCGTTTGCAACTTTTATGTAAACGGACGTTTGGAAATCTGTGGGGGATATAATGTACCAAACGACACTAACAGCGAACCAAGCGCGCGTCGTAAATGACGCTACAGAAAGTCGTGGGTTCTACGTCAACACTGGAAAGCGCATTCTTGATGTGGCTCTGGCTATCCTGATCATGCCTTTCGCTGGCATTATCATCGCCGCGTTGTGGGTGATCGTACGCCGCGACGGGGGCTCGGGATTCTTCGGTCACAAACGTATTGGCTTGGACGGCAAAGAATTCAAATGCTGGAAAATCCGCACCATGGTGATGGATGCCGAGACCAAACTTGAAGCCTATCTTAAGGAAAACCCTAAGGCGGCTGCCGAATGGGAAAAAGATCATAAACTGACCGATGATCCACGGATTAATCGGATCGGGCATTTCCTACGCAAGTCCAGCCTCGATGAGCTGCCGCAAATTTGGAATGTTCTCAAAGGCGAGATGAGCTTTGTTGGGCCGCGTCCAGTCGTCGCCAAAGAGATCGAAAAATACGGCGTCAGCGTTGCCTACTACCTTGCGCAAAAGCCGGGTATCACAGGGCTTTGGCAAGTTTCGGGTCGCAATGATCTGACATATGACGAGCGGGTTGATCTTGATGTGCAGTACTTCAAAGCACGAGGATTTGCATCTGACGTCAATATTTTGTTAAAGACTGTGTTGGAAGTCATTGGAAAGGGCGGTCGATAACGCCCCTACCATACCTTCTTGTCCAAAATACTAGCACACACACAGTCCTGAACCTTCTAAATGATCCCAAAATCTGTTCTTTATCTTTCGCCATACTTTTGGCCGGAAGAAATAGGGTCTGCGCCCTACTCCACCGAGCTGGCACAGCATCTGCGCGCCAGAGGTTACAACATAGACGTTCTCGCGTTTCGTCCCCATTATCCCAATCCTGATGGATTTGAACCATGGCAAGATGGATCGCGCGATCAAGAAACCCACGAGGGCATGTCCATCGAACGCATAGCGGTCCGGCCGCGCGGCTCTGGTGGCTTTAAAGACCGCATCCTCAATGATCTGGGCTTTCTAAGGCGCGCCATAACATCGGCCTATAGGGGCAAACACCGCGAAACCGACGTTATCATCGCTTATATCCCAAGCGTCCTTACCCTCTTCAGCGCCCGCATCCTCAAACTACGTTCAGGCGCCCCAATCGTCGCCATCGTCCATGACATCGAAAGCGGGCTCGCCGCATCGCTGGGCATCGCATCGCGCCCCATGATTTTGCGCCTCATGCGCCTAACCGAACGCATCGGCCTCAATTTCGCCAGCGAAGTTGTCGTCCTGACCGAGGGGATGAAAACCGAGATCGAAGCCATCGGTTGCACACGCCCTATCCACGTCCTGCCCATCTGGTCACAGGTTGCGAATGACGTTCCCATCGATGCGGCCCAATCCACACGGGTTATGTATTCGGGCAATTTCGGCAAGAAACAAAATCTCGATCAACTGCTGCCGCTCCTAGAGCATCTGTCGAAGAATATGCCGGACACCCAGATCATCATGCGCGGCGGCGGCTCTGAGCGGCCGCGAATCGAAGCCGAGGTGAAATCACGCGGCATCGCAAACGCACAGTTCCTCGATTTGGCCCCCGCCTCCGAATTCATGACCTCGCTTCAAAACGTCAATGTTCATCTCGTGCCGCAGGCCTTGAACGTCGCCAATTACGCGTTACCCTCAAAACTGATCTCGATCATGTCCGCCGGGCGCCCCTTTGTCTGCATCGCAGAGCCAGAAAGTCCCCTTGATAAACTCGCCCAAGCCTCGCAAGCAGGGATCTGTGTTTACCCCGGTAGCGAGACACGGCTATGTGAAGAAGTAGAAGCGCTTTTGTGTGATAGCGCGCGACAACAAGAAATGGGCGATGCCGGACGGGCATTTGTAGCGAATGATATGAACCGCGGCTCAATTTTTGCCCAATACGAAGAAACTCTGAGGCGCGTCTCTCGCTCCTGAATCCATAAAAACTGGAGTAAATGGTGAAAAAGGCCCTAATTACCGGCGTAACCGGACAAGATGGCTCGTATTTGGCTGAGCTTTTGCTCGAAAAAGGCTACGAGGTGCACGGCATCAAACGCCGCGCCTCGCTTTTCAACACCGAGCGGATCGACCATATTTACGAAGACCCCAACGTCGATAATGCCAAATTCAAGCTGCATTACGGTGATCTGTCCGATACCTCGAACCTAACGCGCATTGTCGCTGAGGTTGAGCCGGACGAGGTTTATAATCTAGGCGCTCAATCCCATGTGGCGGTGTCCTTCGAGGCGCCTGAGTACACGGCGGACGTCGACGGTATCGGCACCCTGCGCCTCCTAGAGGCGATCCGCTTTTTGGGCCTAGAGAAAAAGACCCGGTTTTACCAAGCTTCGACATCTGAGCTTTACGGTTTGGTTCAGGAAACCCCCCAGCGCGAGACCACGCCATTCTACCCGCGCTCGCCCTATGCGGTGGCCAAGCTTTACGCCTATTGGATCACCGTGAACTACCGCGAAGCCTATGAAATGTACGCCTGTAACGGCATCTTGTTTAACCACGAAAGCCCCCGGCGCGGTGAGACCTTCGTGACGCGCAAGATCACCCGTGGTTTGGCGAATATCTCGCAAGGCCTTGAGCCGTGTCTTTACATGGGCAACATCGACAGTCTGCGCGATTGGGGCCACGCCAAGGATTACGTGCGGATGCAGTGGATGATGCTGCAACAAGACGCCGCCGAGGATTTTGTGCTGGCAACTGGTGTGCAGTATTCCGTGCGCGAGTTCATCACTTGGTCAGCCAAGGAACTCTCGATTGAGCTGGAATTCAGCGGCGAGGGTGTCGATGAGGTTGCCACGGTCAAATCCGTCGACAATAATATTGCCCCTGCCCTGAAACCCGGCGATATCATCATGCGGGTCAACCCGCGCTACTTCCGCCCCGCAGAGGTCGACACGCTGTTGGGTGACCCGGCCAAGGCCAAGGCCAAATTGGGCTGGGTGCCAGAGATCACCGCGCAGGACATGTGCGCCGAAATGGTGTCTTGGGATCTGAAAACCGCCAAACGCCATGCCTTGTTGAAAGAGCACGGTTTAGACACGCCGATTTCCGTGGAGGATCAGGGATGAGCTACGATCTAAGCGGCAAGCGGATCTGGGTCGCGGGCCACCGCGGCATGGTCGGCGGCGCTGTGGTGCGTCGGCTTGAGCGCGAAGATTGCGAGATCATCACCGCCGGGCGCGATGTGGTCGATCTTTTGGATCAGGCCGCCACCCGCACATGGATGAA
Source organism: uncultured Rhodobacterales bacterium (assembly GCA_964384315.1). Lineage (GTDB taxonomy): Bacteria > Pseudomonadota > Alphaproteobacteria > Rhodobacterales > Rhodobacteraceae > CAYLLD01. Next base: position 388 of record CAYLLD010000115.1, on the reverse strand, counting down.
AGATACAAAGCCCGACGTCGTTGTCATGGCCGCCGCCAAGGTCGGTGGGATCAAGGCCAACAACGATTTCCCTGTCGATTTTCTCTACCAAAACCTGATGATCGAAGCGAACATCGCCCAAGCCGCCCACGAAGCGGATGTGGGCCGTTTCCTCTTTCTCGGCTCGTCTTGCATTTACCCAAAATTGGCACCCCAGCCGATCCCCGAAGACAGCTTGCTCACTGGGCCCCTAGAGCCGACGAACGAATGGTACGCGATCGCCAAAATCGCAGGGATCAAACTGGCGCAAGCCTACCGCACGCAATACGAAAACCGCGATTGGGTTTCGGCCATGCCGACCAATCTCTACGGGCCCGGCGACAATTACGACCTGCAATCCTCCCATGTG
>CAYLLD010000114.1:0-9104 GCA_964384315.1 uncultured Rhodobacterales bacterium | reverse complement strand
GAGGTGATTGCGCAGATCATGGCCGATCATTCCGGGTTCCGGGCCGCGCAGCGAGCTGTCCGAGATCAAGCGATCCGTCGCGGCCCTGCAAGACACGCCCCATGTGGGCAGTATCCAAGATGATCTGCCGGGGTCCGTCCGCGCCATTCCTGCTGGTCGGCGCGGTGTGGTGGGTAATGCCTTGACCTAGAGGTTTGCCAGATGCGTTGAAGGACGCCCTAATCGGCCAATAGGTTTCGATATTTGCCGATTAGGTGCGATCAAGCGCTAACAGCTAAACGTGCCGCAGCCGCCACCTTCACTACCGCCGCCGCTACTGCCGCCACCGCTGCCTTCGCCGTCGATTTTGGCGCGTCTTTTTCTGCGGCGTTCTTCACGTCTAGCGGCTCGTTCGGCGGCCTCAATCTCTTCTGCGGTCATGGCAGGTTGGGCTTGCGGGGCAGGTTGGGCTTGCGGGGCAGGTTGGGCTGCTGGTGGTTTTTGAGCAGCGCGTTGGCGCGCAAGTTCGGCCTGTCTTGCTGCCTGGCGCGCACGTGCCGCTCTTTGCTCTTCTCTGAGTGCGGCGCGATAGGTTTCCATGTCCGTATCGCTCACGGCAACCCGCAGGTTCATCAATACCGCAAGAGTGGCATCTCCGGTGGAGTTTGGCGTGCCGCTGTTGGTCTCAAATTGAATGATCGCCGTTCGGGTGCGGCCTCCCATGATGCCATCGGCGGGGCCGGGTTTGTGCCCCAGCGCGGACAGACGCTCTTGGATTTCTCGAATTTCTGTGCGGGTTAACGGCTTATCATCGGGAAAATTCGGCAAGATATCAGCCGCGGGCACCGCCAGCTTGTCAGCGGCCGTGTTTGACGGCGCTTTGGGCGTTTCGGGGGTCACGGCGGCAAGCTCAATCGGCTCATCGGCGCTCTGGGGTTGTGCGGGTGGCAAAGAGCTGCGTTCGGGGGCTGTCGCCAATTGCGTTGGATCGGCAAACAGGTCTTGGGCCTTTTCGGCGAGCTCTGTGTTTGCCGCAGGGGGCTCGTCCGAGAGCTTCGCTTGCAGGGCCGTCACCCTCGTGGCCTCATTTTGCAACTTATCCAGCAGTTTGCGCGCAAAGGGGGCGAAGGGGCTTTGGGGATAAATCTCAAGGAACGTTGCGACCAAATCGGGATCATCTGTGTCCTTGATCGAGTTCCACACAGCGCCTTGCTCTGCCAATCCAAGTTTCGTCTCGATTTCGACGGCGGGCGGCTCTACGGGCTCTACGATCTGAGCCGTGGGCGGTTCGGTTTTGGCGAGTTTTAGATCGTTCAAGAACAGTTTTTGCGACGACAAAGACCCGTACCAGAACGGCTCTTGCCGACCGCCGGTGGCCTTGTGGAACATTGGGTCATCTCAACCTTCCGATGATACTTTAGACGCAAAGAATAGGTAGGCGAGAGCGCGGCCTAGGGGTTCGTCTTGTCGCATGGAAAATCTCCAGGGCGCTTTCGTAAATTAACGCCTTCAAAACTCTTTTAAATAAAAATGTAAGTGTATGTTTAGCGACATCCCAAGCAATTGAAAACAACAAGTGGAGGCGCAAATATGCGCGGATCGATTTCGGGTACTTATTTTTACGATACAAATAGAAATAGTGTTTTTGATGCGGGGGACACCGCGATTTCGGGGATGGAGGTCCGTCTGCTGCAAAGGGGGGTCGTTGATAGCCAAATTACCGACGTTCATGGGAGATATAGGTTTGAGGATCTTGAGGCCGAGAATTATTGGGTCGATTTCCTAACCCCGGAAACGGACGATGACATGGTCTTTGTGACCGCTGATGCCGGCCGCCCGAACCGATCCTCGCATGTTGACCAGTTAAACGCTGCTGGCCGTCTTATGGCCAACAAAGAAACGGTCTTTGATGATCAAAACACGGTTGTGAACGCGGGTTTGACCCTGGCCCGTTTGCCTGTGGCCGTATCGACGGTGCCGGGGGGCGCGGGGTCTGATACAGGTATTGTCAAAGGCACGGTCTATCAAAACCTGAACAATGACCCTTGGTTCCAAGCCGCAAGCGATCAAACATTGGCGGGTATCACCGTCATTTTGCGCATGTCGGGCGGCACGCGGGTTGATAGTGCCGTGACCCGGTCCAACGGCTTTTTCAATTTCGGGGATGTCCCTCTTGGGGATTATTATGTCCAAGTTCAGCCGGGTGGTTTTGATTTTGTGACGCCAAAACTGGGCCCAGACGCGGTGGACAGCGACATCACCAATGTTGCGCGAGGGATCACTGATGTGTTCTCGCTTGGGGCCCAGACGCCCATGGTGATCCAAGCGGGGTTGAGCGCGCCTTTGGCCCAAGCCGCCGGGCGGCTTGTCGGCATCGTCTATGAAAATCAGGACAAGACAAGCAGCTTTAGCGCCGCCAATGATCGTCTGTTGCCGAATGTGACGGTGAATTTGTTAGATGAAAACGGCGCGGTGATCGCAACCACCACCACCATGGGCGCAAAGGGCTTTTTCAGTTTTGATAAGGTCGCCGCCGGAGATTATTATGTGCAAGTTGATGCCCCAAACGGGATGCAATTTGTCAAACCAGGGATCGGAAAAGAGGGTGTTGATAGTGATATCACTAACCGGGCGACCGGGCGTTCTGAGCTGATCACCGTTAAGGCAGATGAAGTGTCGCGGGTTCAAGCGGGTCTTGAGGGTGGGCAATCGCCTGTTAGCACCTTGGCAGAGCCAAGTGTTGGCACGGTGGGAAAGCCAAGTGTTGGGACCGTGGCAGAGCCAGATTTGCCCAGCGAGCTTCGCATTTTGTCCATCGGCAATTCTTACCAGCACTGGTCGACAATCGACGACGACGTTTATCAAAATGCGGTGAATAGAGGCGTCCAAGTGAACGCTTTGCGCGACCAAGATCGGACGCCTTCTAATCAATTTGTTAAACTTGCCAAAGCGGCAGGCATTGATGTTGTGACGGAAATGGGGGCCACGGGTAACATCGCCTTTAGCGCCCGCTACATCGAAGGGGGCGCGACGCTTCGGCAGATGTGGAACGGTCAAAATAGCCGCAACCAAGACACGGGCTCTGTTGTCGAAATCAACAAAAACGGTGATGTAATTTGGAGCAAGATTAGAACCGACGCGACCGGCAATATAATCCCGTCCAAGGCCGAACTGACCCGCACTGAGTTTCTTCGGCCAAGCGAGGCAAGTGACACTGGTTGGGTAAGGTTCAAACCCGGTTCCGTCGAGACCATGATCAACGAGGGGTTTGGGGGATCGCCCTATGATCTGATTATCGTGAATGGTGCCGGGGCCGGAGACTTTCCAACCTATGCTCAAGAGATTGCAGAAACCGCAGATGCCACAGGCGCATCAACTCTGTTTTTCGGGCTATGGTCCTATGCCTTTCAAATCGATGCAAAGGGTGTTGATGGCGGCCCGCAAATAGCGACGAGAAACCACACGGTTTATTCAAATGCCGCAAAGGATTTGGATGCTGGATATTCGCCAACGGGCCAAGCTTGGCTTGAAGCTTATGCCGCGCTCTCGGAGGCTTACGGCGAGGCGAAGGCGGATGATCTTTTGTATGATCCAGCAGATGGTATCCACGCGTCTCCGATTGGGGCCTATTTGGCCGCCAATACCACCTTTGCAAGTCTCTTTGGCAATCAAGCGCCAACACCTGATGAGTGGATGCCCGAAGTTGAGGCCAATCTTTTGAGGGGTCTAAGGGATGGCAATGGCGCGCCAGTGCAGCTGGAAGATTTGCTGACCCAACTGCAAGAGATCGCGCAGGATGCGGCGGCGGATTACGCGGTTCAACCAAGCGATTGGTTGTTGGGGTAGGGCAGGGCGACAGGCCAAAGCTTGAGGCACAAGGGCGAGCCTTGTGCCTCTTTTGCTTTAGGCGATATCCGCCTCAAAGGTCCGCTCTAGCCATGATGAAAAGCATACCTGACCTAGAAGATCTCGTGCAGAGCTTTTCGAGCTGCGCCTCCGCCGACGATATTGCCTCTATGCTGGGCCTACACCGCCGCACCGTCGAAGATCACCTAACCGCCGCGCGTCAAAGGCGTGCCGCCGAGACAACGATGCAGGCTGTGGCCGTGGCAATCAGACGCCGTCTGATATAAGTTAACAATGTAGGGCCTTGTTAATCTAGCCCCATAGGTTCACCGGCGTTCGGGCAGTTTCACTCCAGCCGATGAAGGTCATGTCTTTGGCAAGTGACCGGGCTTTTTGGGGCGTCAGCTCGGGCCGGGCAGGGGTGCCGTAGGTCTGTTCGGTATCATCTGACAGATGTGGGATCTTGGCTAGGATCTGTAGCTTTTCAAGTTCCGACAATAGGCTGAGGGCGTAGGGGCCTGGATAGAAGCTTTCGACCGCCAAACCGTTTGCAAAGATGATCTCGTGGCACTCGAACAGCAGGCTGTGATAAACCACGCTGCGCTTGCCCTCCATGCGGCGCACGCCTTTGCGCATGGTCAGGGCTTTGGCGCGCGACAAAGCTTGCGGCTGGTTTGTGTGGCTGGCGACCGCCTTGCCTGCGGATAGGATTTGGTGCTGGGGCGAGAGGATCAGGTCTTGCGACGGCAAGCCCGTCCCGCAGCAGTTTGCCTTGAGTTCGATTGGTATTTGGCTTTGCGGGGTTCGCGGGAGCGTCAGGCTGCGCGAACCTGTCCAGATGAGCGCACGCGGCCCATGGTCCAGCGTCATGACCTGATCCCCGGCGCAAAGCCTTTCAATCGGGGTCTCCCCTTGCGGGGTTTGGATCATGCTGCCCGACGCAATGCACACATATTCCGAATAGGTGATGGCAGGATCGCCAACGAGCACATTGGCGACAGTGCTGCTTTCAAGAATTTGATAGGTGCGGCCGGGAACCAGTGGCCTTTCGGACAGCGTGTAACTTCCCGCTGCGGCGCCAGTTTCAACTTGAAACTCTGCAACAGTGAATTCTTCGCCTGTAACGGTATCGCGGGCGAGCCAAGTCATTTCGGCATCGACGGGGGAGCCAATAGAGGTATTGCCCCCGATGGTTACATCCGCTGTTGCTGTTTCGCCGCCGCCATTATCATCATCGAGGGTTTCCCCCTCAATACCAGTTTCGTTATCCGTGATTATTGCCGTGCCAACCTGCTCGACAGGTCCATTGTAAACGACTGTGGCACCATTGTTGATAAAGTTGTCAATCGGTCTATTGTCGTAGAATTTGAGAGTATGTGTTGGCAATGTTTTTGGTTTCCGAGCGGCGCTGCTGCAACTGTGGATAGCTGAATCTGTAAATACATATCTATTGCGGCATTCCTTTGTGCGCCGTTAAGCCGTCCCAAAAATAAGGCTATATTAGTTAAAATGTTCCGCAAACCACCTCGTCCAAATCGGCAAGTTTGGCCAGCCGCGCCAATTCCGCATCAAGCTTCGCGCTTCGCTTTTCGCTCAGGGGTTGCCCGGTTTCGGTCCAAACCCGCGATAGGGTCAAACTGCCCGCATTGCGGTCGCCCTTGGCTTCGATCCGCCCGATAAATTGATCACCCTCTAGCAGGGGGTAGACATAATAGCCCCATTTGCGCTTGGCGGCGGGGACGAACATTTCCACCGTGTAGTCAAAACCGAACAAGCGCGCGAGGCGGCTGCGGTCGCGGATGGCTGGATCGAAGGGGTTGAGGATGCGCAGCCGCTTTGTCGGGGCGCTTAGCTGTGCGATCCGCGCCTCTATGTCGGGGCAGGCCAGCGCGTCGGTCCAACTGCCATCGGCGCCTTGAATTTCCACAGGGGTCAGACGCGCCGCATCGCGGGCGGCCCAGGCTTTGACCTCGCCCAGATCGCAAGCGTCCCAGAACTTGCGCAGCTCGGTCAACGTGCCAAAACCGATCCGCTCAAGCGCCGCGCGGCACAGCCCGTCGATCTGCTCTTGATCGCTGAGCTGGGGCACATCCTGCGGAAATATGCGGGAACCCAGATCATAGAATTTCGTGAACCCCTCACGGTGACAGGTCGCCAGTTCGCCCGCGTACCACAGATAATCGAGCACCATTTTATGAGGCGGGCGCTGCCACATCTCTTTCTTGCCGCGGGTCTTGGTGTCGAAACTCTTGGTCGACAGCGGGCCTTCTTCGGTGATGCGGCGGGTCACCTCGTCGATCAGCTGGGGGTCGAGGTGTTTACCAAACCAGTTTGAGCGCGCCACTTGCGCCTTTTTGCGCTGAAACTGGCGCTGCCACAGGGGCAAAAACGTCATCGGCAGGACCGATGCGTCGTGGGTGAAATGCTCAAACACCTGCCGCTTTGGCCGCAACAGCGGGTCCAGCATCGGTTCGCGATAATTCTGATTGCGGCTCCACAGGATATGATGATGCGCCCGCGAGATCACCTGAACCGTGTCGAGCTGCACAAACCCGAGGCGCTCGATCAGAGCCGCGGTATCAAGCGGGCCGGTCGGGGTCTGCGCAAGCCCATGGGACGTCAGCCACAAAGCGCGGGCGGTTTTATTGTCGATTTTCATGCCCTTGGCCCTTTGTGATCACTCGATGACCGAAAACACATCGCCCGTATTCAGATTTCTCACTTTCGAGACCGCCTCGCCATCCCAATAATACGAGAAATGCTGACCTTGGGTCGGAATGCCTGCAACGTCGGGCCAAAACAGCGCCACCGCAAGGCCTTCGGGATAACGGACACTTTTGTAGAGGATACCACTTGAGGCTTGATCCCGAAGCCGCGCGGCCAGCTTTTGCGAGATCGCGTAATCGGCCCCGTCATAAACCGCCCCGTAAACATCCTCCGATTGAGGACTGTTGCTGATGTCATGCAGGTCAGCATCGAGACGCCCGATCAGTTCACGAAAATCGGATACCCAACCGGGCTCTTGCGCCGTTGAGGCCATGAAGTTCCCGTGATGGTGCATGGTTTCAAACAGCGCCACTTCGATCCGGTCCCCCGCGTAATACACACCAAATGACCCGTCGGTAAAACGGCTTGGGCGATCGGTTGAGGTATGGGTGAAAGGGGCCATGGCCCAAGAGGCGCCCTCTCCGGCAATCCGCCGTTCGGGTGGCACAAGATCGAGCATGCCAATGGTTTCGGCAATCCGTGGATTGGTCTTGGTCTCGGCGGATAGGATTGCATCCCAATCAGCGGGATCGGCGATGTCTTCGAACAGGTCAATCGGGGGGAAACGGGACCGAATGATCCGATGCGTTTTTGGCCAGTTGACCCGTTTTACAGGTGGCTCGGCAGGTAGCGCGGGCAAAGCCTAGCCGCCCCGCACAGTATCAAGATATCGGCGCACACGCATAATATCGGTCAGGTCACCCCCCAGCATCACCTCAAGCGCGGGCGTCCCTCGAAAGGCGTCATTGGGCCGTTTGATCCAAGCATAACTACGCTCAGCTTCGGTAAAGATAATCCTGAGCGCTTTGTGGATGCCCATCAGGTTCGACAGACGGCTTTTCAGATCGCGCGGAATGCGGCCCGGCTCGCCGGTTTTCCAACGGGCCCAAGTGCGCGGCGACAGGCCGCCGAGCAAAACCGAGGCCTGAGCATCGGTGATATCCCAGCGGCGAAATAGATTGACCACAGCGCGCGCCATGGCCGCGCCTTCTGTATCGCTGATCTCTTGCGTGGCAGTCTGAAACGGGGTGTTCTCAACCGGGTGCAACTGGGGCATTGATAGGGTCCTGATATTGCCTTTTGGCATTTATACTGAATTTTTTGCCAAAATGCAAATGGCAAAGCCACTCTAAGTCTTCGCAAATACCATCGATCGCGCCCTCACTAGGGGGGCTAATCCACTAGGGTGCTTAGCGCTTTATACCAAGATGGGTTTTGTGGATTATCACCAGAGCGACAAGGCTATCCAGTGTGATGGGGCTATCTCGACATATGCGAGATTTATCCCATCACTTCTTAATGCGAAAATCCTTGTGGCAGGCTTTGCAGTTATCGCCAATGCGCGCCACCACCTCGGCGGGCGCAATGCTTGCATCTGAGGCGCTTGCAGCCAGCAAACCCGCCAAGTCCTGCAAGTCCATCGCTAGGTCCGCAAATGCGCCCGGTTCTTCCCAAATCAACGGTGCTGCCTCAGAAACCATCGAGGTCTCACCTTGCGGGAACCGCTCAACCAGCGCCATCCCGCCCTGATCAGAAAACACCTGCGCCGCTGCGGCAATCACTTGTGCATCATTTTCGCCAGAGGTCACCGTTGCCACCACTGATTTAAGCGCCTTGCCCATGGATTTCATCCCATCCATGCGCTCTTTCACAATCCCGGTCGCCCCCTCATGGGCCGCCGCCATACCAGCAGCGGCGATAAAAGCGCCCAGAAAAAATGGTTTTAGTGACATGATTTGTCCGATCTTATTCTGCCATTTTTGCACTGCTCGTGCGGTTTGCAACGGTTTATATGCGCTCTTTGTACTTGTGCAAAGCAAGAGCCGAATAGAGGCCAAATTAGCGCGGTGGTGGCTGTCGGTTCCCACCTTAGTTCTTGTGAAGCGTTACTTAGGCAGTTGCGCAAAGGTCAGCGTGTCGGGCGGATTATCAACCGAGCCCCTTTGCGCCCATGCTTGTTTTACCAATTTACGCCCAAGCTCGATATCAGTGCTTTCATCGTAAATCACCGTAATTGCCGACCCAGACACGCGCGCGGCGAGTTCGTCTATCTCATATCGAACGCCCATGTTTGCTTTAGAAAATCCGCGCAGATCCAAATAGACCCGTCGCGCCATGGCCATCAGGACTACAACTGTCGGCCGCCAACTATTGTCGCGGCAATAGTAATCCAATATTGGGTATAGCCCATCAGCCATTAGTTTTCGGCTCTCTCGCAAGGAAGCCTGCAGGTCTTTGGGTGTTTCAATAAAAAGATCCCCCATTTGACCAGTCATAAATGCCGCTATTTCAGGCGCGTCCAGTGTCTGTAGGTCAGCAATGGCACCAAAAATACCAAAGCCCAGGTACCTTCCCCGGCCCACGTCATTGAAATCATCCAAAGCGTCGCGATTAAAAACACCGCATCAGACAGCATCATGAATTCGCTAGAGCCAGCCAGCAATCGCCCGATAGCAGGTGACCTGCCCCCCGAAACTTCCCTCGTTTTAATGTAGAGTTTGCTCAACCTTTCA